>JBARIA010000074.1:0-37805 GCA_049799515.1 Candidatus Dormiibacterota bacterium | reverse complement strand
CATGGGTGAGCGGGGTCGTCCCGCCCACGGCTATCCGGGTCAGATGGCGCTCGGCCAGATCCACGCTCGAAGTGGGCCGCAGGACCACCTGGGCGCTGCGGCCGGAGAAGGAGATCAGCGAGACCCGGTCGCGGCGCACATAGGCGTCCTTCAGGAGAGCCAAGATGGCGCTCCTAGTCGCGTCCATCCGCTGCTCGGCGTCCATGCTCGCCGAGGCGTCCACCGCAAAGACGATCAAATTGCCGATCCGGCGCTGGCGCACCTTCTGGCGCAGGTCCTGCGGTTCCAACTGCAGCTGCTTGCCACCTGGCTCGGCCCGGGCCCGTCGGCTGACCTGGTGGGGGGCGGCGGCCCGCAGGGTGGCATCGAGGGCGAGGTCAGTCGGGTGCTCCACTTCTCGGGCACCCACATAGCGCCCCCTCCGATCCCTGGAGGTGGTCTGGCTCCTCCGACCGCTTCCCCGGCGGCGCAACCGGTCTCGCGGCAGCTGGATCCGCCCCACCTCGAAGCCCTCCTCCACCGCGACCGGCTGGCCGGCCGCTGGACCCGGTCGGGACTCGGCGGCTCCGCCAAGATCAGCAGACGCCTCAGCCTCGCCCTGGGGCGAGCCATCTCCCTCCGCGTCCCCAAGCTCCAAGGTCGCCGCCCCGGACGGCCCGGACTCCCGGTTGGGGTCGGGGGTTCCCACCTCGGTGGGCTGGGCCGCCAGCTCCGTGGGCGCCTCGCTGATCCCGGCCGGAGCCTCGGTCAGGTTGCCCCCCAGAGAGCGCCTTCGATGCACCAGCGCCAGCTCCGCCACTTCCGCCAGATCGGCCAGATCGACCACCAAAGCGGCGGGATCCGCTGACTCGTTGGCAGCGGCCTGGAGGGCCCGCCGAGCCTGGGCCGCACGCACCAGGACCAGGTCGGAGCGGTGGCCGATCACCTCCTGGTCCACACTCATCGCCGCCGCCATCCGGACAATCAGCTCCGGAGTCTCGAGCCGACCGAGCAGCAGCTGGGCCCGCCGAAGCCGGTCGGCCAGCTGGCGGTCGCCATCCGGCGGCGATGTCGGCTCGGCTTCCCGACGCATCACCTCGACCCGGTCGTCCAACCCACGCAGTCCAGCGACCTCGACACAGAGCCCGAAACGGTCCAGAAGTTGAGGGCGCAGGTCTCCCTCCTCGGGGTTCATGGTCCCGACCAGCACAAAGCGCAAGGGATGGGTGATGGAGATCTCCTCCCGCTCCACCACATTGACGCCGGAGGCGGCGGCGTCCAGGAGCACGTCGACCAGGTGATGCTCCAGCAGGTTCACCTCGTCCACATACAGCACCTGGCGGTTGGCCTCAGCCAAGAGCCCGGGCTGGAAGGCCCGCCGACCCTGCCGGAGCGCCAACTCCAGGTCGATCGATCCGACGATCCGGTCTTCCGAGGCGCCCAGGGGCAGTTCCACCACCCGGGTGGGGCGGACGACCACCTCCAGCTTCTCCCCCTTGGCCAGCCGATCGGCACAGTCATCGCACTGGTAGGGACCGTCTGGAGCGCACCGGTAGGGGCAGTCCAAGACCTGCTCCTGGCTGGGCAGGATCGCGGTCAAGGCGCGCACCAGAGTCGACTTGGCGGTGCCCCGCTCACCTCTGATCAGGACCCCGCCGATCCGGGGCTCGACAGCAGCCAGCAAGAGCGCCAGCTTCATCCGTTGCTGGCCGACCACCCCGGAAAAGCTGGACGCCTCCAGACGGCCCGCCTGGGGGGCGACCTGGTTCAGCTCGACCGACACTGGTTAGCCCAGGCCCCCGGGTGCAGCCCGAAGTCGCTCCACCCAACCCCCCGGCAGCTCCACCGCGATCTCCTTGCCGCCAACCCGGATCCCACAGGTGGCAGGCCCGGTGCCGCCCGACCGACGCGCCGGGGCAGCGATCGCCCGCACCTCAAAGAGCGCCACCGCGGCGACCCCCTGCTCTCCCCAACCGGCTGCCTCCCTCAGCTCGGCGGCGACTCGCCTACCGTCGATCTCGAACCACAGCTCCGGCGGCTGGCCGTCCGGTTGAGTTCCCGACGAACGCACGGCCGGGCCCGAGCGAAAGAGCAGCCAGCCGAGAGCCTCCGCGGCATCGGAGCGCCAGAGAGCCTCCAGGTCCTCGGGTTCGACCGCCACCAGGGCGTGCGTCTCATCGAGCGCCAGCCCAGGGCCGGCCAGCTGATCCACGTCCACGACTTCAGTACTCAAGTCCCGATATGGTAGGTCCCAAAGTCGGGTCGGCTCTGGCCGCCATCCCCAAGCCACACCTGGAGCTCCATGTCCTCACTCCCTCCCAGCGGCGTCGGGATCATCGGAGGCACCGGCCCCATGGGCCGGGGACTGGCGACCCGCTTGGGACAGGCGGGCCTGGAGGTGGTGCTGGGGTCCCGGGACCCCCAGCGGGCGGCAGAAGCTGCCGTGGCCATCCAGGAGCAGATGAGACCGGGGGCCGGATTTGTCCGGGGAGGGAGCAATCCCGAGGCTGCCGGGTACGGTGAGCTGGCCCTGCTCACCGTGCCCTACGAGCCGGGCTCACCGCTGGTTACCCAGCTGGCAGGGCGCCTTCAGGGGCGGGTGCTGGTCTCCACCGCCGCGCCAATGGAGTTCCGCGAGGGGATGGCCCACCCGGTAAGGCCGGCGGCAGGGTCGGCGGCCCAGGAGGTCGATCAGATGTGTCCCGGTGCCCTGGTGGTGGGCGCCTTTCACACGGTAAGCGCTCCTCTGCTCGGTAGGTTGGAGACCACCCTCGACGAGGACGTCATCGTCACCTCGGACCATCCCGCGGCCAAGGCGCTGGTGATCCGGCTGGTCGATCTACTGTCGGGCCTGCGCGGGGTGGACGGGGGTGGCCTGAGCAACGCTGCGTTCAGCGAGGGGCTCACTCCTTTCCTGGTCCGGCTCAACCGGCTGCATCACACCAACACCGGGATTCGAATCACAGGGTTGCCCGCCGCACCCTAGGCTTCCCCGGGGGCGGTGCTCCTGGGTCAGATGTGGATCGCCATCCCCTCGGCCGCCAGGGCGGCCTCCTTGAGGCTCTCGCTCAGGGTGGGATGGGCATGCACCAGGGCCTCGAACTGCTCGGCCTTGACCCCGACCCAGGCGGCCATGACCATCTCCGGGAGCAGCTCGGTGACCTCGGCCCCGATGGCATGGGTCCCCAGCAGCCGGCCGGTCTCGGCGTCAACCACGGTCTTGATGAACCCGACCGTGTCACCCATGGCGATCGCCTTGCCGCTGGCGCTGAAGGGGAACTTGCCGATCCGCACCTGGTGACCCCTCTCCTGGGCCTGCTCCTCGGTCAGTCCGGTGGAAGCTACCTGCGGCTGGCAGTAGGTGCAGCGGGGTACCTGGACCGGGTCCAGCGGCTGCACCTCTCGACCGGCCGCGGTCTCGACCGCGATGACCCCCTCGGCGCTGGCGGCGTGCGCCAAGAGAGGTGGGCCGTTGACATCCCCGATGGCGAAGACCCCCGGGACATTGGTCCGCAGGTGGTCGTCGACCTTGATGAATCCACCCTCCACCGCTACCCCCAGCTCCTCCAGCCCCAGGTTCTCGACGTTGGCAGCGACCCCGGTGGCGGTGAGCACCATATCCCCCTCCACCACCTCGCCGTTCTCCAACTGCAACCGCCACCCGTCGCCCGCCCGCTCCGCGCCCCGGATCAGCGAGCCGGTCCGAACCCCGATCTTCTGGCGTTCGAACTGTCGGGTCAGCTCCTTGGAGATGTCCACATCCTCCTGGGGCAGCAGGCGCGGCAGTGCCTCCACCACGGTGACCTCGACTCCGTAGGACGAGTAGACATAGGCGAATTCGGCCCCGATGGCGCCACCGCCCACGATCACGCAGCTCTTGGGTAGCTGGCGAAGTTCAAGCGCCTCCCTGGAGGTGAAGACCGTTCTGCCATCGGGCACCAGTCCTGGCAGGGGCTTGGGGCGAGCGCCGGTGGCGATGATGATCTGGGAGGCGGCCACCTGCTGGCCGGAGGGAGTCACTTCCAGGCTCTGCTCCGAGACCAACCGGGCCCGGCCGTGGACCACCTCGATCCCGTTCTTGCGCATCAGGAAGGCGACCCCCTGGACCAGCTTCCCGACCACCTCCCGGCTGCGAGTGATGGCGGAGTCGAAGTCAGCCACCACCTCGCCACGGCTGATCCCGAATCGGTCGGCCTCCTGGACCAAATGGAGCACCTCCGCGTTGCGCAAGAGCGCCTTGGATGGGATGCAGCCCCAGTTGAGGCAGACGCCCCCCAGCGTCTCCTCTTCCTCGACCAGGGTCACCGCCATACCCAGCTGGGCTGCCCGGATCGCGGCCACGTAACCGCCTGGACCCGATCCGATGATCGCCAGGTCCTTCATCAGGACTGTCCTCGCCGGGGTTGCAACCCGGTGGGCCAACTCACACCAGGCACGCGGTCGGGTGCTCCAGCAACCAGCGCAGATAGGCAAGCGCCTCCGCCCCCTGAGCGCCGTCAGTGACCCGGTGGTCGATGGCCAGGGTCAGCGCCAGCTGGTGCCCTGGTACCAGCTCACCGTCGACCACCACCGGTACCTCGCGCACCTCTCCAACCGCCAGCACGCTGCCCTGGCCGGGGGTGATGATGGCCGAAAACTGACTCACTCCGAACATGCCCAGGTTGCTGATCGCGGTGTGACCGCCGGAGAGCTCCTCCGGGTGCAGCCGACCGGTCTTGGCCCGCGCCGCCAGGTCGTGGGTCTGACGGGAGAGGTCGGCGAAGGTCAGCGCCTCAGAGCCCCGCAGCACCGGCGCCACCAGGCCGTCCGGAAGGGCAACCGCCAGGGCGATGTTGCTCTGTGAGAAGCGCCGCACGCCCTGGCCGATCCAGGCGGCGTTGAGGCTCGGGTGGCGCTGCAGGGTGAGGGCCATCGCCCGGACGATGAAGTCGGTAACCGAAAACTTGGGGAGGTCTGGATCGCCCAGCTGGTTCATCTCCTGGCGCAGCTGGAGGAGAGCTCCCATCCGGGCTTCGGTTGTGAGGTGGAAGTGGGGGATCGTGCTGTTGGATTCGGCCATCCGCCGGGCGATCGCCTCTCTCATCCGGGAGAGATGCAACGGCTCCGAAGGATCACCCGGGTCGATCAGCTGAGCCACCCCGGCCGGACCTGCGACCGGCTGGCTGATACCACCCCGCGAGGCCGCCTCCACATCCTCCGCCTTGATCCGGCCGTCTGGGCCGGTCGCTTGGACGCTCTCCAGCTGGACCCCCAACTCCCTTGCCCGCCGCCTGGCCAAAGGGCTCGCCTTGACCCGGCTCCCGGAAGGAGCTGAGCGGCCGGCCGGCACCGGCTCCGGGGCATGTCCAGTGAGCTGCTGGGCCCAGTCCGGTACGGGAGTGGGCCCCGAGCTCGAGTCCGCGGCAGTCGGCACTGGAGTGGAATCCTCGGACGGGGTAGCCAGGCCGTCTTCGGACAAGGGCTGCTCGACCGCCGGACCGGACCCGTCAGCGGCGGGGGGCTGCTCCGCGCCCGCCGGTTCCCCAGACACCTCCTCCGCGGCATCAGCAATGATCGCGATCGGCTGTCCGACCGGAACCTTCGAGCCGGGCTGGACCAGGATCTTGCGGAGCACTCCCCCGGCGTAGGCCTCGATGTCGATGTCGGCCTTCTCGGTGGCAATACTGGCGATCACGTCGCCCCGCTCCACCGTCGCTCCCTCCTCCACCAGCCAGCGGTTGATCGATCCCTCGGTCATGTCATAACCCATCTGGGGCATGGTCACCTGGTAAGCCATCAGTTGAGCCGCCGGACCGCTTCCACCACCTGATTGCTGGTCGGCACCAGCACCTTCTCCAACAGCCGCGAGTAGGCCATCGGAATGTCGCGCATCGCCACCCGCTGGATGGGACCGTCGAGGTCATCGAAGCAGCGGTCCTGGATCTCGCTGAGCAGGTCAGCTCCAAATCCGCCAGTCCGCCAGTCCTCGCCGCAGAGCACCAGCTGGTGAGTGCGCCGGACCGATTCCACCACCGTCGGGTAGTCGACCGGTCGCAGGGTGCGCAGGTCGATCACCTCGCAAGAGACGCCGTCATCGCGCTCCAGCACCTCGGCCGCCTGGAGGGCCTGGAGCAGCATCCGGGAGTAGCCGACCAGGGTCACGTCGTGTCCCTGGCGCACCACCTTGGCGCTACCGATGGGGATCTCGTCGTCCTGGTCTGGGGCTGACTCAGGGACCTCGCCCTTGGTGCTGTACAGCAGGCTGTGCTCGATGAAGATGACCGGGTCGGGGTCCCTGATCGAGGCCAGCAAGAGACCCCTGGCGTCGGCGGGGGTGGCCGGCATCACCACCTTGAGGCCTGGCACCGAGGCGAACCAACCCTCGAAGGTCTGGGAGTGGGTGGGGCCCAGCTGACCGAACCCGGAGACGGTCCTGACCACCAGTGGCACCGACCACTGACCTCCGAACATGTAATGGAATTTGGCGGCGCTGTTGACGATCTGGTCCAGCGCCAGGAGGGCGAAGTTGACGGTCATCAGCTCGGCCACCGGTAGCAGCCCGCCCATGGCCGCCCCCACCGCGAAACCCACAATTCCGGCTTCAGCGATGGGGGTCTCCATCACCCGCTTCGGCCCGAATTCGTCGATCAGCCCCTTGGTCACGGCGTAGGAGCCGCCGTAGCCGGTGATGCTCTCGCCCATCAAGATCACCCTTTGGTCGCGGAGCATCTCGTCCCGGAGCGCCCCGCGAACCGCTTCCCGGTAGCTGACCATCGCCAATTCAGATACCGGCCTTCTTGACTTCTGGCTCGGGCTCGAGTTCTGGTAGCTGGAGGTCGACGACCGCTGAGCTGAACCCGGCCTCAGGATCTATCGGCTTGGCGTAGATCCCCCGGCCCACCTCGGCAGGATCTGGCCAGGGCGACTGGTCAGCGAAGGCGACTGCGTCCAGCATCTCCTGCTCCACCTCCTCGTTGATCTGGGCCAACTCCTTCGGGCTGCAGATCCGGTGCTTCACGCAGAACTCCCCGAAACGGGGAATCGGGTCCTGGGTGCGCCAGCGCTGAACCTCAGCCTTGTCCCGGTAGAGCTCAGGGTCGGCCATGGAATGGCCGCGGAACCGATAGGTGAGGGCCTCGACGAAGAAAGGACCCTGGCCGCTGCGGCAGTGCTCGGCCGCTTTTTGGATCGCTGCATAGACCGAGAGCACGTCCATCCCGTCGCACTGCACCGACGGCATGGTGTATCCCTCGGCCTTGATCTTCATCTCGTTGACCGGGGACTCCTCGGCCAGGGTCGCGCCCATTCCGTAGAGGTTGTTCTCGCAGATGAAGATGATCGGCAGGTTCCAGAGTGCGGCCATGTTGAGACCCTCGTGGAAGATCCCGTTGCCGGTGGCACCGTCGCCGAAGAAGTCGAGCACGATCTGGTCACGCTGCTGGTACTGCATGGCATATGCCATGCCCGCCCCAATCGGGATGTGCGACCCCACGATGGCGTAACCGCCCCAGAAATTGCGCGAGGCGTCGGCCAGGTGCATCGAGCCGCCCCGGCCGTGGCAGAGGCCGTCCTCACGGCCGAAGAGCTCGGCCATGCACCGCTTGGGGTCGCAGCCACGGGTCAGGGCGTAGCCGTGGTCCCGGTAATGACCGAGCACATGGTCGTCCTCCCGACCGGCGTTGAGGGCTCCCACCGCGACCGCCTCTTCACCGATGTAAAGGTGGAGGAATCCACCGACCTTAGCCTGGGCATATGCCTCGGCCGCATGCTCCTCGAAGCGCCGGATCAGCACCATCTGGCGGTACATGTGCCGGCACTGGGCAGGGGTCAACCCCAGGGGCAATTCAGCCTCCACAGGGCGGCTGGCGGTCCGCTTGGGGCGGGTCCGCCGCGTCCCCGGAGTGGCTGCCATAAGCTAAGTTTAGGAGCTGAGCTGAGGCCCCGCCCCGGGAGCTGGCTGAGACTCGTCTGAGCCAACCATTTAGATCACTAAATTAGCTCCAGCAGCAGCCCATTTTGGCTGCAAATTTGCATTGAAAAATCGCCAAATTTCGGGTATACTTCAAATCAGCGCAGCTGGTGATTGCCGCGCTGCCAGGTGGCGGGGAGCACCGGGTAACCAGGTTGCGTCCGTCGCCGTTGGAAAGATCGAGAACCCCAGCGCAGGGGACCCTCGACGCCGACCAGCATCGAGTCTTGCGCTCCAAGGAAATACCCCCAAATGATGACTCCAGACCGAGACAACCGCTTCCGCACCACCCGTCGCGAAATCCTCCGCCGGCAGCACGACGGGTTCTCGCGGACCCGCATCCTGCGCCGCTACCGCTCTCATTTGGAGCATCTGGACCGGGTCCTGGCTGACCTCGAGGACGCCCGGATCAGGGAGCGCCGGGTAGTGCCACCCCAGATCACCGAGCGTCTGCGGCAGACCGAGGTTGCGCAGGAGGACCCGGATCTGGCTCAGGTGGTCTCCACCAGCCGACCCAGCATCGATCGGGTGCAGGACGCCGTCTTCGACGCCCAGGGTCGGATCATGGTCGAGGTGAGCCGCCTGTTGGGCCAGCCGGACTGGGTGAGCATCGAGGCCGAGGAAGGCGAATCGCTGGAGCTAGAGACCGTCCGTCACTGATCAGCCCCCTCGGGGCTGACCTCCGGCTCCGGCTCTGGATCGGACAGGCTGAACGCCCGGGCGAGCTCCACCACCTTCGCCTGATCGCGCAGGGCCTTGCGGCTGCGAGCGGTTTCCTGCTGGCGGGGCCTTACCGCGAGGTGAGCGCGGTCGGCCAGACGCTCGGCCTCCCGTGACTGGCGCACCTGACTGAGTCGCTCCCACTCGGTTACCGCCGCCTCCACCATGGCCACCCGGTCGCCACCCTCTCCTTCTGCCATCTCAGCCAGCCGCTGCTGTAGCCGGGCCATCCGGGCAGCCGGCAGCCGGGACTTGGCGCTCAACAGGGCCGCCGCCAGCCGGGCCTCGCTTTGCCGCTGGTCCCGATGCTCGCTTTCGTGCTGGACCTCCGCGGTGCGCGCCTCTCTTAGGGCCAGCTGGGCTTGCCCGAGGAGACCTCGATAGCCCTCGGCCAGCTCGGCATGCGCCCCAGCGCTGGCACTCTCCGCCAGCAAGACCGCGGCGGCCACCAACTCCTCGACGGCCCGGGTGGCCCCGAGCTGATTCAGCTGCGGGAAAATGAACACTCCGCACTTGCGATCCACCTCGACAAAGGCCTGGAGTGCCTCTGCGGGCAGCTCGGCATGTTCCGGAGGCGGCAGCACGGTCCCGGTGGTTGGCGGCGCCGGGAGCTCGGACTCGGTCAAGCCTCAGCTAGCCCCCGAAGTTGGCCACGGCCCATCAGGTCGAGCAGACATCCGACCCCGGCCCGGGTGCCGCCCTGGGCTTTGAAAACGGAGGTGCCAGCCACCAGCACCGTGGCCCCAGCCTGCAGGCAGGCCTCCACGTTGTCCGGGCCCACTCCGCCGTCCACCTCGATGTCGCAGCTCAGTCGTCGTTCCTCCATCAGGCGCCGCAAGGCTTTGACCTTGTCGAGGGTGGGGGTCAAGAACGGCTGGCCGCCGAATCCGGGTTCGACTGTCATCACCAGAGCCAGGCTGATCTCCGGCAGGATATCTACCAGAACATCGCAGGGGGTTGTCGGGCTGATCCCGACCCCGGGACTGGCTCCCTCGGAGCGGATCAGATCGACGGTCCGCTGAAGTTCCGGGCAGGCCTCGAAGTGGACAGTGATCAAGTCAGCGCCGGCCGCCCTGAAGCGGGGGATCAACCCGTCGGGGCGCTCCACCATCAGGTGGGCCTCCAGGAAGAGAGAGGTGGAGCGACGGCAGGCCGCCACCACGTCGGGCCCCATGGTCAGGTTGGGCACGAAGTGGTTGTCCATGATGTCGATGTGGATGCGGTCGGCTCCGGCCTCCTGGCAGGCAACCACCTCATCGCTGAGGTGGGCCAGATCGGCGGCCAGGATCGACGGGGCCAGGAGGTTCACACCGCCCCCTCGGTCAGCTGCGAGGCAGCTGCCGCATCGCACCAGATCTCGCAGCCCGGTGAGTTGCGCACCACCAGCTGGGCCGGCCACCGGATGGGGTCGTAAGGACCCTTGACCACCTGGGCCAGGGTCTCGGCCTTGGCCTCGCCGTCGACCAGGAAGTGGGTGCGGCGGGCCCAGCGGAGCACCAGAGGTCCCAGGCTGAGCCGCAGCTGGCCGTCCGGATGCTGGGTGGCCAGGACCATCGCCTCCTCGGGATAGGCGCGACCGGGGAACAGTGACGCGGTGTGGCCGTCGGCGCCCATGCCCAGCGCCAGGATGTCCAGCTGAGGGCGGCCATCCACATAGGGGACCACCCCGATGAGGCTTGCCTCGAAGCGCTGGCTGACCGTCTCAGGCCCGAGCCCCGGTTCGATTCCCCAGCTCAAAACCATCGGCCGGTCGCCCTGAATCCTCTCGACCAGCGAGCGCCGGATCATGCCCTCGTTGGACTGCGGATCGGATAGCTCCACCATCCGCTCATCACCCGGGAGCACCACCGTCCGGGCCCATTCCAGCTGGCCCTCCCCAGCCAGCAGTTCCAGAGCCTCCTGGGGGGTGGCGCCACCGGGCAGTGCCACCACACACTCACCTCGGGCTGAGATGGCATCGCGGATCTCCTGAGCCAGCGCCCGGGCGGCGTGGCGGGCCAGGGACTCGGGGTCGGGGAGCACCCGGATTTGGGGCTCGGACAGCCCCTCGCTCGCGCTCACTGTGCCTTCAGTTGGCGACGGGCGCCAGCAGCCGCTCGACCACCTGGGTCAGCTGCTCCAGGCCCCGCCCAACATCCTCACACCTGACCCGCAGGACTCGTCGCCCCCTTTGGGTGAGAGCCTGGTAGTCGCCGAGCGCCTGGGCCTGCTGGAGAAGCCCGAAGGTGTAGGGCCGCTCGGGAATCGCCAGGTCGGCGTGGTGCACCCCGGTGATCTGGAGGAAGGCCGCGGTCTCCGGGCCACCTTTGTGAAGCTGGCCGGTGGAGTGGAGGAACCGGGGCCCGTAGCCGAAGGTGGTGGCGCAGCCGGTGGCCCGCAGCAGTCCCGCCCGCAACCTCGCGATCAGCAGAGCGTCGGCGGGATGGTCAGGTCGCATCGGCAGGTAGGCCATCACCCCGACGTACCAAGGCGGCCCCAAACCATCGAGCCACCCCAGGATCGCCTGTTCCAGGCTGGCCGCCCCAGGGGCCCCCGCCACCCTGACCGCGCCATCGATCAGGTCGATGGCTGGCTCCGGCAGCCGGCCGTCCTTCTCCCAACTCGCCAGCAGCCGGGCAGTGTTGTCCTTGCTCTCCTGAACGTTGGGCTGATCGAAGGGGTCGATGCCGATCAGCGTGCCCGCCAGAGCGGTGGCGACCTCCCAGCGATAGAACTCAGCGCCCAGGTCGAGCAGGTGGGCGGTCGGTACCCTCACCACGGGATGGCCGGCCCGGCCGATCTCGGCAAGCCAGCTCTCGGTGCTAGGGTCAGCCCCGTTGCCCTCCAGCTCCAGGTAGACGAACAGCCGGTCACCACCGTATTCGCGCGGCTCAGCCTGGGGCTCGCCCACGACCGGCACCAGCCCCTTGCCCAGTTTGCCGGTGGACTCTGCCAGCAGCTGCTCAATCCAGGTGGGCAGTTCGGAGAGGGCCGGGTGCGCCAGGATGGTCACCTTGTCGCGGCCGACCGAGGCACAGCCCGCCAGGACCGCTCCCAGCTGGGCTCCGGGGTTGCGATCGGCCGACTCCGAGCCCTCGGGGAAGCAGGCCTCCGACATGGAGACTGCGCCCGCCAGGAGCTGGTCGACGTCGATGCCCATGGTCGCCGCCGGAACCATGCCGAAGTCGGAGAGCGCACTGTAGCGCCCCCCGATGGCCGGGTTGGCTGACCACACCTGGTGAAACTTGAGATCGTCGGCAAGCTTCTCCAGCTGAGTGCCAGGATCGGTGATGGCGACGCAATGGTCGCCGGCCCCGTCTCCGAGCGCGGCCTGCCAGCGGCTGTGGAAGAAGCTGCAGTGGGCGAGGGTCTCGGTGGTTCCACCACTCTTGGAGGCCACCACCAGCAGGGTGCGGGCCGGGTCGATCCGATCGACCACCGACTGGATCTGGTCGGGATCGGTGGAGTCGAGCACGATCAGGTCGGGGTAGCCGGGCCGGACGCCGAAGGTCTGGCGCAGCACCTCGGGGCAGAGGCTGCTGCCCCCCATCCCGACCAACACCGCATGGGTGAAGCCCTGGTCGCGCACCCAGCTGGAGTAGCTGTGCAGTCCGGCGACTGAGCTCCGCTGGCGCTGGGGTTCGTCCAACCAGCCCATCCGCTCCCCCATCGCCTGGCGGCTGGCCTCGTCGCCCGGCCAGAGGGTGGTGTCCCGGTCCCGCAGCCGAGCTGGGGCATTGGAACTCTGGAGCTGGCTGGCTGCCTCGGCCACCGCGTGGCCGGCGGTGCCGGCCTCCACCTGGGCCAGGATCACAGTCGAACTGACCTGGGTACGGGGCGAGGCGACGAGTCCCTGGCCGGCGAAGCTGGCCCGTTTGGCTCCAACCTCCGCCAGCAGCTTGTCCATGGAGGCGGAGAAACTCTCGACTCCCTTGACTTCCAGCACGGCCGTGACCTGGTCGATGTCCACCCCCAACTCGCGCATGTGCGCCAGATCGGAGCCGGCTTCGGGGATGTGCCCCACCAGGGTGGGCCGCACCTCGCCGTGGTCCAAAAAGGCCTCGATCGAACTCGGGGGCATGGTGTTGACGGTCTCCTGGGCGATCAGCTGCTCGCAGTAAAGGACGTCCCGATAGGCCGGGTTCTTGGTGCTGGTGCTGGCCCAGAGGGGACGCTGCACCTGGGCACCGGCCGCTGACAGCTTCTGGAAGCGGTCGCCGTGGAAGACTTCCAGGAAGGCCTGATAGGCAACCGCTGCGTTGGCGATTGCCGCCTTGCCCCGAGCAGCTTCGAGCTCCTGGCGGCGTTCGCCCTCGGCGTGCCCGGCCAGGGCGTCCAACTGGGAGTCCGCCTCGGTGTCGACCCGGCTCACGAAGAAGCTGGCCACCGAGCGAAGCCGTTCGACGGAGAGTCCGGCCTCCAGCCGGCGCTCCAGGCCGCGGCAGTAGGCCTCCATCACCTCCCGGTAGCGGGCCACCGCGAAGATCAGGGTCACGTTCACGTTGAAGCCCTGGAAGAGGGCCTCTTCGATCGCCCCCACCCCCTCCGCCGTGGCCGGGATCTTGATCAGCAGGTTGGGCCGGTCCACCGCGGCCCAGTAGCGGCCGGCTGCGGCCACTGTGTTACGAGCGTCGCGGGCCAGAGCGGGAGACACCTCCAGGCTCACGTAGCCGTCGCGGGCTGCGGTCTCCCGGTAGGTCGCCAGCAACTCGTCGCAGGCGCTGCGCACGTCATCGACGATCAGCTGGTCGTAGATCTCCTCGGTGGAGCGACCCGCCAGGGCCAGCTCGCGAATCTGGTCATCGTAGGCGTCCCCCTCAGAGACCGCCTTCTCGAAGATGGTCGGGTTGACGGTCACCCCGAGCACCCCCAGACCGATCAGGCGTCGAAGCTCTCCCCGGCGCAGCAAATCGCGGCTCAGGTTGTCGTACCAGACGCTCTGACCTTCAGTTGCCAGTCGCTGCAGCGCGTTCTCACCCACCTTGCTCACCTCCGGAACCGGCCAGCAGGCGCTGCACCCGCTCGGCCACGGCCGAGGGCGTCAACCCCAGATGCTCATATATAGTCTGATACGGCGCGGACGCCCCGAAGCGATTGACTCCCACCACCGCGCCCTGGTCGCCAACCCAGCGCCACCACGGCTGGTCAACCCCCGCCTCCACCGCCACCCGCTTCCGAACCGAAGGGGGCAGCACCTCCTCCCGATACTCCAGGGGCTGCTGGGCGAACAATTCCATCGATGGCATGCTGACCACCCGGGTCGGCACCCCCTGCTCCTGAAGCAGCCCCCGCGCGGCGACGCAGATCGACAATTCGCTGCCGGTGCCGATCAGCAGGCTCCGGCACTCCCCGCCCTCGGCCTCCTCGAGCACGTAGGCGCCCCGGGAGACCCCGGTGGCCGCCAGCTGCTTGGTGCCCTTGAGCACCGGCAGGTTCTGCCGGCAGAGGACCAGCGCGGTCGGGCCGGCAACCCGCTCCAGGGCCGCCGCCCAGGCCCAGCTGGACTCGTTGGCGTCTCCCGGGCGCAGGACCACCAAATTAGGGATCGCCCGGAGCGCGGCCAGATGCTCGACCGGCTGGTGGGTGGGGCCGTCCTCGCCCAGCCCGATGCTGTCGTGGGTGTAGACCCAGACCACCCCGAGGTGGGAGAGCGCCGAGAGTCTGACCGACGGCCGTTGGTAGTCAGAGAAGGTGAAGAAGGTGGCGCTGTAGGTACGAAGACCGCCGTGGGCGGTGATGCCGTTGCAGGCGGCGCCCATGGCGTGCTCTCGAACTCCGAAGTGGAGGTTCCGGCCCACCCCGGTCCGGCCGTCAAAGTCGCCACCGCCGGGAATCCCGGTCTTGGTCGACTCCGACAGGTCGGCGTCCCCGCCCACGATCCAGGGGATCCGCTCCGCGAGAGCCACCAGCGCCTTTCCACCCGCGATGCGGGTGGCCAGCGGCTCAGAGTCCTCGTCCCAGGAGGGCAACACCTCCTCCCAGCCGGCCGGCAGCTCGCCTGAGATCGCGGTTCGCCAGTCGTAGGCGAGCTGGGGAAAGGCCTCGCTCCAGCTGCAGAATCGCTCGTTCCACTGCTGGCTGAGGGCGGCGCCCTTCGCCTTGGCCTCCCGGAAGTGGTCCAGTGCTTCCTCGGGTTCGAAGAAGGTGACGCCAGGGTCCCATCCGTAGGCTCGCTTGGCCGCGGCGGCCTCCTCGGCCCCGAGGGGCGATCCGTGGGCGGCGTTGGTGTCCTGCTTGTGCGGCGCGCCGTAGCCGATATGGGTCCGAATTGCGATCAAGGAGGGTCGGCTCTCGTCGTCGATGGCGCTCTGGATCGCGCCCGCGATTCCCTCCAGGTCCAAGGTGCCGTCCTCGACCCGCTGCACCTGCCAGCCGTAGGCGCTGAACCGGGCCTCGACGTCCTCAGAGAACGACAGTGAGGTGGGTCCGTCCAAAGAGACGTGGTTGTCGTCGTAGAGGTAGATCAACTTACCGAGGCCCAGGTGGCCGGCCAGGGAGGCCGCCTCCGAGCTGATCCCCTCCATCAGGTCGCCATCGCTGCACAACACGAAGGTCCGGTGGTCAACGATCAGGTGATCGGGCTGGTTGTAGCAGGCTGCCAGATAGCGCTCGGCCATGGCCATCCCAACTCCGTTGCCAAATCCCTGGCCCAGCGGCCCGGTGGTGACCTCGACGCCCGCGGTAAGCCCCCGTTCGGGATGGCCCGGCGTCAGCGAACCCCACTGCCGGAACTGCTGCAGCTGCTCCAGAGGCAGGTCGTAGCCAGTCAGGTGGAGCAGGGCGTAGAGGAGCATCGAGCCGTGCCCGGCAGAGAGCACGAAGCGATCCCGATCCGGCCACTGGGGATCGCTGGGGTCGTGCCGCAGAAAGCGAGTCCAGAGCACGTAGGCGGCTGGGGCGATTCCCATCGGCAGCCCGGGGTGGCCCGACTTGGCCTTCTCAACCGCGTCGATGGCCAGCGTACGGATGGTGTTGATGCAGAGATTGTCGAGTTGACTACCGGCCTGAGGCAGCGTCGGAGTGCCGCTCACCGGTCGCTCCTGCAGATCACGTGCCATCTACCCCCATGCTCTCACCTACACCCCACCCGCGCGATTGGGAAGGTCGCCTTCAGAGCAACCGACCACCCCGCCCGGTCTCAGCGTGCCCCTGCCTAGCGGCCTGAACCTGTACTTCTGGACCTGGGCTCGGTCCCGGCCAGGGTCGGCAGTCCGTGGGCGTGCCACTCACTGATCCCCCCGATCATGGAGGTCGCCACCAGCCCCTTCTCCCGCAGAAACTTGGTGGCCCAGAAGCTGCGCGACCCGGCCGCGCACTGAACCACCAGCGTCCCCTCCCGAGGCAGTTCCCGCCAGCGCGAGCTGAGCTCCTCTATGGGGATCCAGAGAGAGCCAGCGATGCGCAGGCGCTCTCTCTCATCGGCGTCCCGCACGTCCAGCAGCGGGGCTCCTCCCTCGATCAGGCCGCGCGCGCGGTCAACCTCCACCTCCAGCGCAACCGGTGCGGCCATTCCGGAGATTATGAGATCTGGGTGGCCCAGGAGGCGAGCCCCCGGGAGACAGCTATCCGGGAAGCGGAGGCGGGGCCGAGGCCATGGAGGGTCGCCGCCGGGCGGCTAGAGTAGACCGCGATGGGTGCCGCGGACTCCTCGTCGGGGCTGCCACCTGAGCGGCCCGCCACCGGTTGGCACAAACTCCTGGTCGAGCCCCGGCGCCCAGCCAGGATCGCCGCCCACCCCAACGCCCCTTGGTTTGTGCTGGGCGCCGTCTGTATCGGGGCCTTCATGAGCCAGCTGGACTCCAGCATCGTGATCATCGCCCTGCCCACCCTGCAGTCGTACTTCCACAGCAATTTGGGCGCCGTGGAGTGGGTCTCCTTGGCCTACCTGCTGACCGTGATCGCTTTGGTCACCGCCATCGGGCGATTCGCCGACATGGTTGGTCGCAAGCTCCTCTACATCTACGGCTTCGGGATCTTCATCCTAGGCAGCGGGCTCTGCGGGCTGGCCCCGAACCTGCTGACCCTGGACATCTTCCGGGTCCTCCAGGGCCTGGGCGCGGCCATGCTCCAGGCCAACAGCGTCGCCCTGATCGTCCAGGCCATGCCCCGCGACAAGCTAGGCCGAGGGATCGGCGTCCAGGGAGCGGCTCAGGCCCTGGGCTTGTGCCTGGGTCCGGCGGTGGGCGGACTGCTCTTGGTCCTGGGGGGTTGGCGGCTGATCTTCTTGGTCAACGTGCCGGTGGGCCTGATCGGCTTCGGTCTGGGCTGGTTCCTGCTACCCAGGAGCCGGTTCCTGGCCCAGCGGGAGCCGGTCGACTGGTTGGGGCTAGTCCTCTTCGTCATCACCGTCAGCACGCTGCTGTTGGCCCTCTCCTTCGGAGATGAGGCGGGTTGGGGCTCGGCCTACGTGCTGGTCAACCTCGCCGCCGCCTTGCTGGTAGGGGCTGGCTTCATCGCCTGGGAGCTTCGGGCGCCGGCCCCGATGATGCGGTTGGGAATCTTTCGTCGCCCGACATTCAGCTTCGGGATCGCCAGCGGGCTGCTGTCGAACCTGGTCCTCTTCGGCTGTCTCTTCGTCTTCTCGTTCTACCTGGAGTTCGCCGGCCACCTGAGCCCCGATGCCGCCGGTCTCCGCCTGCTCACCCTGCCGCTGGCCCTGGGGCTGACGGCCCCAATCGCCGGGGCGGTGGCCGACCGCCTGGGGGCAAGGCCGCTCACAGTCGGAGGCATGATGCTTGCCACCGTCGGCCTACTGGCGATCGCACTCCACCCCAGCAGCGGCGGACTGTTGCTGGTGGAGTTGGTCGGGGTGGGTATCGGTCTGGGAGTCTTCATCCCCTCCAACAACGCGGCGATCATGGGCTCGGTGGAGCGCAGCCATTTCGGCATGGCCGGCGGCATCCTCAACATGACCCGGGGGATGGGAACCGCCATGGGGGTGGCGCTCACCGGATTGGTCTTCGGACTGGCGGCGGGGATCTCCACCAGCCACGCCCATTCGCCAGCGCTCGCCGGCAAGGGGTTGGTGGCGGCGGCCTACTTCCTGGCGGCCATGACAGTGGCCGCAGCGCTCCTCGCCGCGCTCCGGGGAGGGGGACGGCTCATCGCCGGTCCAGATGCGATTGCTGAGGCCCGACCCGATGGCTCATCGCTCACCGAGGGAGGCGGCTACCCGGCTTGACAGACCGGCCGAG
The DNA here is from genome assembly GCA_049799515.1 of Candidatus Dormiibacterota bacterium. Taxonomy (GTDB): domain Bacteria; phylum Chloroflexota; class Dormibacteria; order Aeolococcales; family Bog-877; genus Bog-877. Next base: position 19,985 of record JBARIA010000074.1, on the reverse strand, counting down.
ATCAGGTCAACCTACCGCCAGTCCGAATCTGGCCAGCCGCGAGCACAATTACTGCGTCACTAGGAGGCGGTTGATGGCAGAAGGCGTCCTGACGGCGATTTCCCCGACGGCCGCTGCCAACCCCTACGTGACCGCCCAGCGGCAATTCGATCAGGCGGCCAGCATCCTGGGGCTTGACGAGGGTATGCGCCAGGTGCTGCGTGAGGTCCGACGCGAACTGACCGTCAACTTCCCGGTCCGGATGGACGACGGCACCATCCGGATCTTCACCGGCTACCGGGTGCAGCACAACCTCACCCGGGGTCCCGCCAAGGGCGGCATCCGCTACCACCCTGAGGTCAGCCTGGACGAGGTCAAGGCCCTGGCCATGTGGATGAGCTGGAAGTGTGCGGTGACCAACCTCCCCTACGGTGGTGCCAAGGGCGGGGTGATCTGCGACCCCAGCCAGCTCAGCCTCCACGAATTAGAGAACCTGACCCGGCGCTTCGCCAGCGAGATCTCCATCCTGATCGGACCCGAGTCCGACATCCCCGCCCCCGACGTCAACACCAACCAGCAGACCATGGCCTGGATCATGGACACCATCTCGATGGAGAAGGGCTACTCGGTCCCGGCCACAGTGACCGGGAAACCGCTCTCGATCGGAGGCTCGGAGGGGCGTCCCTCGGCCACCGGGCGGGGGGTGATGGTGGTGACCCTGGAAGCCTGCCGCAGGCTCGGGATAGATCCCGGCCAGTCCACCGTCGCGATCCAGGGCTTCGGCAACGTGGGCAGCGTCAGCGCCGAGCTGCTCCACCAGCAGGGCTTCAAGGTGGTCGCCGTCTCAGACGTCTTCGGCGGCATCCACAACCCCCAGGGACTGGACGTCCCGGCTCTGATGGAGCACGTCAGGACCACCGGCAGGGTGACCGGTTTCCCGGGGGCCACCAACGAGATCACCAATGCCGGGCTGCTCGAGCTGCCGGTCACCATCCTCATCCCCGCCGCCCTGGAGAACCAGCTGACCATGGACAACGCCGCTCGGGTGCAGGCCCGGGTGGTGGTCGAGGCCGCCAACGGTCCGACCACTCCCGAGGCCGACGATGTCTTCCATCAGCGCGGAGTGACCCTGGTGCCGGACATCCTCGCCAACGCGGGGGGGGTAACCGTCTCCTACTTCGAGTGGGTCCAGGACCTGCAGTCCTTCTTCTGGGAGGAATCCGAGATAAATGGGCGGCTGACCCGGATCATGGAGCGGGCCTACGAGCAGGTCGACGAGCTGGCCCAGGAGCACTCGACCACCTTGCGAATGGGCGCCTACTGTCTGGCGGTAAAGCGGGTCGCAGACGCGACCTCAGTGCGCGGCATCTATCCCTAGCCGCTGGCTCACCGGCCCCGGTGCAGCGGTGGGGAGCAGGGCGATGGGTGAGCGACAAGGAGGTGCCCGATGGACGGTCTGATGATGGACTATCCGCTGACCCTGACCCATCTTTTCCAGCACGGAGTGCGCTACTTCCGGGACCAGCAGATCGTCACTGAGAGGGCTGAGGGTGAGCCTCATCGCTATACCTTCGCTGGCTTCGGTGAGCGCACCGAGCGGCTGGCCCGAGCCCTGGACCGACTGGGCGTGGGTCCCGGCGACCGGGTTGGCACCTTCGCCTTCAACACCTACCAGCACCTGGAGTGCTATTTCGCGATCCCCGGCAAGGGCGCAGTCCTGCACACCCTCAACATCCGACTCTTCCCTGACGACCTCGCCTTCGTGATCAACGACGCCCAAGACCAGGTGATCTTCTGCGAGCGGAGCGTCCTCCCCCTGCTCCAGAAGGTCGCCGACCGCGTCCCCCTGGTGCGGCTGGTCGTGCTGATGGGCGAGGGCGAGACTGACGTCGCCGGCCTGCCGGAGACGATCGACTACGAAGAGCTGCTGGCGGCCAGCGACCCAGGCGGCGACTGGCCGATTCTGGACGAGCGCCAGGCGGCTGCCATGAGCTATACGTCGGGAACCACCGACCGGCCCAAGGGAGTGGTCTACAGCCATCGTTCCTCCTACCTCCACGCGGCCTCGGCGGGCACCGCTGGCTGGATCGGGCTTTCGTATGACGACGCCCTGCTGCCGGTGGTGCCGATGTTCCACGTCAACGCCTGGGGCCTGGTCCATGCCGCCATCGGATTTGGCACCAAGCTGGTGCTGCCCGACCGCTTCCTGGATCCGGTCCACCTGCTGGGCCAGCTTCAGACCGAGTCGGTCACCGTGACCGCCGGGGTGCCCACCATCTGGGGCGGCCTGCTCAACCACCTGGACCAGCAACCAACTCCCCTTCCCCACCTGCGGAAGATCATCTGTGGCGGCTCGGCTGCTCCCGCGTCGCTGATCGCCGGATTCGACCGGCACGGACTCAACATGGTCCACGCCTGGGGCATGACCGAGACCTCCCCGGTTGGAACGGTCAACTTCGTCAAACCCAACCTCCGCGATCAGTCCGAGGAGGCGTTGCTTCTGCTCCGGGCCAAACAGGGGATCCCTGCTCTCGGGGTCGACCTGCGGCTAGCTGATCTGGACACGGGAGAGGAGTGCCCTGCCGACGGGAAGACGCCAGGGGAGATCCAGGTGCGGGGGCCCTGGGTTGCCCGGGCCTACTATCACGACCCCCAAGACCGCGATGGTCGATTCACTGCCGACCAATGGTTCCGCACCGGGGACGTGGCCACTATCGATGCAGAGGGCTACGTCCGGATAGTGGACCGCACCAAGGACCTGGTGAAGTCCGGGGGCGAGTGGATCTCTTCGGTCACCCTGGAAGGCGAGTTGATGGCCCATCCCCAGGTCCAGGAGGCAGCGGTGGTGGGGTTTCCTCACTCCCATTGGGCGGAGCGGCCGGTGGGGTTCGTGGTGGCCCGGCCAGAGCACCGGGAGACCTTGACCAAGGCGGAACTCCTGGAATTCCTGCGTCCCCGGGTCGCCTCATTCTGGTTGCCGGATGAGATCGTCTTCCTGGACGAGGTGCCCAAGACCAGTGTGGGGAAGTTCGACAAGAAGCTGCTCCGAGAGAGGTACGCCGACATGAACCTGGGCTGAGTCACCCGCCCCTCCTGGCCACCGCCGTCTACCCACCCCGGGGGCAGTTCGCCATAGCTCTGCCCGGGCCAAGCCTGGGGATCCAGCAGGCTCGACTTGGCTCCCTGGGCTGCCCCACTCCGGTCACACAGGCCGCCTCGGCTCAGCTAGGACACTCCGCTCGCGACGCGCTCCACCCGGAGGCGTGCCCTGGACTGGCGTAGAGCACGTTCTGTTTGTTGGCGTAAACACAGGTCCAGCCGGATTGCCGCTGTAGCAGCTGAGTCAATGGAGCGGTCCGCCCCTGCCAGACCAGACTGACCCGGTAGTGGCGCAGGATCGCCATCGTCCCCGACGAAGCCGAAACCACGGTCAGGTACTGAGTCAGAACCTTGGACCCCATCAGATCCACCTCTCCGAAGATGAACAGCCGGTCGGGCGCACAGTCGCGGCCAGCCGGATCGCGAGGATCCAGCCGGTAGAGCAGCCAGCCGGAACTGCCGTATGGTGTGAAGACCCTGGCGGTGGGACCGTCGCAGATGACCCGCCCCACCTGGACTGGGTAGCTGGACCCTTCCAGATGGTCGTCGGGATTGTTGAGCTGGGCAGACACTCTGACTGCGCTGGCCACGACCACCAGCAGCAGGACGGCTGCCACGAACCATCGGGGGGCGGGACGTCGCCGGCGCGGAGGCGCCATCTTGCGGGCGGTCCGGACGTGGTCGACCAGCCCCTGGAGACCGTCGCTCCAGAGCGGCAGAACCATGATCGCGAAGAGGGGAATGTCGCGCACCGCATAGAGGAGCAGGACCGTCCCGGCCGCCGCCATCAGCAGGTCGGCGGGCCTGGTGTGCTTGGCCCAACGGGCCACCAAAACCGTGCTCAGCAGCAGGACCAGAACCGGTACCGAGGCCAACGCGTGGAAATTGGGGGGCTGCCACTCGTCGAGGTTGGCCTGGGCCACCGGACTTAGCAGCAGGTGGATCGGGTACAGGTAGAGACCCCAGCCATTTGGGTTGACCATGGCCGCCAGTCCCGAGACCACCAGCCCCACCCCCAGATCGACCAGCTGCCGTATCGAGAGGGACTTCTCATCCTTCAGGAAGGTGCTGATCACCTCACCGGCCAGGAAGACCGCGATCACCCCCAACCCGACCACGAAGCCTCCGTGCAGGTTGCCCCAGACCACGAAGAGGGGGATCAGCCAGGCCAATAACCAGCGGGTCGGCCGCCGCCGGTAGACGTCCAGAAACACCAGCAGGATGCCGAGAAGGCCGAAGGTGAACATCTGGGGGCTAGGCCCCCAGATCTGCAGCCCGGAGATGATCACCAGCACCGCACCCAGGGCCAGGATCCAGCGCGAGAGCCCGGGACGGTTGACTCGCATCACCCCGAACGCGAACCCCACCCAGGTGACCAGCGCCATGAGCAGGATCACCGGAGTCATCCCCAACGCCCGATAGAGCAGGGCATAGATCGCCTCCGAGCCCCATTCCTGGACGATGAAGGGATGGGTCGCGGCGGTGAAGGTGTAGTCGTTGTGCTGGGGCACTCCCTTGGCCAGGATGTCCAGCCCCACCCGCAGGCTCCACCAGAAGTCGGGGTCGAACTGCGGCTGGGTAAAGGCGGCGAAGCCCAGGATGGCCACCGCCAGCAGGAACACGGTGGGACCGTCTGTCGCCCACCGGCGCGTCACTATTGGCGGCGGCGCCCCGCTCTCATGGGACATACTCGGATGGGGATTCTAGGTCGGCTCGGCCGACTTCAGGCGAAGTCCTTGCTACGATCGCGCGGGGCTTCGGTAACGGTTGGTGGAGGCAGAGCGCCGGCGACCGCCGCCGACCCAGGCTGGAGCTTTTCGTGATGACATCCCGGAAGTTCGACGACGAAGTCGTCGACTCAGCGAGGCGTCGACTCACCTTCGCCTTTCCCAGAGTCGGACCCCGGACGGCACCGTTGTTGGCTCACCCCCCTCTTCACCGCGACTTTCGGTTCATCTCCGCTGCCATGGCTGGCGACCGATTCGCCCCACAGCTCTCGATCTGCTTTTGCTGGACGACTACTCCCTCCCGAGTGGACACGGCAGAGGTCGACTTCCACCGGTTCAAGAAGCAGACGGAGCCCTTGGACACTGAGCTGTGCGTCTCCTTCATCGTCCAGCAATTGGAAGAGGATCTCACCGGGGGCCACACTCCCGACCCCAGCGATGCCTCATTCATCGAAGCGGGAATTCACTACCTGATCGGGACGTGATTCCGCGCCCGTGGTGCGGCGTTTGGTCGAGCACCCTGCCGGAGTAGATCCCGACTAGGGGACGGCCTCGGCCTCCCAGCCGCAGAGCAGCTCCGCGACCCCGGCTCCCCGCTCCACTGGGGCGCCCAGCCGCAGCAGAGCCAGCTCGAGGGCTGCGACCCCGGTCAACAGCTCCGGCAGCGAGGTCGCGCCCATGTGTCCGATCCGGATCGCGCTCTGGCCCCAATCCCCGAGTCCGCCCGCGATGGCTACCCCTTCCTTGGCCACCTCGAAGCGCAGGTCTGAAGCGGTTATTCCGTTCGGGACCCTCAGGGCTGACACGGTAGTTCCGAGGAGTTCGTCCCCGCTTACCGTGTTGAGCCCGATCGCTCGCAAACCTCTGCGGGTAGCCCGGGCCATCTGGCGGTGGCGGGCAAATCGCACCGGCCAACCCTCGCCCTCGGCGATCTCGATCGCGACGTCCGCGGCGGCGATCAGGTTGGTGGGCAGGGTGGCGAAATAGTGGGCGGTCGGGTCCGTCATCGGCATCAGCCAATTGAGCCAGTCCAGGAAGTAGCTGACCCCACCTCCCAGCTGCCGCCGGCGCTCCAAGGCCCGCTGGCTGGCCACCACGATCGCTAGCCCCGGAGGCATGGCCAGAGCCTTCTGGGAGGCGGTGATCACCACGTCGATCCCGTCTGCCGCCATCGGGATGGGCATTCCCCCCAGGCTGGCCACGGCGTCCAGGATCAGGAGCGCGCCGTGAGCCCGGGCCACCCGGGCGTACTCCGAGAAGGGTGACTCGACCCCGTTGGCGGTGTCGACATGAGTGACGGTGAGCACCTTGGCACCGGTCTGAGCCAGAGCCCGCTCAACCGCCTCGGTCGGGACCTGCTCCCCCCACTCGCACCTGACCTCCTCCACCTTGGCGCCATGAGCCCTGGCGATGGCGGCGTACCTGTCGCCGAAGAAGCCGTGACTGACCACCACCACGCTCTCACCCTGGGCAACCGTGTTGACCAAGGCGGACTCCATCGCCGAAGTCCCGCTGCCGGCGGTGACCTGGACTGACGGAGGCTCGTCAACCGGCTCTCCATCGAAACCCAGGGAGCGCAGCACCCCCAGCTGGACCCGCTGGAGGTCGGCAGCGGCGCCAGCGCTGTTGTGCGCCACAGTCGGTTGGGCTAGCGCCTCGAGCACCCTTCGAGGCACCGGGGTGGGGCCCGGGATCAGCAGCAGCGGCGACTCAGGTCCGATCCCGTCACTCGAAATCATCAGACAGGAAACACTCCGTGGTGGCGTTCTGGACCAGAGCGGTGGCGGCCAGCCGCCGCCGCCAGCCGCCAGATCAGTTGGTCGCGCAGGTCGACCGGGTCGACGACGGCGTCCAGGACCAGGTCGGAGGCAAGCTGGAAGATGTCCACGTCCTCGACGTACTCGGCCCGCAGCTTGGCCACGAAGTCGTGCCGCTCCGCCTCCGGCATGGCGGCGATGCGATTGGCGTAGACCGCGTTGACGGCAGCCTCTGGTCCCATCACCGCAATCTCCGCGGTCGGTAGGGCCAGGGTGGCCTCAGGCTCGAAGGCGGGACCGCTCATGGCATAGAGCCCGGCCCCATAGGCCTTACGGAGCACGACGCAGAGGCGCGGGACAGTGGCCGAGCTGAGGGCCGCGATCATCTTGGCGCCGTGTCGGATGATCCCGTCGCGCTCCACAGCAGAGCCGATCATGAAGCCAGGGACATCAGCCAAGAAGACCAGCGGCACATTGAAGGCGTCGCACAGGCTGATGAAGCGGGCCGCCTTGTCCGAGGAATCGACAAAGAGCACCCCACCTTGGTGCTCAGGCTGGGACGCGACTACCCCCACGGCGCGGCCGCCCAGCCGGCCCAACCCGCAGACCAGTTCCTTGGCGTAAAGCTCCTTGATCTCGAAGAACGATCCACCATCCAGGAGCGCTTCGAGCACCAGGTGGATGTCATACCCCTTGGTCGACTCGGACGGAAGCAGTGCTCCGATGTCGGCGTGGCTGGCCGGCTGCCGGGTCGCCGCCGCCGGGGGCTCTCCCCGCCAGCTGGATGGGAAAAAGGAGAGGTAGCGACGGAGTGATTCGATGGCCGACACCTCGTCGGGTGAGAGCAGGTCACCGCAGCCGCTCACCGTGCAATGCATCCGAGCCCCGCCCATCTCCTCCAGCGAGACCTGCTCGCCGACCACCTCCTCCGCCATCCGCGGGGAGCCCAGGTACATCGACGCGTTGCCATCGACCATAAAGGTGACGTCACAGAAGGCGGGGATGTAGGCCCCGCCGGCGGCGCTTGGTCCGAAAAGCACGCAGGGCTGGGGAATTTGGCCGCTGAGGCGAACCTGGTTGTGAAAGATGCGCCCCGCGTGACGCCGGCCCGGGAACATCTGGCGCTGCTCGGTTATCCGCGCCCCGGCGGAGTCGACCAGATAGCAGAGCGGCAGCTGTAAGCGCTCCGACTGCTCCTGGATGCGCAGGATCTTCTCCACTGTCCGAGGCCCCCAGGACCCGGCCTTGACGGTCGGGTCGTTGGCCATCACGCAGACTCTCCGTCCGTGGACTGTTCCGATGCCGGTGACGACGCCGTCCCCACCCATCTCATCCGGCGAGGCGGTGTTGGCGAGGAGCCCGTCCTCGAGAAAGGGGGTCGCCGGATCGAACAGGAGTCGCAGCCGTTCCCGCACCGGCAGCTTGCGCTGCTGGGGAAGCCGGCTCCGGTACCGTTCAGGACCACCCAGCTGGGCGACGGAGTCGCGCCGCCTGAGCTCGTCCCGGCGACCCTCACCCGCCGCTCCTTCGGTCTTGGCCGGCTCGGATGGGGTGCTGGTCATCTAGGGGCCGAGTATATCGGCCGCTCTCGAGCCTCCCCGACGGCCGCCGATGCTTAGACTGCGGGCGTGGCCGAGTACGCCGCCCACCAGCTCTGCCAGCCGGTCGACGCCGATGCCTGCGGGCTTGACGAGGTCGGCCGGGGAGCCCTGGCCGGTCCCTTGGTGGCGGCCGCGGTCGTCCTGCCCGCGAACTTCAACCATCCCCTTCTCCGCGACAGCAAGCTGCTCTCAGAGAGTCAGCGGGAGACGATCGAACCTGTGATCCGCCGCGAGGCGTTGGCGCTCCAGGTGATCGCCATCGAGGTCGCCGAGATCGATGACCGGGGGGTTGGCTGGGCCAACCGAATAGCCTTCGAGCGGCTGATCGAGCAGGTGGTCGCCCAGGAGTACCTGGTCGACGGCAACCTGGTGATCAGGACCGGGCACCGGTATCGCAGCGTGATTGGTGGCGATCGCCTGGTGCCGGCGATCTCGGCCGCCTCGATCGTGGCCAAGGTCTTCCGCGACCGGCTGATGCGTCAGCTCCACCCCCAATACGCCCACTACGGCTGGGAACGAAACAAGGGCTATGGGACGCCCCATCACCTGGGCGCCATCTCCCGCCACGGCATCTGTCTCCACCATCGACGCAGCTTCATCCACCAAGATCAGCCGGGTCTCTTTGACCGGCGCTGATGGCTCCGAATTGACTGCTGGGGCTTCGGATTAGCTCACCAGCCCCGCGCCGCCCACTCCGGGAAGTGGGGAGCCTCGGCGCCGATCGAGGTGGGGCCGCCGTGTCCCGGGAACACCACCGTCTCGGGCGGCAGAGGCATCAGATGGGTACGAATGCTCTCGATGATGGTCGGGAAGTCGCCAAGTGGCGGGGTGGTGGCACCGGGTCCCCCGGGAAAGAGGGTGTCTCCGGTGAAGAGAAAGCCTGGATGGTAGAAGCAGATGCTGCCCGGGGTGTGCCCCGGGGTGGCCATCACCTGCAGCTGGCGCTGGCCGAACTCCACCGCCTGGCCGTGTTCCAGGGAGCGGGCCGGAGGCGGTTCGGGGAACATCCTGAGGTCCGCCGGATGGGCACCGGTCCAGGCGCGCGGGAATTGAGTCTGGACCTCCGCCAGCGCCTGCCAGTGATCTGCGTGGCCATGGGTTTCCAAAATGGCCACTAGCTCCAGATCACCCACCGCCTCGATCAGCTTGCCGGCCTCGTTGGCCGCGTCGATCAGCACGGCCGAACCGGTCTCTGGGCAGGAGACTATGTAAGCCGCGTTGTCGATGGGGCCGACCCGCCGCACCCGGATGCGCAGGGTGTCGTCCACATCCCATCCGGTCGAAGGATTGGTCTGAGGCAAGGGCCTGTCACTCCCAGAACTCGATCGCCAACTTGGACTGCTCTGCAGCCTAGCAAGTACGACCCAGCCTGGCCGCCACGCGGATAGGTTGCCCGGCCGGCTACCTAGCCTCTAACACCAGGGCACCAGAAGCACCCCGACGACCTGGCTGCGGGCCAATCGGCGCTACCGAGGCAGCTATCACCATCACCGCCGCGGCCAGGGTGATCGGGATGAATGGAGCTTGGCGACCGCCGCCCAGGTCCAGGGCCAACCCGCCCAAGAAGGGACCGAAGAAGGCTCCCGCGTAGCCGACGGTGAGCATGGCAGCGGTGAGCGATGCCACCCGGGTGGGAGCCGCAACCATCGCCGGATAGGCGAGCAGCCCCGCGAAGTTCATCGCGACCCCCACCCCGATCAGAGCCGCGAACAGGAGCGGGGCCTGCTCCCCGAAGAGCAGCCAGCCCCCGGTCCCCACCAGAGTGACACCGGCGCTGGCGAGGTAGAACCAGCGATGAGTGGCGAACGGTCTGGCGAGCACGATCAGGAGCACGTCGACCGGAACCATCACCCCGTTGAGGGTCACCAGCGACAAGCTGGCCAGGGGCGAGTGGACCCCGCCGCCGACCGAGGTGGGGATCCAGGTATTGGAGGAGAAAAAGACCAGCGACTGCCCGCCGAAGAGCAGGTAGACCGACCAGAGCCGGCGGTTGAGGAGCAGCTGACCCAGGTCCCATCTGGTCTCCTTGGCCATCCCGGCGCGATCCCGGGGCACTGCCACCAACCAGATCGGGATGCAGCTGGCACCGAGCACCCCCCAGAAGATCATGGTCCCCTGCCAGCTGTGCGTCAGGGGAAGGATGAACGGCTGGGTGATCCCGGCGCCCACCACCTCCCCCACCGTGATCCCCAGGGTCATGGTGACGGAGGCCAGTTGGACGTGGCCCTGAAACCAACGCTGCCACATGGCGGGCAGACCCGGTTGGGTGATCGCTATCCCCGTCCCCATGACGACGGTTCCCAGGAACAGGGCCAGAAGGCCGGGGACTGCCCGCCCCAGCTCTCCCACCACCGCCAGCACCAGGCCGATCCCGACTACCCAGAATCCTCCCAGGCGGCGGACCAGGGCCGCCCCCGGGAAGGCCATCACCCCGAACATCAGGATCGGGAGAGCGGCCACCAATCCGGCCACCGCGTAGCTGAGGTGGTAACCGGTGCGGAAGAGCGTCAGGATGGGCGGGACTCCCAGCAAAGCCGCCCGCAGGTTGAAGCCGACCCAGAAGGCGATGAGCAGAAGCCCGACTTGCCGCCTTCCCAGGGCTGTCGGGGACGAGGGCCGGGCCGGCGACTGATCGCCGCCCGCGCTCAAGGGCCAGACCCAGGCTCCGGCCAGACGATCCCCTGCCTCTGAGCCAGGAGCGGCAATCGGGGTAGCAGGTCACCCTCGACCACCAAAGGCCAGCTGTAAGTTGCCGCCATCTGCCTGGCCGACCGCCGGATCTCCTCGCCGACGGCCGGCTCTAGGACCACCCGGGAGATGACCCGGGCCAGTTCGTGGGGGCTGTCGGTCTCGACCACCAGGCTGTTGTGGAGATGGCGGGCGTAGTCCTCTCCGGTTCCACCCACCACCGCCACTCCTCCGGCAGCCATGGTCTCCAGGCCCACCAGCCCGAAGGGCTCAAATCCGGAGTTGGCCAGAACCGCCAGCGACGAGGCGTAGAGCACCGGTAGGAGCTCCTCAGGCAGGAAGCCGGTCAGCTCGAGAAGGTCGACCTCAGGGGTCGACGCCAGAGCCTGCTCCAGGTCGGCCACCGAGTTGACCTCCTCCTCCCAGGGCTCAACCCGGAGGCCGCAGTCCCGGGCGGCCGCCATCACGTCTTGGCGATAGTGCTCGTTGCCACCGCGGGCAAGCATCCGTACCGGGACGTTAGCCGCCCGCAGCTCGCCCAGCGCCCGAACTGCCTGGACCCAGCGCTTGTCCCGGTGGAACCGCCCGACCTTGAGCAGGAAGGGGTGCTGGCCAGCTGCGGCCCGCAGGGCGCTCACAGCCGCCTGATCCACCGGGACCAGATACTCCTCAGGGATCCCGTTGGGGATCACGATGGGGTCGACTCCGAAGCCGCTCACCAGCAGACGCATGTGGCGGCTGATGGTGGTGATTCCCGCCGCACGCTCCAGTCCGACCCAGTCCATCCGCTCAAACCCGAACTGGTTGTTGGCGTTCCACAGCACCAGGCAGCGATCCCCCAGGCCCCGGTCGCTCAGCAGTTCGAAGGTGCTCTGGGCCCAGTTTGCCGTCTGCCATTCTTCGAAGAGCAGCACTGGCAGCCGGCCCGCTTCGACCTGGGGCACAGCCCAGCCTTCGACCAGCTGGCCGGGGAATCGAGCGGCCAGGTAGCTGACCTTGAGCCGCTCCCCCTGGTACACCCCCCCCGGAAACTGATGTGAGATCTCCTGGCCGATCCGGCAGAGCTCGACGCCGTCTCGCACCTCCTCCGCCGGGAGCTCGGGATCCCCCACGAAGTAGGCCTTGGTCGGGCACCCTGTGGCTGCGAGGGCCCGGCTCAGCTGGGTGACCCGTACCCCCAACCCCCCCGCCTGGCTGTACTGGTCAGGGCCTTCCATCGAGATCAGAGCGAAGGCGAGTCTGGAACTGGAGGAATCCATGGCCGAGATTGTGCCGGTATCGGTGGCCGTCGGTGGGATTCCCAGGCTGGCCCTTAGCCACGGCGGAGAGCCCGGGTGCTAATGCCCGAGCCAGGCCCGGGGCGCATCCCGGTGGATTGACTCGAGGACTGCCTCCGGCAGCCGCGCCAGCTGCTCCCGGTAGCGGCTGGGGAGCAGGAGCGGAAAGTCGCTGCCGAAGCAGATCCGCCCTTTGCCCAGGAGCTGGCCTACTGCTGCCACCGTCCCGGGCTGGTAGAGGTAGGGCAGCGCAGCGGTGTCAAACCAGAGCTGTTGACAGAGATCGAACACCTCCGGCATGTGAGCGTAGAAGGGCAGTCCCCCGCCCAGGTGGGCGAGGCAGACCCGCAGCCCGGGAGAGCTGCGGAGCGCCGGGGACAGCAGCTCCCAGAGGCGGCGCGGTTCGGCAGTTCCCTTGCCCGGGTACTGATGCCCGACAGGCTCACTGGCGTGCAGCATCAGCGGCCATTCCATCTCATCAAGGGTGAGCAGGGCACCCCTCAGCCCCCCTTCGAACCGCAGCTCGAAGCCCTGAGCGTCGGCGTTCAGCTCCCCCACCCCCCACAGCCCGAGATCCCGGCAGCGGGCCAGCTCCGCCTCCCAGCCGGGTCGGCCGGGATTGATCATCGCCATCCCCACCAACCGACCGCCGGAGGCGGCGGCCTCCTGGGCCACGTAGTCGTTGACCTCGGTCAGCAACCCCGGGTCGGCGAAAGGCCAGCCGAATACAACCGCCCGGTCGAGCTCTGCGCCCTTCAAGGCAGCGACCACCTGATCGCCAACCGCGAAGTCGGCCGCGTCCGCGTGGCAGGCGGCAAACCAGGTGTCCTGCCAGCTGGCGGCCGGAGGTTGGCGCAGCTCGAGCGGTAGCAGGTGGCAGTGAACGTCGGTCGAAGGAGGCGTCATCAGCGGAGAGCCGCGCCCCGGCAGTGGCCAGCGCGGCCTACCCCCGCCCCTGCCCCACCGATCGCTACCTTGACCACAGACTTCGGACGTCGAGGATCAGGTAGCTGCGGGTACGAACCAAGACGGGCAAATGCTGGGCCTCGTACCAACTCTGGTTGGTGCTGATGTTGTTGTAGTCACCGGGTTCGAACTCGATGTATGACACATCGTAGGCGCGCAGGAGTCTCCCGATCGCGCACTTGCCCAGGGTGGGGCAGCCGGCGTAGATCGTCCTCTCCGCCTGCAGCCGCTGGCGCAGCGGTTGTCCGTAACTCCACAGCCAGCCGTCGTAGGCCAGCACCGTGGTCCGCCCGGCCAGGACCGAGACCGGCTCGTTGGGCTGCCCCTCGGTCAGGAAGACCGCCGAGGGCGCGGTGTGTCGCAGCACGGCTCGGGCGACCTCCTCTTCCTGGCTCCCGGCAAAGTTGATCTTGGTAGAGGTCGTCGGCGCCTGGGCGAGCGAGCTCTGGCCGATTAGAGCCATGTCCATGCTGAGCAGCCCGCTCAGGATCAGCGAGATCACCGCCAAGGTGGCCAGCAGCCGCCACCAGCCCCGGCCGCCCAAGGCGCAGATGAGCCATGCGACCGGGATGGCCGCCCCCACATACCAGTAGTCGAGAAGCTTGGTGTTGTCCCAATTCCAAGGTTGGGTGATCACCAGGTTCCCGATCAGGAACAAGATCCAGAAGGGCGCCCAGAAACGGATGAACTCCAGCTCACGAAGCTCGGCCCTAACCCGGGAGGGCACCCGGCGCATGATCAGAAGCGCCAGCGCCAGCAGGGTGAAGATCCCAGTGTTGGCGAGCCAGAACCCGGCAGTTTCCGCCCAGACCGAGGGCTGGGCCAGGGTCTGGGCCAGGTAGCTCACGGCCGTCACTGGAGAGGCGCCCGCCATATACAAGGCGTCGCACGAGACACCTTGGTTGAACTGCGCGGCCGTGCAACTGGTGGCCGCGTGGGCCAGCCAGCCCACGTCCAGTTGCGGGTAGAGGTTGGTGCCCACCGGATTGGCCAACTGGCCGTGGGCGCCGCTGACCACGTAGAGCATCCGCGGCAGCCCCAGGAGGAGGAAGGGAAGGAAATACAGGCAGAGTCCTCGCCACCAGCGTTGGCGGCCCAGCCACCAGAGCGCGACCAGCGCCATTACCAGGTACCCGAAGGGGTTGAACCAGGGCAACGCCGCTGCGCCCACCCCGGCTGCCACCAGCAGTCCTCTGCGCCGGCCTCGATAGGCCTCCCAGAGCAGCAGGCTGAGCAAGGCAACCAGCCCCATCCCGTACTCGAAGTCGCGCTGTGGCAGCCAGTAGGCCAGCAGCGGTTCGTACCACTCGAGATCGGCAACCGGGGGATCGGTCTGATCCTGGCCGTCATAGGACCGCGGGAGGTGGGTCAGCTCGGTCGGCAAATGGGCAACGAAGGCGGCTGCGGCCCCCGGAGTCTTGAGGGTCAGGCTGGTGCAGGAGCTGGCACTGAAGCCTGGCTCGGTGTGGGCCAGCTGCTGGCAGCCATCCCCGTAGAGACCGATGAACCCCAGCCCGCCGCCTAAGAGCGCCAGGGTCAACGCCAGCGAGGCGGCGGAGGTCCGCCTGGTTACGCGCAGGGCCAGCTGCCAGATCAGGACCCCCGCCGCCCATGAGATCAACCATGAGGGAACGTCGAGGGCCCCCCAGATGTTCTGGCCAAGCCCGGCCAGGAGCGCCGACTGAAAGTCAGGCAGGAACGGGTAGCCCAGCCCGGTCGCCGACTCCAGGGTGTCGTTGGGGGGTAGATTGTGACCCAGCAGAAAACTCTGGGCGTAGCTGGCGTGGACCGACCAGTCAGACCATACCGTTGGGTAGCTGGCTGTGATCGAGCCCCCAGTCTCCACCAGCGCTCTGGTGAAGATCAGGTAGAAGGCGACTCCCACCACCACCGTGACCAGCAGCCCGGCTCGGGTGCCCCGCCGGTCCCACTCCCTGGCCAGCCAACTGCCCCAGCCGCCCGGCCCGAGCCGGAGCCGCTCCCACCAATTCCGGGCCCTGACCCCGACCGCGACCAACAGCAGAAAACTGGGGGAGATAAGCGCCGCCCCCGGTCCCAGCCCCCACCAGAGAGATAGCCCCAGGCTGAGCAGGCTGGACGCCACCACCCCCACCAGCAAGGCTGCCGCCAGACGCTCCGCCAGGCGCCAGTCGAGGGGCACCAAGTCGACCAGGGCCAGCCCGGCGGAGAGCACCAGAAGCCAGTAGACGGCGAGTTCCCAAGTCACCGTGGCGTCCGCTTAGCCTCAGTACCAGCCGGGGATCCAGATGTGCTGGAAGAAATCGGTGGAGGGGATCGGCTGACCGGTCCAGAGCGGGTAGAAATAGGCGAAGGAGAGAATCACCGCTAGCACCACTGCGCCCGCCAGAGGACGCAGGCTGTAGGGGCCCAGCCGGACCGGGCCCAACTGCAACGCGCTGCGGGTGTGGGCCAGCCGGGTGCAGCAGTAGGCCAGGGCCAGGCAGGTGAAGGGCAGCGCTTCCACGATCTCGTAGAAGAAGAGGATCCGAGACGGCCAGGACCAGAGAATCAGCCAGTTGAACAAGAAGCCCATTAGGATGAAGAGGGCGATTCGATCTCGACGCCTGAGGGTCCAGTAGAGGCATACGGCAAACGCCAGCAGCCCCATCCAGAAGATGGCCGGATTTCCCATGTCGGTGATCCAGGTGTAGTTGGAGACCGTCTGTCCGTCGATGGTGGTCACCCCGTTGCCGGTGTAGACGGCGTAGAAGAGCACCGGGTGGGCGTCCAGCGGCCAGCTGTAGTACGCCGAGGCGAAGGGGTGGGTCGCCTTCAGAGTGGCCTGGTAGCTGAGTCCGGCCAGGCTGTTCATCTCCACGTCCACCAGCGACTGGCCCAGGTTGAATGAGGTCGGCAGCCAGAGCGTGATCGGGCCCAGGTGATCTCGCTTGACCGGCATCGCCACCGGCAGGTGGCAGACCGAGGCATCAGTGGTGATGCCGGTGCAGCTGGCGGTCGGCCCGCTGGGGTCCGCGAAATTGACGTAGGTGCTGTGGGCAATGGTCCAGTAGTTGAAAAACGACAGGTAGAAAATCAGCACGATCAGGACCATCGCGCCCACGTAGTGCCAACGCCACTTGAGCGAGGCCACCATGGTTCGACGGCCCGCCTCGGTGGGGTCGTCCGGGGCCGGCGGCAGCAGCCAGCGAGAGCCGCTCCGCCCCAATCCGCGCAGCCGGAGGTGGGGTCGGACCCAGCGAGCCGCCAGCAGAACTGCCATCAGCATCACCGCCGGCACCATGTCCGCCTTGGTGGCCACTCCCAGACCGGAGGCGGCAGCGGTCAGGTACAGGGTCCAGAGCCATTGGCGGCGAGTGCTGGCGTGCCAGTGAAGGGTGAACAACCACAGCCCCAACACCACGAAGAAGGCGGCAAAGATGTCGATCACCCCGGTCCGGGACTCGACCAGCTCCAGCCCGTCCAGACTGAGAAATAGGGCCGCCAGGACCGGGAACGCTCTATGCCGGTGCCAGAGTCTTCTGGCCAGGAAGTAGAGGAGTCCGATCAGCAAGCTGCCGAAGATCGCTGACATGATCCGCCAACCCCAGGGGTTGAAGCCGAGCCAGCTGATCCCGCCGGCAATGATCAGCTTGGAGAGCGGTGGCTCGGGGTCGAAGTAGTCGATGCCCTTGAGGTCCTTGAGAGCGTCGACTGGAAAGTAGACCTCATCGAATACGAAGCCGCATCGCTTCACCTCCGAGTTGTGGGGACCGTTGGGGACCTGGGTGCAGCCGGCGACGTTGTAGGGATAGCCCAGCCCCCAGGCGCCAATTCCCAACACGTCGTGGGTGGGAGATCGATGGACTCCCGCCGGAGCCGCGACCGTCCCGACCACGTCCAGATTGCCCTGGAGGAAGTCCAGGTAGATCGGGCTGGCCAGCCGGACCACCAAGGCGGCCGCCACCAAGACTCCTACGATGATGCAGTCCAGGCCATCGATCCCGGTCAGCCCGCGATGCCGGCGGAGCAGGAGCGAGAAGCCCCAAACCGCAGCCACCATCACCACCGCCACCAAGGGATGGACTGGCCAGTGAAACAAAACGCACAGCGCCGCGAAGATGGCCGCCGCCGCCGCCGCCCCGAATCCCTCGCGCTGCCAGGCGGGCCTGACCGTCTGGGTCACCGCCGGCGGGAGGCCGGTGCCGGGGGCCGCCGGCGAATCCGCGGCTGGAGGTCCTGCTCAAGCTCCTTGGCGCCCTTCACCAGCAGGATCAGGTCCTGCTCGATGGCACAGCCCCGGCCAACCGCGCGGCCGAGCCGTTTGACCTCCGCCGGTTCGGTCTGCAGCCGGACCACGCAGGCCGGAGTGCGCTGGAACTGGCGCAGTGAGCGCACCAGCAATCCGCGCCGATTGGGTGCCCCGAAGAGCACCTCCAATGATTGGCTTCGGACCTGACTGATCTCTGCGAACGGGATCAACTCGTGCTTGATCAGCCCGTTGAGGAGCAGCCCCTGGTCGGTCACTTGGACGTAGTGCAGCCGCGAACCGAAGTGGAAGCCAATGCCGACCGCCAACAGGACGACGCCCAGGATCAGGAATTCCAGATCGTTCTTGCTGTGGTGGCCCAGGAACTCCAGGACGGTGCCGATCAGGAGCACCGCCGCGCCGTAGAACAGCATGATCTGGGTTCGCCGCCAGGTGGCGGCGAAAGGGAGCAACTGGTGGCGGGCCTGGGGCGGGGCAGAGGCGGTGAGAGCGGTCCCCCCGCTCAAGAGGACGCCAGTTGGGGCAGGGGATGGGTCGACGCGCAGGTGCAGCCAGCCGTGGGCGGCAGCTGCTCGACCAGGTCAAAGAGGATCTGGCGCACCCGGCCAATGTTGGCCGCGAAGACCTTGAGGACCTCCTCGTGGGTCACCGGGGAGATCTCGGCGGATGCCTCCAATCCGGCGTCGTAGTCGGTGACCAGGGCAATGGCGCAGTAGCAGATGCCCAGCTCCCGCGCCAGGATCGACTCGGGATAGCCGGTCATGCCGATCACCCCCCAGCCCTGGCCCGAGAACCAGCGCGACTCTGCCCTGGTGCTGAAGCGCGGTCCTTGAATGACCACCAAAGTCTCCCCCTGGTGCACAGTCGCCCCCTGGCGGGCGGCGGCCGCTGCCGCCTGGGCGCCCAGCTCAGGGCAGTACGGGTCGGCAGCGCTGACGTGCTGGACGCTGGGGCCCTCCCAGTAGCTATCGGCGCGACCCCAGGTCCGGTCGACGAACTGGTCAGGGACCACCACGTGACCGGGGGCGATCTCCGCCCGCAGTGAGCCCACCGCGCAGGGGGCGAGGATGCGCCCGACCCGGGCCTGACGCATGGCGTAGAGGTTGGCTCGAAAATTGATCCGGTGCGGCGGGATGGTGTGGTCCCTGCCGTGCCGGGGCATGAAGGCAACCTGACGCCCGCCCATCTCGCCCAGCCAGATGCTGTCGCTGGGCGGCCCGAAAGGTGTTTCGAGCTTGACTTCGCGAGCCCCCTCCAAGAGCTGGTAGAGGCCGGAGCCCCCGAAGATGCCAATCGCCTCCCCCTCACTCATCAGCCGGAGACCTCCACCATTCGGTCGATCGCCAGTCGCGCCCGGGCCGCGATGTCCCGGGGAACGGTGATCTGATGCTTGAGGTCACGCAGTGAGTCCCTCACCTTCTCCAGGGTGATGGTCTTCATGTAGGGGCAGATGGCGTCGGGGTTGGCCGCCAGGAAGTTCTTCTCCGGGGCCAGTTGGCGCATCCGGTGCATCACCCCCACCTCGGTGGCGACGATGAAGGTGTCGGCCTTCGAACTCTGGGCGTGGCGGACCATACCTTCGGTGCTGGTGACCACGGTTGCCCCGGCGTACTCCCCCCTCCCCGCCTCGTACAGGGCGGCGGTGGTGCAGCCGCACTCCGGGTGGACCAGGACCTCGGCGTCCGGGTGCGCGAGCCGCTGGGAGGCCAGCTGGGAGCCTCTGATCCCGGCGTGAACGTGACATTCGCCCAGCCAGACGTGCATCTTGCGACCGGTGACCCGCTCCACGTGCGAACCCAAGAAGAGATCCGGGCAGAAGAGGATCTCCCGGTCCTCAGGGATCCTCCTGACGATCTCGATGGCGTTGCTGGAGGTACAGCAGTAATCGGACTCCGCCTTCACCGCAGCGCTGGTGTTGACGTAGCTGACCACCACCGCCCCGGGATGCTCGGCCTTCCAGGCCCGGAGCTCGTCCGCGGTGATGCTGGCCGAGAGTGAGCAGCCCGCATCCAGGTCGGGCAGCAGCACGGTCCGCCCCTCGGCCAGGACCGCCGCGGTCTCAGCCATGAAGTGAACCCCGCAGAAAACGATCACCTCGGCGTCGGCCGCGGCCGCCCGCCGGGAGAGCCCCAGCGAGTCGCCGACGAAGTCGGCAATGTCCTGGACCTCGTCGCGCTGATAGTTGTGGGCCAGGATCAGGGCGTTGCGATCATGCCGGAGCTCGCGGATCTCCTCCACGAGCAGTTCCCCCGTTGCAACTGCCATCGCTCAATTATGGCCGTTGCCTAGCGTCCTCCCCCCGTGCGCCGGGCAGCTGGGGTCGAGGGGGAAGCGGACCTCCCGCCACCTGACCGCGATCGCGTCGAAGTCAAGCAGTCTTCCGCCTGGATCCTGACCCAAGCCGCAGATCAGCTTGATCGCCTCCAGCGCCTGGAGGGAACCGATCAGCCCCACCAGGGCCCCGAGGACCCCCGCCTCCCGGCAGGACTGCCCCAGGTCGGCCGGCGGACCCCCGAAGAGACAGCGGTAGCAGGCGGCCCCTGCGGGCACGGCCACCACCTGTCCGACCAGCCCGACCGCGCCCCCCACCACCACCGCGATCGCCTCCGGAACGCAGTAGTCGTTGACCAAGAACTTGGTGATCGGGTCGTCGGAGCACTCCA
>JBARIA010000073.1:0-6773 GCA_049799515.1 Candidatus Dormiibacterota bacterium | reverse complement strand
GCCGCCGTCGTCTGCCATCCATCGACCCAGTTGGGGATCGTGGTGTTGACCAACAGCACGGCCGGGATTCAGGTCGGGTCACTGGCAGTACAACTGCTCAGTCTGGCTCGTGAGGGATTCTCGGAGGACCGAGAGTGGACCCCCGGAGAGGCACCACCGGAACGAATCGCTCCCGTCCTGGGAAGATGGTGGTCCGAGTGGAACGAATGGATTTTTCGCTGGCACGAGGGCAAGCTGCAAGCAAGCGAGACGGAGGCACCGCCCGGTAACGCTCCGACGGAGTTTGCCGAGATCGCGCCCGATGAATTCGTTGCTCTCACCGGAACGGAGCGCGGGGAACGGTTATTGATTGTCCGGGCATCCGGGGAGGATCCCACGGTCGTCGAGAAGCTCTACTGGGCGACGTACCCGTTCACTAGATCGCCCCAAGCGTTTGGGAGAAACGATCTCGCCGAGGATTGAGCAAGGCACGAATCGTGATCGACGGTGCCTATAGCTGCCTTTGCTAAACCCAGCGCCGGACAGCTGACCCGAGATCTGCCTCAGTCTGCCGGTGTGCTCAATAGTCTGGCTATCCCTTCCAACGGAATGGACACCCACTCTGGCCGACTGCGAAGCTCATAGTCCACCTCATAGAGGGCCTGACTCGCCTGTAGGCAGGTGAGCATCAGCCGAATCGTGCCGCGGTCGGAGGGCAGTAGGCCGGTGCCGCCGAGTGCCGCATGGTACTGACCCAAAAAGGCATCCCGGGCCAGACCTGACCACGCCCGGCCGTATGGCTCTAGGCTGGCGGCACTGACATCGGCCGCGTCCACCTGCTGACGCAGGGCCACGGTGGCGGCGTAGTCGAACGAACGGAGCATCCCGGCGAGGTCCTGGAGGGGAGAGGCCTTGCGGCGCCTGGTCGAAATCGGCAGCGAAGGTCTGCCCTCGAAGTCCAGGGCGTGCCAGCCGGAGTCGGTCCGCAGCAGCTGGCCCAGGTGGTAGTCACCGTGAATCCGGATCGCGCTTCCGGACGGAGTCACCCGGATCACCCGGCGGGCCAGCTCGTGGAGCGCGTTGGCGTGAACTGCCAGCGGCTCCAGGCGAGGGTCGTCGAGCCCCAACAATTTCTCCGCCAGCGAGTCCAGGTCGTCGGCGATGACCTGGAGGTCATCTCCAGTCAGGGGCCGAGCGACCAGGTCCGGGTCTCCATCCAGACCGGCCAGGGCCCGGTGCATCTCAGCGGTCAGGTTGCCGATCTGGGCAGCAGCTCCCGCGAAGGACGAGCCCTGCCGCTCAACCGCCTTGAGGCAGTCCTCTGGCAGCGGCACTGCTCCGTCGGCGTCGATCAGGAGGTCGCCGTATAGGTCCCGGAGCGAGGTCAGGGCAAGCGAGAATCCGTCGGTGCCGTTGCGCAGGTAGGACTGGGCCACTGCCAGCGAGATGGTGACGTCCTCGGATCTGGCTTCAACCACCCCCAGGGGACGGGCGATCCCGGTGAATCCGGCTCCATCGAGCGCCTCTAGCAGCTCCACCTCGGGGCTGACCCCGGGCCAGACCCGGCGGAGCACCTTTATCAACAGATCGTCGCCGTAGAGGACGGTCGACTGGCTCTGGTCCTTGGGCGCCATCTGGTTGGGCTCCAAAGAGGGCAGCGGGGGGAGGGGAGGGTGCAACAAGCGAAAGCGGAGCTTCCCCGACCCGTCGCCATCGATGGACTTGCTCTCTGCCAGCGATTTCAGGAAGAGGGCACCCAGAGCCGGGTCGGAAAAGGCGTCGTAGATTGCCCAGGATGTCGACCCGTCCTGGTCAGGACCATCCTCCGCGCTGCCCACCCGGCGCGAGACCGAGCGAATCGCATGGGGCAGGTGGCGGTCCCAGGGGCGGATCCCCAGCACCATCTGGTAGGTGGCGGCCACCCCGTCCTCGAACTCCGCCTCCACCAGGGCGATCACCAGTCCAGGAGTCTCGCGGCTGAGCCAGTAGGTTTGAGCGAGTTTCAGCTGCTGGATCTTGCGATGCTTGTCGGCAAACCAGCGCTCCTGGGCCAGACCGCCAGCCAGGGCCGCCTCGATTCCGGCCAGCTCCGAGAACGGCGGGATGGTGGTCATGCCCCTGACTCCAGGCTGAGCCAGTAGAACGCGTGAGGACCGAGGGTGAAGGGGTAGGGCTGGGAGCCGATCTTGGGGAAGGGGACCCGTCCCACCAGCTCGACCGGGGTGGCCCCGGCGAACTGACGCAGGTCCAACTCAACCGGCTGGGAAAATCTAGAGAGGTTGTTCACACAGAGGATGGTCTCCCCTTCTGAAGATCGCAGGAAGGCAAGGATCGAGGGATTGGTGGCCTCGACCACCTGGAAGGCTCCCCGTCCGAAGACGGGATGGGCCTGGCGGACCCGGATGAAGCGCCTCAACCACTGCAGCAGCGAGCTCTCACTGCGCTGCTGCTGTTCGACGTTGCAGGCCTGGTAGCCGTAGAGGGGATCCATCAGGGGCGGCAGGTAGAGTTGGGCGAAGTCGGCCCGGGAGAAGCCCCCGTTGCGGTCGCCGTTCCATTGCATGGGGGTCCTCACTCCGTCACGGTCGCCAACATAGACGTTGTCGCCCATGCCGATCTCGTCGCCGTAGTAGAGGATCGGGGTCCCCGGGAAGGACAGCAGGAGCCCGTAGAGCAGCTCCATCTGGCGACGGCCGTTTCCCAGCAGGGGAGCCAGCCGGCGCCGGATGCCGATGTTGAGCTTCATCCGTGGGTCGCGGGCGTACTCCGCGTACATGTAGTCGCGCTCCGCGTCGGTGACCATCTCCAGGGTCAGCTCGTCGTGATTGCGCAAGAAGATACCCCACTGGCAGTCCGGGGGGATTTCGGGGGTCTGGGCCAGGATCTCGGTGATCGGGTACCGCTGCTCCTGGCGTAGGGCCATGAACATCCGCGGCATCAAGGGGAAGTGGAAACACATCTGACACTCGTCGCCATCTCCGAAATAGGCGCGGACGTCGGTCGGCCACTGGTTGGCCTCGGCCAAGAGCAGGCGGTCGGTGAATTGGGCGTCCACCTCGCGGCGGACCCGTTTCAGGAACTCGTGGGTCTCGGGCAGGCTCTCGCAGTTGGTGCCCTCCGCCTCGAACAGATAGGGCACGGCGTCCAGGCGGAGCCCGTCCAGTCCGAGCTCCAGCCAGAAGCTGATCACGTCGAGCATCGCCTCCTGGACTGCCGGGTTCTCATAGTTGAGGTCGGGCTGGTGACTGAAAAAACGGTGCCAGTAATACGCGCCTGCCTGAGCGTCCAGGGTCCAGTTGGAGACTTCGGAGTCCACGAAGATCACCCGGGCGTCCTCATAGCGGCTGGTGGTGTCGCTCCAGACGTACCAGTCCCGCTTGGGGGAATCGACACTGCGGCGCGCCTCCTGAAACCAGGGGTGCTGATCTGAGGTGTGGTTGACCACCAGGTCGGTGATCACCCGGATGCCCCGGGAGTGGGCCTCGGTGATCAGCCGGCGCATGTCCTCGACCGTCCCGTACTCGGGCTGAACCGAGTAGAAGTCGGAGATGTCGTAGCCGCCGTCCCGCTGCGGCGAAGTGAAGATCGGCAGCAGCCAGAGACAGTTGACCCCGAGCCAGTGGAGGTAGTCCAGCTGGGTGATCAGGCCGGGTAGGTCGCCGATCCCGTCATCGTTGGAGTCGAAGAAACCTCTGACGAACACCTCATATATGACCGCATCGCGGTACCACTGGGGATCGGGGGCAAGCTTCACTGTTCCACCCAGAAAATGCGCGCCGGTGAACTGTTCGGATCGAGCTCGATCGCCTGCAAGGATCCCGACCAGGTGCTGCTGCTGCCGTCGAGCAGGTCATGCATCCGTAGAGGGAGGCCAGGGTGGGCGCTGAGCTGCTTCACGGAAAGCCGCACGGTGGCCCGGTGAGCCCGCTTCGGATCCAGGTTGACGATCACCAGGACCACGTCGGAGCGGTCAGCGGTGTGCTTGGAGTAGGCCAGCACCTGGGGGTGGTCGGTGCGGTGAAAGTGCAACCGCCGGAGTTGCTGCAGGGCCGGATGCAAGCGTCGTATCTGGTTGAGCTGGGTGATCAGCTGGGCCAGTGAGTCGGTCCGGTCCCACTCCCTGGGCCGGTACTGATACTTCTCCGAATCCCAGTACTCCTCGGAATTCGGCTTCTGGGGTTTGTTTTCGTAGAGCTCGAAACCGCTGTAGATCCCGTAGGTGGGGGAGAGGGTGGCGGCCAGCACCAGCCGGTAGCGAAAGGCAGGGGGTCCGCCGAGCTGCAACTCCTCAGTCAGGATGTCGGGGGTGTTGGCGAAGAAGTTCGGCCGGAGGTAGTCGGCGGTGACTTGGCTCAGCTGGGTCAGGTAGGTGCGCAGCTCGGGCTTGGTCGAGCGCCAGGTGAAGTAGGTGTAGCTCTGGCTGAATCCGACCTTGGATAGTTCCCCCATCAGCGCCGGCCTGGTGAAGGCCTCGGCCAGCAGGATGACCTCGGGATGGAACTCCCTGAGCCGCCTGAAAACCCACGCCCAGAACGCCACCGGCTTGGTGTGGGGATTGTCAACCCGGAATATGCACACTCCCTGGGCGATCCAGAACTCCAGGATCTGGTAGCAGGCCTCCCACAGTTGCTGCCAGTCATCGCAGGCGAAGTCGAAGGGGAAGACGTCGTCATAGCGCTTGGGCGGATTCTCGGCCGGTCGGATGCTCCCGTCGCGACGATGCTCGAACCAGTCAGGGTGTTCCTTTACCCAGGGGTGGTCGGGCGAGCATTGGAGGGTGTAGTCGAGAGCGACCTCCAGACCCAGCTCCTCGGCCGAGCGCAGGAATCCTCGGAAGTCCTCCAGCGAGCCGAGGTCCGGATGCACGGAGGTGTGGCCGCCGACGGCCGCCCCGATCGCCCATGGGCTGCCCGGTTCGCCGGGGCCCGCCACCGCCGCGTTGTTGCGGCCTCGACGAGCGGTGGTCCCGATCGGATGGATGGGCGGGAGGTAGACGACGTCGAACTTCATCTCGGCCACCCCGGCCAGCCGCGACCGGGCGGAGACCAGGGTCCCGGAGGAGTGGCCGTCCGAGCCTTCGGAGCGGGGAAATAGTTCATACCAGGAGCCGAAGAGAGCCCGGGGCCGCTCCACCCAGACGGGCAGCCGGGCGCTTCTGGCTGGCGGCGACTGGACCAGCGCCTGGGCCATCAGGCGGGCCGTCTGGGCACCGAGCAGGTAGTTCTGCAAACTGGCAGTCGGCCCCTTGGACAGTTGCTCCAACCGACGCTCGACGGTGGCCTTCTCCTGAGCCGGCAGCAGCGCGGTCCCGGCCCGGGCCAGTTGCAATCCGGTCTGCAGCTCCTGGCTGGGATCGACCTTGGCCCGCAACCAGCGCCGGTAGTCCTGGCGCCAGCTGCCGAAACCGTCTCGCCAGGCCTCGATTTGGAACTCAGCCTCACCGCTGCGA
Organism: Candidatus Dormiibacterota bacterium; assembly: GCA_049799515.1. Lineage (GTDB taxonomy): Bacteria > Chloroflexota > Dormibacteria > Aeolococcales > Bog-877 > Bog-877. The sequence continues at coordinate 1,345 of JBARIA010000073.1, read as the reverse complement.
GGAAAGCGAACATTGCCGATCCAGAAGTCGTCGATGCGCCCCCGTAGCGGGCAGTGGGCCCAGGCGTCGGCTGCAGCTCCGGCCCTCATCCGCCATCGCGCCCTAACCAGCAGCGCCGGCTGGCCTTCGCTGAAGACGCAGGCTCTGATCGGGACCTCTTCACCGACGACCGCCTTGGCGGCAATCTGGCCGCCTTCGACCTGTGGGGTGATCTGGTTGATGATGATCCGCTCGATCCTCTCCGGGAGGTCGGTCGCGCGGGTCTTTGCGGCTGGGTCAGGCACACGGCTAGATTGCCACCCGACAGCCCTCCCCTGCATTGGCTGGGGAGCCGGGGACCCGTCCGCACCTAGTTCTATTGGTCTGTTGCATCGATGTGGCAACAGAGGTAGGATGCTAAGCAGCGGACATGGGAGGATCCCGGGCATGGCCACCTTGGCTGCAACCCCGATTGGACGGTTGGCACGAATCCGAAACGCACTGACCCCGGCGGAGTGGGGGAGAGCTGGCGGGATGGCGGCCACCATCGTGGGGCTGCACATCATCGGGTGGGGTCTGCTCTTCGCGGTGATCTTGCCCCAACACATGAAGTTGTTCGGGGTAGGGATCGCCATCACCGCCTACACCCTGGGGATGCGGCACGCCTTCGACGCCGACCACATCGCGGCCATCGACAACACGACCCGGAAGTTCATGGCCGAGGGCAAGCGGCCCCTGAGCGTGGGCTTCTGGTTCTCGCTGGGACACTCCAGCGTGGTCTTCGCCCTAGCGATCGGACTGACGGTCGCGGTGAAGGCGGTCGCGGGAGCGGCCACCAACAGCCACTCGACACTTCAGGGGTTTGGTGGCTTGGTGGGAACCCTGGTCTCGGGCACCTTCCTATATCTCATTGCCATCCTCAACTTTGTGGTTTTGGTGGGCATCGTCAAAGTCTTCTTGAGCATGCGCCAGGGGCGGTTCTCCAACGAGGAACTGGAGCAGCAGCTCAATGCGCGGGGGATGATGTACCGCTTCTTCGGCAAGCTGATGCGGGCGATCAAGTACCCCTGGCAGATGTACCCGGTGGGAGTACTTTTCGGGCTCGGCTTCGACACCGCCACCGAGATTGCCCTCCTGGTCATCGCGGCCGGTGTGGCGACGGAGGGCCTGCCCTGGTACGCAATCCTCTGTTTGCCGATCCTGTTCGCCGCCGGGATGAGCCTGCTCGACACCATGGACGGTTCGTTCATGAACTTCGCCTACGGGTGGGCCTTCGCCAAGCCGGTTCGCAAGGTCTACTACAACATCACCATCACCAGCCTCTCGATTGGGGTGGCGTTTCTTATCGGTACCATTGAGATTCTCG
>JBARIA010000072.1:0-3409 GCA_049799515.1 Candidatus Dormiibacterota bacterium | reverse complement strand
GTGGGGGTCAGCTTGGCGAAGGAGGGGACGAAGCGGTGCCAGCGCCCACTGCCTGCGTGGGCGATGTGTGTGGGGCCACATCTTGTGCCCGGAGTGAATTGAACCACAGAATGTTGTGGAGCGCAAGTGGCTTAGCGCACCGGTCCTGCGACGAGATCCGTCGGCCCAGAACCGGCTACGGTTCAAGTCAGCGGGCCCCACTGGACGGCAAGGGGAGCCCCGGCCAAGGCGGCGAATCGGGGGCCAGCCAACTGGGCCGCTCGGATCAGACGTTGAAGAGGAAGTGCATCACGTCGCCATCTTGGACCAGGTACTCCCGGCCCTCCAGACGACGCTGGCCCCGCTCCCTGACGGCGGCGTAGCTGCCCGCCTCGACCAGCTCCTGCCAGCCACAGACCTCGGCCCGGATGAAGCCCTTGGCGAAGTCGGTGTGGATGGCCCCGGCGGCGTCCTTGGCATTGGCCACCTTAGAGACGGTCCAGGCCCTCACCTCCTTCTCTCCGGCGGTGAAGAAGGTCTGCAGACGCAGGGCGTGGTACCCGGCCCGGCTGAGCCGGCCCAGCCCCGCCTCCTGCAATCCCAGTCCGGCCAGGAACTCCTCCGCCTCCTGGGGCTCCAACTCGGAGAGCTCGGCCTCCAGCTTGGCCGAGACCGGGACGAAGTCCGCACCCTCCTCCACCGCCCGGCCGGCGATCTGTCCGGCCGGGCTGGCCGTGGGATCTGCGGCCAGCTCGTCCTCGTCGACGTTGGCGACAAAGATCACTGGCTTGGCGGTGAGGAGCTGCGCCTCCCGGACCCCCACCGACTCCTCGACTGAGAGGCTGACCCGGCGCGCCGGCAGGCCCTGGTCGAGAGCCTCTCTAACCTGTTTGAGGCCGGCGACCTCTGCCTGGACCTCCCTGGTGGCAGCCCCGGCTCTAGCCGTCTTGCCCACCCGCTCCAGCCGGCGGTCCACGGTTCCCAGGTCGGCCAGGGTGAGCTCCAGCTCCAGGATCTCGAGATCGCGGAGGGGGTCGACGCCACCCTCGACGTGGCCTACCTCAGAGGCGCTGAAGGCTCGCAGCACGAAGGCGATGGCGTCGGCGCTCCGGATGTGGCCCAGGAACTGGTTCCCGAGCCCCTCGCCGAGGTGGGCGTTGCGCACCAGGCCGGCGATGTCGGTGAAGGTCACGGTGGCCGGGATCACCTTGGGGGGGTGGAAGACCTCAGCCAGCTGGCGAATCCGGTCGTCGGGAACCGCGACCACCCCGGTGTTGGGATCGATGGTGGTGAAGGGAAAGGCCCCGACCGCCACATGGGCTCTTGTCAGGGCGTTGAACAGGGTCGACTTGCCGGCGTTGGGCAGCCCGACGATCCCCACTGAGAGGCTCAACTCGGCTGACTCATCGGGAGGGAGCCGGGGCCAGCAGGACCCGTCGGACCACCTCCGCCAGCCCGCCGTGGCCCGGGCCCGGCACCAGCCAATCGGCGGCCTGCCTCACCTCCTCGGCGGCGGTCTCCACCGCCACCTTGGTGCCGGCCGCCGCCAGCAGCGGCAGATCGTTGGGGGCGTCCCCCACCGCCACCACTTCGATTGGATCTACCTCCAGGTGGCGGCACAGCCAGCGCAGGGCGTGGCCCTTGTCCACCCCCCGGGCGGTGATCTCGCAAAACCCGATCAAGGAGCGAGTCACCTCGGCGCGCTTGCCGATGAGCTGGTGAATCTCGGCCAGGGCGGCCCGGAAGCGGTCCGGGTCCTCGGCGACGACCGTCAGCTTGGTGCTGCCGCGCCGCACCCGCTCCTCCAGGGAGGGATCGCCAGCCACCTCCGCCCTAACCTGGGCGATCCCGGTGTAGAAGCGGACGTCCTGATTGATCTCGTCCACGTAGAGGTGGTCGTCCTGATACACGTTGAGGGCATAGCCCCGGCTGCGGCAGATCTCCAGGACCTCAAGCCCGAGCTCTCCCGGTACCTCCTCACGGAGCAGAACCGGAGCGGCAGCCAACTCCGGTTCGGAGACGCCCTGGGCCAGCTCCTGAATCAACGCCCCCTGGTAGCAGATAAGGGGCAGGTCCGCTCCCAGGGCCAGCGCGTGGGGCAGTCCGGAACGGTACATCCGCCCGGTGGCAACGCCGACCCGTATCCCTGACTTCTTAGCCAGGGCGACCGCGGCCACGTCCTTCTGGTCCACCTGGAGCCGCTCATCAAGGAGCGTGCCGTCCAGGTCGGAGATGAGCAGCCTAGGCCTCACCGGCGACCGGTGACCTCGGGGTTGGCGCAGGCGATCGGCGCTCCCCCGTCCAGCACCGCCAGGATGTTGCGGGCCGCCAGTTCGCCCATCGCCGCCCTGGTCTTCACGGTGGCGCTGCCCAGATGGGGGAGCAGGACGACGCTGGCGCAGTCGGCCAGCCCCGGGGCCATTTCGGGCTCTCGCTCGTAGACGTCGAGGCCAGCCCCGGCTATCTCTCCTGCCTGGAGCGCCTCCACCAGAGCCGCCTCGTCGATGATTGGCCCTCTCGAGGTGTTGACCAGAATCGCCGTCCGCCGCATGCTGGCCAGCTCCGCCCGGCCGATCAGGTGGTGGGTCTCCTCGGTCAGGGGCACGTGGCAGCTGACGAAGTCCGACTCCATCAGGAGCCGCGCCAGAGAGCAGCCCTCGACGTCCATGCCCTCGGCTCGGACCACCCCGACCGGGTCGTAGGCCAAGATCCGCATCGAGAACCCCTTGGCCGCCCGGCGGGCGACCGCCTGGCCAATCCTGCCGAAACCGATCACCCCCAAGGTCGCCCCGCTGACCTCCTGGCCCAGCAGGTAGTCCGGCAGCCAGCCCGGGTAGCGCCCCTCCCGCATCTCACGATCGGCCTCGACCACCCGCCTGGCGGCGGCCAGCAGCAGGGTCAGCGCCAGATCGGCGGTGGAGTCGGTCAGGACATCGGGGGTGTGGCCGACGTAGATCCCCCTGGCGGTGCAGGCGGGGATATCGACGTTGTCCAGCCCAACCGCGTAGTTGGAGACCACCTTGAGATTGGGCCCGGCCGCCTCCAGCGCCTCCACGTCGATCCGGTCCCGAAGCTGGGGAAGCAGGGCGTCGGCGCCCCCGATCGCCGCCCGGTAGCGCTCTGGTGGCAGGATCTCGCCCAGGATCTCCAGCTCACAGCGCTCCTGGAGCAAGCCCGCGGCGGGGCCGGGCACGGACAGGGTCATGACCACCTTCGGCACTCTCGGGCCATTGTCGCCGATGTCTGGCAGGGCATCCCCGAGTGGAGCTGGCCCAGATGGGGTATATTGAATTCGTTGCCAACTCGCTCTAGACGTCCCTTCCGGCCCACCCATCGCACCGCTTACCTGGCTCCCGATGAGGTCCCCCAGCCGGATCCCGCCCCCTCCGTCAGCTTCTCCGAGCTTGGGCTCTCGGCGCCGATGCTGAGA
>JBARIA010000071.1:0-7961 GCA_049799515.1 Candidatus Dormiibacterota bacterium | reverse complement strand
TTGGGTAAGGCGGTTTCTAGTCGTTGATCCGAAGAGCTACTCGAGCGGGTTCCAGCGGGTATGTACGTCAATATCCACCATGCCGTCATGATTACTCAGGAGATGGGCTGTCTAAAAGCCATTCGTGCTGCGCAAGTCGGCCATACCATTTTGCTCAAAGTGTTGACGGTACTTCTCTGCTCCTTGTTCAGTAGCTTGAGCTTTCCACATGCGTATGACCATGTGCTTCTCCTCGACTTACATCGCCCGAACTGATTGCAGCTGCCCGAAGGTCGGAATTGCACAAGCCTCCCCTGAGGGCAGACGTCGTCTCAGCAGATGATGACGTCGATGTGTGAGTCCAGGGCGCGCAGGTCGTCCGGGTCTGAGGTGACGACCCGCCGACTGCGGGCACGGGCGCACAGCACCACGGAGGCGTCGATCACGTCGGATGTTCCGGCCGTCCCGCACAGCTGCCCGGCACTCCTGGCGCCGAGGTCATCGAGAGCGACGACCTCCACCGCCCCCGAGCCCAGCAGTCGAGCGAGACGCACCTGGCTCCGCCCGTCACGCCACACCTGCCCGACGACCCCGGCGGGCGCCGCGAGCTTCTCCCCTCGCTGCCGAGCTCGCTTGACGAGCGCGGTGACCTGCCGGTCGTTGCGCTCGAACGCGATCAACGCCCCGGCGTCCAGGGTGAGACCTACGCCCATCCGGCCTTCCGGTCGATGTCGGCCCGCTCGGCGCCGGTGAGCGGACCGCCGGTCTCCTCCAGCATCTCGTCCAGCAGATCATCCAGGGTGTCGAGCTTGGCCTTCTCCTCCAACGCGTCCGCCACGTAGGCGGAGACGTTGGGGGCGTGGCCAGCAGCGACCGCCGCCTTGACAGTCTCTAGGAGTTCTCCAGGCAGGCTGACCGCGACCTTCGCTTTTGCTGTCATACTAACCATCATACCGCCTGGTCGGACAGGGCGTACCTCGTAATCGGGCGTCGAGGAGCCCCCGACCTCTGGTAAGCCAGCGCTACGGTGCCGAAGTGGCCGAAGCGACGCAGCTAGGTTTGCGCCACTACCGGGTCGCAAAGAGGGTGTCAATACGTGGCGCGCGACCCTCATCGGCACACGGCTGAGTCCCAATTCAGACACCTGAAGGCGAAGTGGTCGGGAAGGGCGGACTTGACCGCTGGGCATCCGCCGACGTCGATAGCTGGCCATTTCGTATACCGAGAGTCGCTGCCGATGAACAGGGCGCGGAATCGCGCCGCGCCCAGCATTCCACGAAGGCGGGTGCGGCGCGATCATGGTTCGCGGAAGATCCGGTGGCTACCGAGCCTTCGCCAGCGCACGGCCGGCCACGGGCGCCCGTCGGCGTCGACGACCGTGGTCCACTCCCAGGTCGCCCGGCCGTCAGGTCCGCTGAAACTCCAGGTCATCTCGAAGACGCCCGTCGCGTTAGCGACCGCCTTCACCCGCAGGTTGGCCGGCCACGAGGATGAATCCTTAGTCTCGAAAAAGCGATCGGCCGTCGAGTTGAAGGCTCGAACGGCGGTGCGGAACTTATCTCTCGAGTCCTCAGAGAGCCGTTGGTAGTCTGCCCTGAACGGTTCGGTCCGCTCGAACCTCACGAGTCGAGGTCTGCCAGCAGTTCCTCCACGCTCTCCACGACCGTGACGCGTCCGGCAGCGAAGGCGTCGTCGGCCTCGCGTTCCATCTGCTGCCAGCGCTTGGTCCAGAACCATGCCTGGTCGGCAGGCACGGCCACGTGCGGACGGAGCACGATCTCTCCGTCTCGCTCAATGACTTCCACCTGTGCTCCTGGCTGGTCCAAGCCAAAGTGGCGCCGGATCGCAGTCGGGATGGCAATCAGGCCCCGGCTCTGCACGGTAACGAACGGGTGATCCTCTGACATTGACTCACTATAGCAGTAATTCAGTGATACTACATTACCGCGACCATTTCCAACCGAGCACGCTGACAGGGCCGGCGGTGAGCGGGGCCCGATCGGCTGGTCCCGCGCGACCTACCTGGCGTCCAGCTCACTCATGTGGCTCCTGGCTCGGTTTCGGATTTAGGCCGAATCGAGCGGTGTAGGCAGTCCCACATTCGTCCCCTGGCACAGCGAATAGGGTGTCAAACAGGCTGTCAGAACGAGGCGGTAAGCCGTCGGAGGAACCCCGCTGAGTTCAATGGGACGACTGCAGGGAAAGTGGTCGGGAAGGGCGGATTTGACCGCAGGGCGTCCGCCTACGTTCGTAGATAGCCATTTTGTATTGAAAGAAGGCCAGCCGAAGGCTTTTCCGTCCGCCCGGGCACGCCAAAGTTCACCGGATAGGGTGTCAGAAAGGTTTCAACTTCTTCCGCTGGGAGCGCCGGGTTCTCGACTTCGGAGTGCACCCTGCCACCTTCGGGGCCCCTCGGACAGACGATGCCCCTGAGCGGACAGTGAGGATGATTGCAGATGGTCTGGCCAGCTCTCGGGGGTCCCCGGTCACAGGCGTCGACGTCTGGGCATGGACGAGGCGGTCTTGTCCGGGTGGGAACTGATTTCGCCTGAACTGGGGCGATGCGGACTCCGTGATTTCGAGTCGGCTACGCATCGAGCATCCCCGCGGTACGCAGGTGGCGGCGGACGACGCGGCCGACCTCCTCGAAGCGGGGTGGATCGGCGAGGTGTTCGTTCATCTCGGTGGTCCACCGCTGGGCGTATCTCGCAATGCGGTCACCGAACCTCTGGGTGAAGGTTTGGGGGTCGAGGTTTCTAAACCGAGTCTTGCGTTCGAAGAGCTGTCGGATGTCAGTGATGACCAGCTCGGCGTCCTCGGTCAGTCGGTACAGGTCGTAGAGGTCGCGGCATTGCACGCGCTGGATAACGCATCGGAGCTTCTCGGCTCCGATCTCCGCGATTGGGTAGGTGGCGAAGGGAACGGGGTCGGGGAGGTCTGGCCAGATGGCGAATTGGGTCCGTTCCTCGACGGACTCGACCTACTCGTCGGTAGTCAGGTCAAGCTTGATCTGGCGCGGCCTTGCGTCGAGTGGTCCGACGTACGAGATGGCTGGCCTGTCTTCTCCGGTGAGTTCGAGCTGGGGAAAGCCCGCGTAGGCCCGAACTTCGCTCAGCGCCTTGACGAGGGCGGTGGAAGCCTCCTCCGCGGCGCAGTCGATCACGGTGAAGTCCAGGTCGGCCGAGTAGCGGTAGTCGGGAAGGTGGACGAACCGGATCGCGGTGCCACCCTTGAAGACGAGACGTCCACCGTCCTCCGGTCGGGCGTGGTGGAGCTGGGCGACAATATGGGCGAGGACGTAGTCCCGCTCCACGACCGGAGCATCGACACCGTCGGTGTTCGCTCGGCGGGTTAGAGCGTGGCGGGTGAGCGATGTCAGTTCCCGGCCACCGCTCGCAGTTCGTCTGCGGCGAGGGGCCAGGCCACGCGGAATGTGTCGTCCACCCAGGCCACTCGCTCGTCGCGGGGGTCAAGGCCGACGACCGGCTGTCGGGGCCCGACCGTCGGGGCGAGGCGGAGCGGGAGGTCGAGTACTCGGGCGAGCGAGGCGAGGCGACGCCTGGCGGCGAGCCCTCGCGGACCGAAGACCTGGGCCAGACGCGAAAGGCGGGCCGGATCGGCGTCAGCGGCGCCGTTGGCGAGGGCCTCGGTGAGCCGCTCTATGCCACCGGTGAGGTCGACCCGTAGTGCGCACTCGAACAGGGCTCGTTCTAGTGTCGAGCGCCACGAGTTCCCGATCGGCTCGGCTTCGAGGTGGATGGTGTCGGTCCGCTCCAGGACGATTTGGAGCGGCCGCCGGCTGATGGTCCTGGCGCGGACCTGCTTGGTGCAAGCGACCGTGATCGTCTGGACTGGGTGGTTGATTAGCCCGAAGTCGGCCAGAGCGCTCAGGTAGGCGATGCGATGCTCGCGGTGGACGAAGACGGCACCCACGGCGAGGGCGAGGTCGTCGGCGGTGGCTGAGGTGTGGAGCGACCCGAGCGGCCGGATTGCGTAGCGACCTCGGCCCAACCGGTCGACCAGGCCTGTCTCCTGCAGCCGCCGCAGTACGTTGGCGGTGGCGGTGGGCGAGCGGTTCAGCGCCGCCTTGGCTTCCTCGAAGCTGAAATCAGCCTTGCCCTCGGCTACTAGGGAGTTGACCAGTTCCAGCGGACGGACCATCACTGCCTCCTGGGGGCAGGATAGCATAAGTTCACGTCAATCGTGAACACCGCCAACATTGTCGCGACCGGTCGCCCACTGCATGTGGCTCGCTCTGCGCCCGGCCTCGACCCGACACCTGAGCTGACCTGCATGCACGTCCTCGGGGTGGCTGCTTTTCGGTACAGCGTGTCAGAACCATGTCATCCGCCCAGGGGGGCGCGAGTCTGAGTTCAGACCCGGACACTCGCAGGGGAAGTGGTCGGGAAGGGCGGATTTGAGAGGCGGGCGTCCGCCGGCGTCCGCATCCGGCCGTTTCGTATTCGGGAGAGGTCCCTTCGTAGGCCGTCCTGTTCGCCCGAATACGCCGACGTCCGCGGGATAGGGTGTCAGATAAGGTGTCGAAATCTTTCGGGAGGAGCTCCCGATCAGCGCATGGTCAGGCGGTGTGTTCTGTGAGATGGCGCTGAAGATGGCCAAGATGGAATTGAGCGGCGCGCAGTTCCGCCTCAGCACTTTTCAATTCACCTTGAGTGGCGCGGAGTTGGTCGATAATCTACGAGCGGGCCAGCGTCGAGGAAGGTAACCCCGTCTCCTCGGCCCGGGCCTGCAGAGCTGCCAGCTCGTCCGTACTACAAAGTAATACGACGACGGCGGGGTAGGAGGCATTTTCTTGCGGCCCGCTCCATCAAAGAGTTCCGTCAGCTCACCCAAAGTCCCTGAGTCTGAGTCTGGGCTGATGGCCTGATGGAGTACGACGTTAGTTGGCTCGAGACGCCAAGAGAGAGCGACGAGTTCCGGGAGAGGACATTTCGGCTTGTCAGGCCGAGGAGCGTCGTTCCTGGCGTCGCCTGGTTTCCCTCACACCAGGAGTCGTCCTGTCCGATGCTCCTACTGGGACATGGGGGGCAGCGGTCACAAGCGAAGTGATCGGATCGTCCGCTTGGGTCAATGGTTCGCGTCGCGCGCCGGGATCGCCGCGGTAGCTATTGACGGCCCCTACCACGGCGAGCGTGTCGCCGCGCCGCTCACATCTGCGCAGTACCAACTCCAGATCGCTGCAGAGGGACTTGATGTCGTCATCGATCGGATGGTGGGTGATTGGCGGGCGACTATCGAAGTTGTGGGCGCTCTTCCCGGCATTGACGCGACGAACCTTGGTTATCTGGGATTGTCCACGGGGACGCGCTTTGGCCTGCCGCTTGGTGCTGCCTTAGGAGACGAACTCCGTTGCGCTGTCTTCGGCAAGTTCGGGCTTGAGGAATCCGCCCGCCTCTACCCGGACATCGACACCAAGGCGCGCCGCAAACGGACCAAACGCGAAGCCGAGCGGATCATGGCCCCCACCCTCTTCCACGTCCAATGGGACGACGAACTCTTCCCGAGGCGTGGTCAGCTCGCCCTCTTCGACCTGCTCGCCTGCCGGGACAAGCGCCTGATTGCATATTCGGGCGCCCACGCCGAAACCAACCTGACTGCCGCTGCAATCTGGTGCGGCTTCATCGTGGAGCACCTGCGGTCTGAGGAGCAGCGGGCCCCGGATCCGTTGGACCTGCCACTCCCACCGCAACAGGGTGCAGCCAGTTCGCTGGATGGCGACTAGCTCCGCACCATCTGCTGCCGGCAGGTTCGTCCAGCACCATGCTTGGTCGGCAGGAACGGCAAGATGCGAACGGAGCACGACCTCACCCTGTGCCCCAGATTGGTCCAAGCACAGGCGGCGCCGAATTGCCGTTGGGATGGCGATGAGTCCCCGACACGAATCGTCCGTGGTCGATCGGCCGTTCAGACAGCGACGACGTCGACGAGCCCCTGGAGACTTCGGAAGTCCTCCGGGTTGCGCGTGTAGAGAGGGAGGCCCGTGGCACAGGCGGTCCCTGCAATTAAGAGATCCAATGCCCGAGCCCCACGCGCCTTCCGTCCCCTCGCGACCTCGGCAGCGTAGATCCGACCATAGGCTCGAGCCGCTTCTCCGTCGAAGGGAAGAGGATCGAAGACCGCTTCCGCCCGTTGCAATCGGTCCTGTCGGCGCGCTTGCTCATCGGCGTCACCGGTCGCGTGGGGTCCGGCGGCGAGTTCTGCCATTGTTACCGCGCTGACAGCCAGTTCGATCGGTAGCTGTCCAGCGTCAATTTGTTCGAGGCCGATGACTACGGAGGTGTCGATCAGTCCCCGCTGGGCGCGTCGGGCATCAGGCAAGGGGGGTAGCGTCCTGAGATGCGACGCTGTCGAGGTCAGCGCGAAGCCGGGCCAACTCCACGCTTGGAGCGCCACGGAACATGGCGATGGTGGCGTCGGCGTTTACGAACCGGTGCCGTCGAAGGGGAGTCAGCTCTCCGACGGGAACGCCATTTCGGGTGACGACGAAGGTTTCGCCTCGGTCCAGTCCCCGCATGATCTCGCCGCTGTCATTTCGCAGCTGCCGTTGGGTGATGTCTCGGGCCATGAGATAATTGTAGCACGCTGTGCTACAAGCGAGGCTGGGGCCGCTAGCCCTTTGGCTTCAGTGGGCAAACTGGTCAGCTTCGAGGGGCCGGCAGGGAGTGACGGTCCACCTGCGGGAGAGCTGGTCGGGAAGGGCGGATTTGACCGCAGGGGGGCCGCGCAGGTCCGCGGGCGTCCGTTTCGTATTGGGAAAGGGTGCCACTGGGGGTCGGGCCATCCGCCCAAGTACGTCGGCGTCCGTCAAATAGGGTGTCACGGCCGCAGTCGAAGAGGGTGGCCATACTCTGGCTGAACTACCTTCTCAGGGGCTGGCTCTAGCGCGGTCAGTCAGGACTACGAGGCCAGGTCACTGAGGCGCGGGCGCGAGGGAGTAGCCGATCGACCGTTGCCCAGATCAGCCTGTGAGTTTGCACTGTTGCGTGTTGCGGTCTGTCGCTGAATGAGTTATATTCTACGTGATGGCAAACGTGATCCCGCTAGTTACCCCAACTGGACTGAGAGGCTATCTCCGGCCTGGCCGATCGAGCACCGGGCGTCTCAAGACGATGATCGCATCGAATGCGCGTCCTTGTGACGGGATTGTGCTGGACGCGGCTCTGTGGGAGCGCCTGAGCGATCTATCTGACGCGGCGCTGAGCTCCGGCATCGAGACCGTCCTGGATCCGAGGGCCCTGGAGTTGGCCTCAACGGGTGGCCGAGGCCGGGGAGGTGTAGCCGGTCTACCCTGGGCCGGCACGGGCGTGCATACCCGTGAAACGCTCCAGTCCCGGAGTGCCCGCTTGGATCTCGTTCAGCCTATCGCCCACTTTGTTGCCATGCACCACTTGGACGCCGTGCTCTCGCCCGCACACTTCGTCGACCGCATCGACGATCCGTGGTTGGCACTCGACGACGTTCTCACCAATGATCTGCGTGGCGCGCTCGACGCGATCGGGCTGCCTGACGTACTCGTCTATCGTCCACTGTACATTTCCAGCCGACTCCTGTCGCTGCGGAGTAGAGCCGCCTCTATCATTGCCGCACAGTTGGAGAGCAGTCCAGCCGACGGGGTCTGGCTTGGGGTGCACCCATTTGGCACATCGGCAGGTCCTTTGGCGATTCGCCGCTACATCGAATTCTGTCAAAGTCTTCACCGCTCAAACCTTCCGCTGGTGGGACTTCACACGGGAACCGTAGGGGTCCTTTTGATGGCGCTAGGAGCGCTAAGCGGCATCGAGTCCGGTGTTACTGACGGTGAGAAGTTTGATGTCGATGCGATGACTAGAGCACTGAGGCAGCCTCGGAAAGGGGAGAAGGTGATTGGGTCCACGCCGCGGGTGTACTTGCAGACGATTGGGGCATTCGTTACGACTAAGGAGGCGGAGGCATTTTTTGGAGTACGCGGGACGACCGGGCCC
>JBARIA010000070.1:0-5738 GCA_049799515.1 Candidatus Dormiibacterota bacterium | reverse complement strand
GTTCGGCTACGCGACCCAGTTGCGCAGCATGACTCAGGGTCGGGCCAGCTACACCATGGAATTCGACCACTACCAGGATTTGCCGCAAAACCTGGCGGAAGAGATCACGGCCAAGCGCAAGAGTTGATTCACCAGCAGATGAGTGCAGCGCGCCACACGCTAAGGGCAGGGAAGAATGGGTAAGAAGAAGTACGACAACAGCAAGCCGCATATCAACGTCGGGACCATCGGTCACATCGACCATGGCAAGACGACCTTGACCGCGGCCATCACCAAGGTCCTAGCCTCGGACGGGCTAGCGGATTTCCGCGCCTTCGAGAGCATCGACAACGCTCCCGAGGAGAAGGCTCGCGGCATAACCATCGCCGCCTCCCACGTCGAGTACGAGACCGCGACTCGGCACTACGCCCACGTGGACTGCCCGGGCCACGCCGACTACATCAAGAACATGATCACCGGCGCCGCCCAGATGGACGGTGCAATTCTGGTGGTCGCCGCCACCGACGGCCCCATGCCCCAGACCCGGGAGCACATCCTGCTGGCCCGTCAGGTGGGGGTGCCCTACATCGTCGTGGCCCTCAACAAGGTGGACATGGTTGACGACGAAGAGCTCCTGGAGCTGGTCGAGCTGGAGGTTCGGGAGCTGCTCACCAAGAACGAATTTCCCGGCGACGACGTGCCGGTGGTGCGGGTCTCCGCCCTCAAGGCTCTCGAGGGCGACCCGGAGGCGGTGGCCCAGGTCCGTCAGCTGATGGAGGCGGTCGACACCTACATCCCGGTGCCGGTGCGCCCGATCGACCAGCCCTTCATGATGCCGGTAGAGGACGTCTTCTCGATTGAAGGCCGGGGCACCGTGGTCACCGGTAGGATCGAGCGCGGCCTGGTCAAGGTCAACGACACCGTGGAGATCGTAGGCATCAAGGACACCACCAAGACGGTGGTGACCGGGGTGGAGATGTTCCACAAGCTGCTAGACGCCGGTGAGGCGGGAATGAACTGCGGCTGCCTCCTGCGTGGGGTCAAGCGCGAAGATGTCGAGCGCGGCCAGGTGCTGGCCAAGCCCGGCTCGATCAAGCCGCACACCGAATTCGACGCCCAGGTCTACGTCCTCGGCAAGGACGAAGGCGGTCGGCACACCCCCTTCTTCAGCAACTACCGGCCCCAGTTCTACATCCGCACCACCGACGTCACCGGCCAGGTGTCCCTCCCCGAGGGCCGCGAGCTGGTGATGCCTGGGGACAACGTCGAGCTCAAGGTGTCCCTGATCAACCCGGTGGCGGTGGAGGAGGGCATGCGCTTCGCCATCCGCGAGGGTGGACGGACCGTGGGCGCCGGCGTCGTCACCAAGATCGACAAGTAAGACCACAGGAAGCAGGAGCCCCAAGGCAACAGATGGCCCAGCGCATCCGGATCAGGCTAAAAGCCTATGACCATCGCGTCCTGGATCAGGCTGCGGCTCGCATCGTCGAGACCGCGACCCGTAACCAGGCGCGGGTGGTGGGTCCGGTGCCGATGCCGACCGAGATCAACAAGTACACGGTGATCAGGGGCCCCTTCATCGACAAGGACTCTCGCGAGCAGTTCGAGATGCGCACCCACAAGCGGATCGTGGACATCCTCGACCCCAACCCCAAGGTGGTTGACGCCCTCATGCATCTGAACTTGCCCAGCGGCGTCAACATCGAGATCAAGCTCTGATGGCCCGCTCGCTGCTGGCCCGCAAGCTGGGCATGACCCAGCTCTTCGCCGAGGATGGACGGTGCTTCGGGGTGACCGTCCTGGAGGCGGGACCCTGCCCGGTGGTCCAGGTCAAGGACCTGGCCAAGGAGGGCTACCAGGCCGCCCAGATCGGCTTTGCCCCGATGCGCAAGCGGGTCACCAAGCCGATTCGGGGGCACTACGAAGCCGCTGACCTGGAGCCGCACCGCCACTCCGCCGAGGTCAAGGGGCTGGGCGAGGTTACCGTCGGCCAGGTTCTGACCGTCGAGGGATTCGAGGCTGGCGGCTTGGTTGACGTCACCGGGGTCAGCAAGGGCAAGGGCTTCGCCGGTCAGCACAAGCGTCACAACTTCGGCCGGGGCCCGGTTACCCACGGCAGTCACAATATCCGCCAGGCCGGCTCGGTCGGCTCGGTGGACGCGGCCCGCACTTGGCGGGGCCTCAAGATGGCCGGCCACATGGGGGACGCTCGCACCACCGTCCAGCGACTAGAGCTGCTCCGGGTCGACTTGGAGCGCAACCTGCTGCTGGTCAAGGGTGCAGTTCCGGGGGCCAAGAACGGGATTCTCCTGGTAACTGAGTCCAGGTCCCGGATCCGCAAGGTCAGGGGGCAGCACTGATGCCAACCGCCGTGCTCCGGGGGCCCGAAGGGGGCAAGGCGGGAACGGTGGAGCTGCCGGAGGCCGCCTTCGGAGGCGAGGTCCACGGAGCGGTCTTGCACCAGGCCTTGCTGCGCCAGCTGGCCGGGGCCCGCCAGGGCACCCACGACACCAAGACCAGGGGCGAGGTAAGTGGCGGCGGGCGCAAGCCATATCGCCAGAAGGGCACCGGCCGGGCGCGCCAGGGTTCGATCCGGTCGCCCCAGTTTCGGGGGGGCGGCACCATCTTCGGGCCCACCCCTCGTGGCTATCACCAGGCGATGCCGCGCAAGCAACGGCGGCTGGCCCTGCGCTCGGCGCTGGCGGCGAGGGCCGCGGACGGCGCGATCCAGGTGGTCAAGCAGCTCGAGTATGAGCAGCCCAAGACGGCCAAGTTGGCCACCTTTCTCGACAAGGTCGAGTCCGGTCGGCGGGTGCTGATCGTGCTCTCCGAGCACTCGGAGAACGTGGAGCTATCGGCCCGGAACATCCCCCAGCTCAAGCTGGTGTTGGCCAGCAACATCAGCGTTCGCGATCTGCTTTCGGCCGAGACGGTGATCTTCACCAAGGCCGCCCTGGACGCGGTCGGGGAGCACCTGGGATGAAGGATCCCTCCTTGGTGCTGATTCGCCCGGTGATCAGCGAAAAGTCGTACGCCGGCATGGCCAACCAGCGGTATGTCTTCCGGGTGGCCATCTACGCCAACAAGCTGGAGATCCGCGACGCGGTCGAGTCCGCCTTCAAGGTGAAGACGGTGTCGGTCAACGTGATGACGGTCAAGGGCAAGACCCGCACCAGGATGCGCCGCGGCGGGCGCACCGTGGGCCGCAGCCGGGACTGGAAGAAGGCGGTGGTCACCCTGCAGCCTGGTGAGACCATCGCCAACCTCTTCGAGGGAGTCTGAGATGCCGGTAAAGCGCTACCGGCCGACCTCCCCCGGACGTCGCTTCATGAGCGTCAGCTCTTTCCAGGACGTGGTCAAGACCAAGCCGGAACGCGGTCTGACCATCTCTCTAAAGAAGCATTCCGGACGCAACGCCACCGGCAAAATCACCGTCCGCCACCGCGGTGGTGGCCACCGCAAGATCTACCGGGTGATCGACTTCCGGCGCGACAAGCTAGACGTGCCAGGGACAGTGGCGACCATCGAGTACGACCCCAACCGGAGCGCCCGCATCGCCCTGATCCACTATCGGGACGGCGACAAGCGCTACATCTTGGCCCCCGAGGGACTGGCGGTCGCTGACCAAATCATGGCGGGGGAGAAGAGCGACATTCGACCGGGCAACTCCCTGCCGCTGACCAGGATCCCGCTGGGCACAACCGTGCACAACATCGAGGTCCAGCTGGGCAAGGGTGGTCAGCTGGTTCGGAGCGCCGGGGTTGGAGCTCAGCTGGTGGCCCGCGAAGGTCGCCACGCCCAGTTGCGGATGCCCTCCGGCGAGGTGCGGCTGATCGACGTGCGCTGCAGCGCGACGATCGGTCAGGTGGGTAACTCCGACCACTCCAACGAAACCTGGGGCAAGGCCGGCAAGAGCCGCTGGCGCGGATTCCGACCCTCGGTGAGGGGATCGACTATGAACCCCTTCGACCATCCCCATGGCGGCGGCGAGGGCCGCTCCGGGCCCGGTGGGCATCCCCAGACGCCATGGGGCAAGCCGGCGCTGGGTCACCGCACCCGCAACAACAAGGCCACCGATCAGATGATCGTGCGCCGGAGAAAGAAGTAGGCCATGAGTAGGTCCGTCAAGAAAGGCCCGTTCTGCGATGCCCCGCTGCTGAAGAAGGTGTTGGAGATGAACCGCGCCAAGGAGAAGCGGGTGATCCGCACCTGGTCGCGCCGGAGCGACATCTTCCCCGAGATGCTGGGCCACACCATCGCAGTCCACGACGGTCGCAAGCATGTCCCGGTCTTCGTCAGCGAAGCGATGGTGGGGCACAAGCTGGGCGAGTTCGTGCCCACCCGCAAGTTCCGCACCCACGGTCACCACACCGAGCGCAGCTCGTCACTCAAGTAGGACTGGAGAAAGCAACCGATGCAGGTACAGGCGACCGCCAAGTGGGTCAGGGTTCCCCCGCGCAAGGCCCGGTTGGTGGCCCACGTGGTCGAAGGCATGCCGGTGGGTGAGGCTCTGGTGGCCCTGTCCTTCATGACCCAGGCCGCCGCCGAGGACGTGGCCAAGGTGGTCCGCTCAGCGGCCGCCAACGCCGAGAACAACTTCAGCCTGGAGCGGGACCGCCTGCAGCTGCTGCGGATCGAGGTTGACGGGGGACCCACCATCAAGCGGTTCCGGCCTCGCGCCAGGGGAGCCTCCTTCTCGATCTTCAAGCGGACCTGCCACCTCAAGGCGGTGGTCGAGGACGGTCTGGAGCGACCCAGCCGGACCCGCGCCAGAGTCCGGCCCACTCCGGCCAGCAACCAGCCGCCGGCGGCTGAGGAAGAGGAGGACTAGGGAAGGGCATGGGACAGAAAGTCCACCCCAACGGGTTCCGCCTGGGCGTCTATCGCAACTGGGACGCGCGCTGGTTCGCCAGTGGCCCCGAGTACACCAAGCTGCTCCAGGAAGACCTGGCCATGCGCCAACTGATCGCCGGCCGGCTGAAGAACGCCAGCGTCGCCCGGATCGAGACCGAGCGCTCGGCCAACCAGTTGACCGTGATCATTCACACCGCCAAGCCGGGGATCGTGATCGGACGGAGCGGCGCCTCGGTCGATGCCCTCAGGGACAACCTCGAGCGGATCTCTGGCAAGAAGGTGCGGGTCACCATCCAGGAGATCAAGACCCCCGAGCTGGACGCCCAGCTGCTGGCCGAAAACGTCGCCAACCAGCTGGAGAAGCGGATCGCCTTCCGCCGGGCGGTCAAGCAGTCGGTGATGCGCTCAATGCGGGCGGGCGCCAAGGGGGTGCGGATCCAGGTTTCCGGCCGGCTCGGTGGCGGAGACATGAGTCGGCGGGAGTGGGACCGGGACGGGCGAGTTCCGCTGCACACCCTGAGGGCCGACATCGATTTCGGTCAGGCGGAAGCCAAGACCACCTTTGGCCAGATCGGGGTCAGCGCCTGGATCTACAAGGGTGATTTCACCGAACCGCAGGTGACCGCTGCCCCAGCCCCGGAGGTAGGCGGGGAGGCGGTGCTGGCCAGCGAACCGGCCCCCGCGTCCAGCGAAGCAGAACCGACGCCGTTGGCGGTGAGCGCCGAGCTGGCCGCTCCGGCGCCTGAGGCAGTGTCGGAGCCGGCGCCGGTTGACGCGGTCGCCGAGGTGGTCAAGCCGAAGCCCAAGCCCAGGGCCAGAGCTAAGACCGCGGCGCCGGTAGCCGAGGCAGCCGAAGTGACTGGCGCCGCCGAGCCTGTGGCCAGCAAGCCGAAGACCCCACGGCG
>JBARIA010000069.1:0-11285 GCA_049799515.1 Candidatus Dormiibacterota bacterium | reverse complement strand
CTGCCGCATCTGGTCGGACTGGCGCATCCACTGCCGCCCGGGTCGGTCCCTGAGAGCGGCATTCTGCAGTTCGCGCTGGTGATCCTTGACGAGGAGGTATATGGATCCGTCAAACATGGCTTGCCTCCTTCTTGTAACTGGTGATACCTTCGATGACTGTAACAGTGTACCATGGATCCGGTATCGATCAAAATGAAGTTCGAGAGTTACGCGGATCGAGGTGTGGAGTCGGCGGTTGAGCTGGTCAACCGGCTGAGCCCGGGCTGGTCCCGAGGTCGAAGATGGGAGTTGCCTCCGACCCCAGCAGCCCGGCGGGAGCTGGCTCAGGAGATCGAGGCCAAGATCACCGGCAAACCAGTCTCCCTCAAGGGCCAGGCTGGGGAGGAGCTGATCCGGCTGGCCGTCGACCTGCGCTCGGTCTTCGAGCTGATGGCCCAGGGGAGGCAGGACCGGGCGGCCGCTCTGATCAACTCTTTGCTGATCCGCTACCAGGCTGCCCCCCAGCTGGCCCGCCACGACGGGGAGCCGTGGCACCTCCACTTCCATAGCCAGGACAAAGAGGCCGGTCGGGCGGTCGCCCGGGGGGCCATGTGTGTGATCGCCCTGGCGGTGGTGATCGGCTCTCCCGGTGGCGCGCGGTTGGGTCTCTGCGGCTCGGCCCACTGCGACCGGGCCTTCATCGACACCTCTAAAAATGGCTCTCGGCGTTTCTGCTCCTCCACCTGTCTCAGCCGCACCAAGGTCGCCGCATTTAGGGCCCGAAGGGCGGACCTCAGCCCAGCCTTGGCGCCCCTACTTACCGCTGCGATTCCCGCCGAGTTCCCGGCCGCGGCCCGGCCGGATCGTCTGGGGCGCCGGACTAGACTCCGGGCCAAATGAGCTCTGGACCGGTCCTCGCGGAGCGCGTCACCTTCACTGAGGTGGGGCCGCGGGACGGGCTCCAGAACCTCCCTGAGGAGCTCCCCACCGAGCGGAAGCTGGAGCTGATTCGGGGGGCTCTCGACAGCGGCGTTGACCTGGTTGAGGCGACCTCCTTCGTCTCCCCCAAATGGGTGCCCAAACTGGCCGACGCCGAGACCGTGATGACAGAGCTCAGAGCGGAGCGAGGGAGCGAGTCGCTGGACCGGATCCGGGTGCTGGTGCCCAACCGCCAGGGTCTGGAGCGAGCGCTTCGGGCGGGGGCCCGACGAGTGCTGGTCAACGTGGGGGCAACCGATACCTTCAATCGGCACAACCTCAATCGCTCAGTCAAGGAGACCCTGGCGGAGATTGGCGCGGTGGCCCAGGACGCAGCTAGCGCCAGCTGCCAGTGGGACGCCAGCCTGAGCGTCGCCTTTGGCTGTCCCTACGAGGGCAGGGTGGATCCCCAGGTTGTGGTGGATTTAGCCCGGGAACTGGCAGGGATGGGGGCATCTGAGACCAGCGTCGCCGACACCATCGGAGTCTCCGATCCGCTCCAGGTATCGCGGTTGGTGGCGCGGTTGACGGATGCGCTGCCGCTCTCCCAGGTCTCCCTACATCTCCATGACACCCGGGGCATGGGATTGGCCAACGCTCTCGCCGGGTACCAGGCTGGCGTTCGCCGGTTCGAGGGATCGGTCGGAGGCATCGGTGGCTGTCCCTTCGCTCCTCGTTCCACGGGCAACGTCTGCAGTGAGGACCTGCTCTATCTGCTGCAGCGGCTGGGCGCGACCCTGGCGGTGGATGTGGATCGGCTCTGTACAGTGGCCCAGCGATTGGAGGAGATGCTCGGTCGGGAGTTGCCTGGGCGGCTCTACCGTGCTGGCACCTGGGGTCCGGCTATACACGCCTAAGCTGGCGTGTGGGGGCACCGGTACCGGTCGACGAACTCTTGCCAAGCCGTTCCACCGCCCCGATGTTCGCGCTAGCCTTTGGGCGTTTTAGGTAGTCCGGCCCGGCTGGGAGCGCGCTGCTATCCATCTTGGCTCGGCCAGAGAAGGAGCGCCCAGGCGATGCGCAATTGGCTGGTGCGGCCACCCTTTTCCGAGAATCCACCGATCACTCTGCGGTTCGACGCATCCAGCGTAGGACTGCTGTTGGCCGTCTGGTCACTCCTGGCCCTGATCCAGCAGTCGGTCGCATTGGGAGAGACAGCCTCGGCCCTCTCGGCCTTCTCCTGGCAAGCCCTTAGTTACGCACCGGCGCGCTACTCCTGTACAGCGAGGCAGGCTTGGTGGTCGGGGCGGTGCTGAGCCTGGTCGGTGGACTGCTCATGTTCCGCCGCCGGCGGGAGGGCAAGAGCCTAGTCGTTTACGGCCTAGTACTTGGGATTGCCTGCCAGATAGCCAACTTGGTGGTCTTCCGCCCCCAGGGACCCAACTTGCTCGACTTGGTGGCAGGGATCGCGGGAGTCTCCGTTTTGGTGCTCTTTTACTTGGTGGTGGTGAGCCGGTCGATCACCGAGGCTGATCGGCCGGCTCTTAGCGCGGGGGCCGAGCCGGGCCTCTCCTGACCGAGGCCTGTCAGAAGTCGGTGGGCGGACACAGGTTCAGTTCGCCGCCGGACTGTGCCCCGCGGTGGTTCCCTGGGGCTCACCCTCGAGTACCACCGCGAAGCCCACCACTGTGATCTGGGAGAGGAAGAAGACGTAGGTGAGGATCAGGAAGAAGAGGCTGAAGGTCGTGCCATAGGTGCTAAATCCGTGGGCGACCTTGAAGTACAGCGGGAAGAGCAGGCTCAGCGCTTCGAACAGGACTCCGGCGGCGAGCGCTCCCGGCAGCACTGCCCTGGGGTGCTGCCGAGTCTTGGGCACCAGGAAATAGATGGCGCTGAAGAGGACGGTGCCCACAACGATGGAGAGGCATATTTGCAGGATGAGTCCTACCGGGCCATGGCTCAGCACCGAGGGAACGCCGGGGACCGACTTGATCACCGCCAGGAAGCTGGAGCTGAGGACCACCGGTACCACTAGGCAGGCGAAGAGCACGATCATGCCGAAGGACATCAGCTTCTGGGGGATGAAGGACCGCGAGTGCGTCTTGCTCAGGCTGGCGAAGGCGTTATCCATGGCTCCGAAGAGTGAGGAGCCGCCCCAGAGCAGCCCCACCACCCCCACGATCGCCAGCAGACCCGAGTGGTGGTGGAAGGCGTCCAGGGCCTTCACTACCGCCGAGCCCTTACCGCCGGGCAGGGCGCTGGCGATGGCCTTGGTCAGGCCCTGGCCGATGCCGGCACCGCTGTGGGGCAGGAGCCCAGCCAGGGTCGCCGCCAGGACCATGATCGGGAAGAACGAGAACAGCATGTTCCAGGCGATCAGGGTCGCCAGGTTGGGACCGCTGCGCTCCAGATAGCGGGCGGCGACCCTGACCGGGAACCACTTCCGCAGACGGTGTAGGAGTGCTCTCACCACCGGGAAGGTAACCGGGTGTCCCGGGCCAGCGTTGCGACCAGCTCATTTGGTCTCGGTCACCAGACGAGGGGATTTGGCGGCGACTGCTACCCTGAGCGCGAAATCGCCTCGGAAGGCCAATTCGGGTGGAGGACGGACCAGATTCCAGACGGGCGCAGCAGGCCAGCCACTGAGTCCCGCGGCCCCGCCGTCTCGGTGCGCGGCCTTCGCAAGAACTACGGTCCGGTCGAGGCCGTGCGCGGCCTGGATTTGGAGATCCAGCGGGGCCAGATCGTGGCGCTGCTGGGACCCAACGGTGCCGGCAAGACCACCACTATGGAGATCATCGAGGGGCTGCGCCGACCGGACGCGGGAGAGGTCCTGGTCCTCGGAGAGGCGCCGGAAAGGGCCAGGCGTCGGGTGGGGGTACAGCTTCAGGAGGGGGCTCTCTACTCGGACCTCACCTGCGCCGAGACCCTGATCCTCTTCGGGCGGCTCTACGGCTGGGAGGCGGACGCAAAGGCTCTGCTGGCGCTGGTGGACCTCTCTGAGGTCGCCGAACGCCGCACCGACCGCCTCTCCGGGGGCCAGACACGACGGCTCCAGCTCGCCCTGACTCTCTGCAACGAGCCCGAGCTGGTGATCCTCGACGAGCCCACCACCGGCCTCGACCCGCTGAGCCGCCGCCAGACCTGGGCGATGATCGAGGGCCTCCACCGCCAGGGTCGCACCGTGCTGCTGACCACTCACTACATCGAAGAAGCGGAGCAACTGGCGGAGCTGGTGTACATCATCGACGGTGGCCTGGTGGTCGCTGAGGGGGCACCGACCACCTTGATCGCCGAGCTGGGAGCGGCGGCGAGCATCAGCATCGCCGCCGGCCAGGACGCCAAGCTGGAAGAAACTCCCGGGGTGTTGCGGGCCGAATACTCCGATGGCCGCTGGGAACTCCAGGGCAAGGAGGTGGGGGTGATCCTGGCCGCGCTCAATCAGCGGCTCGGCGAGAGTGCCCTGCGCGACGTCTCGGTGAGGCCGCCCAGCCTGGAGGATGTCTTCCTGGCGCGCACCGGTCGCCACATCGAGACGGGGGTGCCGCAGTGAGCGGGGATCGGATGCCGGATCCCAAGCCCCTGGCGACCTTCCGCAGCAATTCGCCGTGGCTGCCGCTGGGGGCGCTGACCCGGGCCAACCTCACGCTCCTGGCCCGCAACCGCCAGGTGATGGTCTTCAACATCCTGGTTCCCCTGCTCCTGATCGTCATCTTCGGGGGCCTCTTCCAGAGCAGCAGGACCACTGTCGACATCGTGGCTCCCTCGGCCGATGCGGCCATCCTCAGGCTGGCCCTGCCCCACACCTCGTTCAAGACCCAGGAAGTGTCCCCCGCGACCGCCCGCCAGCAGGTGCTCAACAACACGGCCGACTTCGCCCTGGTGATCACCGGTGGAGGCTCGCCGCTCCAGGCCAAGATCGAAGAGAACGCCGGGAACATCACCGAGAATGCGGCTTTTGCCGCGGCTGCCGAGGGGGCTCTTTACGCCCTCAATCAGGAGTTGCTCCACACCGCACCAGCCGTGATTCCGAGCGTCTCTGAGCTTCACCCGAAAGGAGGAGTGAGCGCCGGCTCTTTGGCAAACGCCAATTACATCGACTTCCTCACTCCCGGCATCCTCGCCTACGCGGTCCTGACCGCCGGACTCAGCGCCGGCATCCGGCTGGTGGGAGACCGGGAGCGGGGCACACTGCGCCGGGTGCGTGCTACCCCCATCCCGGTGTGGGCCTTTCTTGCCAGCAGCGTGGTCTCCCAGCTGGTCCTGGTGGCGGTTCAGGTGGTGGTTCTCCTGGGCGTCGGACACCTGATGTACGGGGTGGGCATTGGGCCCTCCCCCGGTCCGGTGGTGCTGATGGTGCTGATCGGCTCGCTCTGCTTCCTGGGCGGCGGGTTCCTGATCGCCGGGATCGCCAATCGGGATCAGTCCGCAATCGTCCTGATGAACCTGATCACGTTGCCCCAACTGTTTATTGCTGGGATCTTCTACCCGCTCTCGGGGGCCCCCGCCTGGCTCCGCGACCTGTCGGTGATCATGCCCCTCAAATACTTCGCCGACGGGCTCCGCGGCCTGATGGCCCAGGCGCAGAGCCTCGCCGCCGTCACCCCTGACCTGCTGGTGCTGCTCGGAGTCGGGATCGCAGTGTTGGTGTTGGCAACCCGGATCTTCCGATTCGATCCTTCCTCAGCCGGGTCTTAGTCCAGCCCAGACGGGCTGAACCAGGTCGCCGCAGTAGGTGAGCCCGTCGCCGAGGCGGCTCAGCCCCCGATCACTTGCGGTAGGCGCCGCTTGCCTCCCAGCTGGGCGGAGTTGAACCGGACTTGGCTCGGGGGCCGGGCACCCCGGCCCTAGGGGCCTGACCGGGAACCACCTTCACCCGGGGCAGCCAGGCGTCAGGACGCGCCAGCAGCTGGTGGACCACCTCGGGCAGCTGCCCCGTGCAGATGTCGGCCACGGTGACCACGTCCAGCACATCGCGAATCCCCACCCGCACCGCCACCCAGACGTCGCGGAGGGGGGCGGTATGCCCGGTGTAGGCCAGCTCATCCGGACGGAAGTCCCCGACCCTGGCCAGAGGCCCACCGTCCGCCACCCTGATGATGTCCCCGAGGGAGATCAGCGCCGGGTCCCTGCCCAGGACGAAGCCTCCGGCGGCGCCGCGATGGCTGTTGACGATGCCATCGCGCTTCAGCTCGGCCAGGATGTTGTGGAGGAACTTCAGGGGGATGTCCTGGATGCTGGAGATGTGCTCGGCGGTGACCGGGCCGCAGTCACCCCCGGCGGCCAGCTCGATCACCGCCCTGACGGCGTAATCCGCCTTGGCTGAGACTCGCATTGATGACATTGTGAGGGCCCGCCGGGCCACTGGAGTTCAGCAGCAGCGGCGATTAGGTCCAAATGGCGGACTCAACGACTGGGTGCGAAGCTTCTGGCCATGAACGACGAAGGGGCCGCCCAGAAAGACCCGGGCGCCGTTGGAGAGATCGCGGTGGTCACCACCAGCCACCGACCTGACCTCGATGGCGAGGCTCGAGCCGCCTTCCGGGGGGAATGGCCCGAATTCATCTTCCACGACCCGGTGGCACGCCTGTACATCGACCGGGTTGAGGCCTACTTTCCTGATCACGATGTGCTCCTTCTCGACCACGGCCAGGTGGTCGCCGGTGGCTGGGCGGTGCCGATCGTGTGGTCGGGAGAAATCGCCAGTCTCCCCGACGGCTACGACGGAGCTTTGGTCAGCTCGGTGACCGCCCATGAAAGTGGTATCGAGCCGGACACCCTGACGGTGATGGCCACAGCGGTCCGTTCCGACCGACGCGGCCAGGGACTGGCCGGCCAAGTGCTGGCCGCACTGCGCGAGCGCGCCACCTCGTCGGGGTTGACCCGGGTGTTGGCGCCGGTGCGTCCCACCCTCAAGTCGCGCTATCCGCTGACCTCGATGGATGAGTTTTCCCGGTGGGTCAGGAGAGATGGCCTGCACCTCGATCCCTGAGTCCGGACGCACCAGCGCCTCGGCGCCACCATCCTCGGACCGGCGCCTCGCTCCATGGTGATCGTCGGTCAGGTGAGCGAGTGGGAGGACTGGGCGGGGATGGCCTTCCCGCGGAGCGGGCGCTACGTGGTCCCGGGCGCCCTGGACCTGGTCGAGATTGATCGAGAGGCTGATCGGGGTACCTACGTCGAGACAAACCTCTGGATGCGGCATAGCTGACCAGCCAGGCACTCGGAGTGCCCTGGTCGAGACGTGACGGGTGATCACGTCTCGTCAGACGACGAAGTCGGACCGTCACCGATGTCGGTGACAGGCACGGCGCGATGCGGTAAGTTGCCGCGTCACGCTTCGGGGAGACATCGAGGAAATCCTTCCGGACTGGCGCAGTGCGCCGGCTAGATGCCGAGCTTCGTCCAGTCCCGAGGTCACAGTCTGAATCCAGCCGACGTCGCGCCGACCTGGGGCCGGGTCGAGGAACCATTTGACGGGCAGAGGGTGGGCCCGTGGTTGCCGCGATTGAACCTCGGTGGGAGGGACGTTTTCTAGAACGTCGGATCGGGATCTAAACTCGTCAAATGGGTTCCAGCCATACAGACTCCCGCCCCCGAACGGATACGGAGTCCGACGGGGAGTACGGAGTGCTTTTGCGGTGGCGGGAGCCGATCGACGAAGGGGAGGTTGGGCGGCTATACGCCGACGCCTTCAGGACGACTGGAGGCTACCGGTGGTCCCGGAAGGTCAACCTGGGCTGGGTGACGGCGACCGAAGGCGGTCGGCTGATCGGTTTCGTGAATGTAGCCTGGGATGGAGGGAGACACGCCCTGCTCCTCGACACCGCTGTAGCTTCTGACCGTCAGCGCGAAGGTATAGGGCGGCAAGTGGTGCTCCGGGCGGTTGAGGAGGCGCGGAAGGCCGGGTGCGAATGGGTCCACGTCGACTACGAGCAGCACCTAAGCAGCTTTCCATAAGTGTTGTCCGTAATGCCTGGGGAGCCAGCGGGCCTTCCAAGGTGCGGCGGTGCGGAGCATCTGCTCGGGAGTACGGGCGGCGAAGAAGTTCGTCGCTTGGGAGACACGGCCTTGGATGGCCGGCGGGGGCGAGTTGGCCAGGTGTCGCTTCATGGCGCCCCAGATCCGTTCCACCGGGTTTTCGTGAGGACAGTAGCGGGCTCCGTAGAGGAGCTGGACCTGGGGGTGCTCGAGCAGCCAGGCGCACACCAAGCGACTGGAGTGAATGATCACGTTGTCCAGCACCACCGCCATGGCGGGAGCGTTGGGATAGGTCTGCAAAAGCCCCTCCAACAGGCGCACGAAGGCGGCGCTGTTGGCCCTTCGGGCCACCTGGCAGACCCATTGCCCGGTGGCCAGGTTCACGGCGCCGAAGAGCGAACGGCGCCGGTTCTGGCCGGGGGTCATCACCCGCTGCCGCTCACCCCGCAGGATCCAGCTGGCCCGGACCCAGGGGAGCAGATCGAGGTGGCACTCGTCCTCGGCCAGGATCACCTCGCCCTGGGGCAGCCGGCGCAGAGAGCGGCGGACCTTGGCCCAGCGCCAAGCCGCCTCGGGATCACCTTTGGCCACCAGCCGGGGACGCCGCCACTGGGCCAGCTCGTGGAGGCGGCGGCGCAGGGTGCTGGGGGAACCGTGCCAGCGCAACGCCCGGGCCAGACGGGGAATGGTCCAGGCTCTGGGCTGGCTCAGCAGGGTGGTCAGCCGCCCGCTCACTCGGGCAGCGTCGCGCGGCCGGCCGCTGCGCGGGCGATCGGGCAGACCCTCCACTCCCTCACCCGCGAAGCGCTCGATCCAGCGGCGCACGGTGCGGGGATGGTAGCCGACCAGTTCGGCGATGGCAGCGGCTGGATAGCCATCCGCCGAGAGCAGGATCAGGAGCGCCCGGAGAGTGCTTCTGCCCCGGCGGAGTTCGGCTTGAAGCTGGCGGCGCTGGCGGGCGGTGACGTTGGCAAAGCTGGAGCAGGGACGCATACTGGAACTGGCCTTGTCGGGGTGGTTGAATGCATCACCGACAAGGCTACTTTGTCACTGGCGCCAACCTCCCCTCCTGTCCCGTTACGGACAGAACTTCTGATCACCTGCTTAGTTCTTGGTGCTCGCTGTTCGGCTTCGGAACGTCAAACTCTTGGTAGTGGGGTGGCTCATCGAAGGATCTGACGACCGCGGCGTACATTTTCTGAATGGGACTGCTCCTTCGGCGCCGCCATTAATGGCCCGCCGGGTAGATCGGCTGGGCAACCTCGGACTCCCAATTCTGACGGCCTAAGTGACAGCCTGTCCCGCGGACGGCTGGCTCACCGGATGGACGCGACTGGACGTCGATTCGGCCGACTCGATCTCGAATTGGACGCCTGCGGAGGTCTCTGGACGAGATCAGTCGAACTTGAACACCGCCAACTGAGTCCGCATGGATTTTCTTCGGGACTGGCGCCTAGGGGGGTCCGCGCCGTACTAGTCGGCGCCTAGCTGTGAGGCGCCCCCATTTCGGACCGCTTGTAAGGCTGCTCCCAGGGTGGTTCGCCGGACCCCGAGCTTCCGAGCCGCCGCTGCTCGGTTGGGGTGCCCAGCGGACAATGCCTCCAACACCACTGGCCAGAGCGGGTGCTCCGAAAGCGGTTGCTCAAGGCGGAGCGTCTGAGTCCTTTGCCCGTCAACCCTGCCGCTAGGCCATCGTCGGTACCACTCCGCTCGGCCACGATGCGGACGTGGACTGGGGAGGAGGCCGCGCAGTTCCTGGCCGCGACCATGGGGCACCCTGATGCTGCGCCGAACTGTCTCGCACTCGCTACCCGCATGCGGCAGGGAGATGTGCTGGGGTTGCGGTGGCGCGATCTCGAGGTGGAGACGTCGTCTATCTCGGTCAGGCATCAGATCGTACGTGCCGGCGGGATGAGCCGGCCCGGCCCGCCTAAGACTGCGGCTAGCCGGCGAAGGATAGTCCTCGACTCCGCCACGATCGCGACCTTGCGGTCACACCGAAGGTCACCGGCTGCTGAGCGCCTACAGACCGGGCGCGGTCAGTCTGCCGACGACCTCGTCTTCAGCCGCTTGAACCGGGCCCTCGGGACCCCGACGTGGTCAGCAACTCCCTCCGGCTCCCGGCGATGGCCGCCGGGCTGCCTAGCATTCGGTTTCACGATCTCAGGCACACGCACGCATCTCTTCTCCTGGCGCGCGGAGCAAACCCCACGGTCGTGCAGGAGCGGCTTGGCCACGGGAGAGTGGCGATCACGCTGGACCTCTACAGCCACGTCATTCCCGACCTGCAGACTGAAGCAGCGGTTCCAATTAGGGCCGCACTGCGGACCCGCCGGAGATTGTGAGCATTCCGTGAGCAGGCTTCTGGTCGAGAGGCCACAAGCAGGCCAGGTGGCACCTCGGAATGTGGCTCCGGAGCACGGATTCGAACCGTGAACCTTGCGGTTAACAGCCGCCTGCTCTACCGTTGAGCTACTCCGGAATGACCTCGCGCAGTCTACCGGGCGCCGCACCCCTGGCCCGGAGCCGCATCTCGGAGGGAACTACTCGAGATAGTCCTTGAGCTTCATGCTCCGGGAGGGGTGGCGAAGCTTGCGGAGCGCCTTGGCCTCGATCTGGCGGATCCGCTCACGAGTCACCCCGAAGCGCTTGCCCACCTCCTCCAGAGTCCGCTGGTGGCCGTCGATCAGCCCAAAGCGCAGCTGGAGCACTCGGCGCTCCCTGGGGGTGAGGGTGTCGAGGATGTCCTCCACCTCGGTCCGGAGCATGGTCAGAGAGGCCGCCTCGGAGGGCGCGACCGCCTCACTGTCGGGGACGAAGTCGCCCAGGTGGGAGTCCTCCTCCTCGCCGATGGGGGTCTCAAGCGAGACCGGGTCCTGGGCCACCTTGACGATCTCCCGGACCCGGTCCGGGGTGATCCCCATCTCCTCGCCGATCTCGGGGTCGGCCGGCTCCCGGCCCAGCTCCTGGAGCAGGCGGCGGGAGATCCGGACCAGCTTGTTGATGGTCTCGACCATGTGGACCGGGATGCGGATGGTCCTGGCCTGATCGGCGATCGCCCTGGTGATCGCCTGGCGGATCCACCAGGTGGCGTAGGTGGAGAACTTGTACCCCTTGTGGTAGTCGAACTTCTCCACCGCCCGGATCAAGCCCATGTTGCCCTCCTGGATCAGGTCCAGGAACGACATGCCGCGGCCGATGTATTTCTTGGCGATCGAGACCACCAACCGGAGATTGGCCTCGGTGAGACGGTGCTTGGCGTCCTCGTCGCCCTGCTCGATCAGCTTGGCCAGGTACACCTCGTCCTCGGCCTTGAGCAACGAGACCCGACCGATCTCCTTGAGGTACATCCGCACCGGATCGTCCAGGGAGACGGCGTCGGCGTCGGCGGCCAGGACGTCGTCGTC
>JBARIA010000068.1:0-15474 GCA_049799515.1 Candidatus Dormiibacterota bacterium | reverse complement strand
AGTGCCAACTTTTATTGCAGTAATGACCATTGACAGGGGCCCTTAATGAGTCTCTAATATCGCTCCGTGACGCGCTTCTCCCGGACCCATCCCGCCGCCCTCCGGGTCTGTGCCAGGACTGGGTGCGCGGAGCTGGTCAAGAAGCAGACCGCCAAGTACTGCAGCGTCCAATGCTCGAGCCTCGACCCGGATCGACGGGCTCGCCTGCGCGAGCGGGCCCGGTCCGGCCGGGTCATCCCCCTAGCCCGCCAGCTCCGGCTCGACTTCGAAAGCGAGGAGATGGGGCTGGCCCTCCTGGACAACGGGCGCGAGGAGATCCCCCGCGGCTTGTCGCGCTGGGCGGTCTGAGCGGCTAGGTCCCGGGTCTGGCTGATTGGCCCGGGGAAGCTGGCAGCCGTCCTCGGTCCAGAAAGCGGCACTCCCGGCAGATGGTTGGCCGAGGCGATCCCGCCGGGCGGGCGAGCAGTTCGCTGAGCCGCGCCCCTAGCGGCGTGCGGAACTGGCGGCGACGGAGGCGGCCGCGCTGCGGATGTCGGCTTCGGTGACGGTCACCAGGAGGCTCAGCTCACAGCGGTGGCAGACGATATGGAAGGTGGTCGGCTCCGGGATGGCCCGGGCCACCTCCTGCCGGAGACCGCAGCTCTCGCAAGTGACGACGGCTCGCATGTAGTCATTTAGCCCACCTCCGCCGCAAGTAGATACCCCCGCCAGCGGACTTCCACATCTCGCTACGCGCTCGTAACCTACTCCGGGGGAGCTTCCGGCGGCACCACACCCCAGCGCCGGCGCCAGCCGATCACTCCGGTGATGATCAGGGCCAGCCCTAGGCCACCGACCACGTCGCTGGCCCCAACCACGTCGGCGATCGCCCCGGCCGCCAGCAGCGGCACCGCGATCGCCAGGTTGATGGCCAGGAAGGCCCCGCCGAAGATCTTGCCCCTGGTCGCCTCTTCGGTCTCCTCCTGGATGAGGACCAAACAGGGGATCAGAACTGCTCCCAGCCCCAGCCCGAACAGGACCGCCAGGGTGATCGCCAAGGGCACCAGCGCCCCGTCGATCCCGAGTCGGTCGAGGATCGGCGGCAGGACCCCCAGCACCACCATGGCCACCCCAGCCAGACCCAGACCCCGAACGACCGTGGTAGGACCCGGTCCGGAGCCGGACGAAAGCCGGCTCACCACCGTCCCTGCCACCACCATCCCCACGGTGGCCGGGATCAGGAGGATGTAGCTGTCATGGGGGCTGCGCAGCAACACGTGCTGCATGTATCCCGCCGAGAGGGCAAAGATCGTGAACACGATCGCTAGGGCCAGGGTCAGCATGGCGAAGGCGAAGGGAAGCACCCGGCTGGCCCGCACCACCTCCCAGGTCTCCTTGATCTCCGTCCAGGTGCTGCTCCAGGGAGCCCGCATCGCCGGTCCGCCGGCGGCTGCCGGAGCAGCCAGCTTGGGCTTGATCAGCCAGATGGCGCCCGCCGCCACCGCGAACAACCCGGCGCCGAAGTAGTAGGGGCCCTCCAATCCCAGGAGTCCCTGGGCCACCGATGCCAGGGGCACGGACAGCACGATGGTGACGATGATCGTGATCGTGAACAGGGAAGTCGCTGCCGCCAGGTCCCGGCGCTTGACCAGGCTCGGGATGCTGGCCGCCTCGGCCGGGGCAAAGAGCTGGCCCACTCCGGCGAAGATGAAGGTGATGACGTAGAGGGGTAGTACCTGGTGCTCGGCTACACCGGTGATCTCCAGCGCCGGCACCCCCAGGACCATCACCCCCCGGGACAGGTTGGTCCAGATCATCAGGGTCTTCTTGTCGTAGCGATCGGCAAAGATCCCGGCTGGGATGGACAGGAAAACTGCGGGGATGGTGTAGGCCAGCAGCAGGGCCGCGTCGCTCAGGTAGAGATGGGTCAGCGAGTAGATCGAGAGCAGCAGCGAGAAGGCGAAGAACTTGTCGCCCAATTGGGCCGCGACCTGAGCTCCCCAGAGGAGCCGGAAGTCTCGGGCCCGCAAAACCTCGCGGAAGCCCGTGGGTCCGGGGTCCACCGCCGTCTCGACGGAAGATCCGGACGGGGCCTCGACCGGCATGGCGGCGAATATATCACCCGATCGAGGCTCCTCTGCTTCGCGCCGCGGCAACGAGACGCCGCCACTCCTCCAGATCCAGGCTGCCTGGGCGCCGCACCGGGTCGATCTCGATCGACCGCAGCAGCACCATCGCTTGGGCCGGGGAGATCCCCATAGAGCGGGCCAGCCCGTGATGAAGCTGCTTGCGCCGGGCCTGAAACATGGGTCGAGCCAGGGTAGCCAGCTGGGAGCTCAGCTCGGGATCCGCTTCCTGACGGGGCCGAACTGTGATCAAGCTGCTATGAACCTGGGGGGAGGGCCAGAAACTGTCGGGGGGCACGTCGAACTCGACAGTCACCTCGGCGACCACCCGCAGCACCAGCGTCGACAGCGACCAGTCACCCCTGGGGGCGGCCAGCCTCCGAGCCACCTCTCGCTGGACCAGCAGGTGGCAGACGGTGGGGGGAGGGTCCCAGGCCATGATCCAGGGCAGCAAAGCGCCGGTGATCCGGTAGGGCAGGTTGCCGAGCACGGTCGGTGCTCGCAGCCCCAGCTGAGCAGGTACCACCTGGAGGATGTCGGCCTCCACCACCCGAAGCCCGGGGTAGCGGCTCCGGAGCAGCCCCAGGGCGGCGACGCAGCGGGGATCGAGCTCCACTCCCACCACCCGCAGATCGCGCTCCAGCAGCCCCTGGGTCAGCGCGCCCAGCCCCGGACCGATCTCCAGCACCTCTTGGGCCGGGGCTGCAGTTGCGGCGATGGCGTCGCGGACCTGGCGATCCACCAGGAAGTTCTGCCCCATCTCCCGCCGAGGACTGATCCCGAACCGGCGCGCGACCGCCCGGGCGGTCCCGGGGGCGCAGAGGTCGGGAACGCTCAAGGGGCGGGAATTCCCAGGACCCGTCTGGTGTTCTCGGTGGTGACCGATGAGAGCGATTCCAAACAATCACCTCGCAGGACGGCCAGCCACTGGGCGGTGGCCCGGACCATGGCCGGCTGACAAACCTCACCGCGGTGCGGCTCAGGGGCCAGGAAGGGCGCGTCCGTCTCCACTAGGAGCAGCTCCGAGGGGACCGCCCGAGCCGCCTCCTGGAGGCCGTGGGCCGACTTGAAGGTCACGTTGCCAGCGAAAGAACAGTAGAGACCGCGGGCCACCGCCTCCTCGGCGAAGGCCCGGTCCCCGCTGAAGCAGTGCAGGATTCCGGTCACCGGCGGCCCGGCATCCAATAGCTGGAGGAGGTCGGCCTGGGCCCGACGCTGGTGGATGACCACCGGCTTGGCCAGTTCGGCGGCCAGCCTGAGCATGGTGGCGAAAACCTCCCGCTGTACCGCCTTGGGCGTCTCCAGGTATCCGGGGCGAAAGAAGTAGTCGAGCCCGACCTCCCCCAGCGCCACGGCCTTGGGGTGGGCCAGCAAATCGCGCAACTGAGTCAGCTCATCGGCGGTCGGGGGCAGGGGGTTGACCGGATGCCACCCGATCGTGAAGAAGATCTGGGCGAAGGCCTCGGCCAGGCTGCAGCCGGCCTGGTTCTCGGTCAGGTCATCACCGCTGGTGACCATCTGCACGACCCCGGCCCGCTGGGCCTGGTCCACCACCTCTCTGACCGGAATCCCGCGGCGAACCACCTCATCCAGATGGCAGTGGGCGTCGACCAGCGCCACCTCTCGCTCAGCCATCCCCGGTCGCCCGCTTACCTGGAGGCGCCTCCACCACAACCGTGCACTCGCCCTTTGGGGGGTCAGCCCGGAATCGATTGGCCAGTTCCGCGGCGGTCCCCAAATACCAACTCTCGTGCAGTTTGGAGATCTCCCTGGCCACCGCCACCCGACGCTGGTCCAGCACCTCCGACGCCCACTCCAAGGTGGCGGCGAGCCGGTGGG
This sequence comes from Candidatus Dormiibacterota bacterium, assembly GCA_049799515.1. GTDB lineage: Bacteria > Chloroflexota > Dormibacteria > Aeolococcales > Bog-877 > Bog-877. The sequence continues at coordinate 11,530 of JBARIA010000068.1, read as the reverse complement.
GCGACTCATGGAAGACCAGGGCCCAGGAGTCGGAGGCCTGGAGCAGCTTTTGACTTCGCGACTTGGTTCTGGGTAGGAACCCCAAGAAGAGGAAGCGGTCGGCCCGCAGTCCGCAGGCCGAAACGGCCGCCGCCAGCGCTGAAGGACCGGGCACCGCCACCACCTCGAACCCCGCCTCCCTAGCGGCCGCCACCAGCCGGCGCCCAGGGTCGCTGATGGCGGGCGTCCCCGCGTCCGAGACTAGCGCCACGTCCCCGGTCTCGAGCTGCTCAAGCACCAAGGGGATCCGCCGCTCTTCCTGCTCAGCGGGTAGGGAGATCAGACGGGGCCGGACCCTGAGTCCCCGCAGGAGCATCCCGCTCCGGCGGGTGTCCTCGGCGACCACCACCTGGACCTGGCCCAATATCTCGGCCGCCCGGGGCGAGAGGTCGGCCAGGTTGCCGATCGGGGTAGCCACCACATAGAGGAGGCCTGCCACCTGGGTCAGTGGCCCCAGTCCCGGGGATACCGAAAGTCCTGGCCGACGCTGCGGCTGGAGAGCTTGGCGATCAGGGGCTGGCGCCTTTTGAACTGGGAGGAGCGCACCCGCTCCCAGACCGCGGACACCAGGCCGGGGTCCAGCCCCGACTCGGCGACCTCGGTCGGAGAGCGGCGCTCATCAATCAGGCGGAAGAGGATCCGGTCCGCCTGCTGGTAGCTGAAGCCCAGATCCGCCTCGTCCGACTGGCCGGCGAAAAGGTCGGCGGAGGGCGCCTTGTCGACGACCTGCGGGGGCAAGCCAAGATGTCTCGCCAACTGGAAGACCTGGGTCTTGTAGAGGTCTCCCAGCGGGTTGAGGGCGTGGGCTCCGTCGCCCCAGAGAGTGCTGTAGCCGAGGAGCAGCTCCGACTTGTTGCTGGTGCCCAAGACCAGAGCGGAGCGGGTGGCGGAGATGTCGTAGAGGATGCTCATTCGCTCCCGGGCCATCTTGTTGCCCCGTCTAGTGGAGTCCGCATCCGGGAAGCTGGCGAAGTAGGCGTCAATCTGGGGGCTGATCTCGATCACCAGCAGCTCAATGCCCAGTTGAGCGGCGACTAGCCGGGCGTGGTCCAGGCTGCTGGCACTGCTCTCCCGGTAGGGCATGGCGATTCCGGTCACCGCCGCCCCACCGAGCCCCGTCACCGCCAGCTGAGCCGAGAGAGCGGAGTCAACCCCGCCCGAAATGCCCACCACCACGCCCTTTGAGCCCACCTTGAGCACCTCGTCGCGAACGAAGTTGGTCAGGATCCCGGCGACCAGGTCGGCGTTGATGGAGAGCTCAGTCATCTGGGTCGATGCCCAGCTGGCGCTGGACCACGTCGATCCTTTCGTCCCGTAGCAGCGGGTAAGCGATCCGAGCCCGACGCAGGTCGCCGCGATCCAGCTCGACGTGGAGAACCTCGGCCGCGTCCCCCAGCGGCCCCGCCAGCAGCCCTCCGTCCGGACCCAGCACCCGACTTCCACCCCAGAAGTGGAACCCGTCCTCGAAGCCCACCCGGTTGCAGTAGGCGGCGAACACCGTGAAGAGCTCGGAGTAGGTTCGGAGCATGGCTCCGTAGGAGGCAGCGCTGGCCAGCTCCCCCTCCCCGCTCCCAACCCCCCGCCCCGGGCTGGACGAGGGACAGAGGAGCAGGTCGACCCCGGCCCGACTCAAGAGGTAGGGGGAGCTGGGGTGCCAGAGGTCTTCGCAAACCAGAATGCCGACCCGCCAGCTGTCCCCTCCGCCCAGGGCCAGTTCGACCACCTCGAAGCGGTCCCCGGCTGCCAGGTAGCGCTGCTCATCGAACATCCCGTAGGTGGGCAGGTAGACCTTGCGGTGGACGTGGCGGACCGCGCCGTCGGAGATCAGTACCGCGGCGTTGTAGAAGCTGAACTGCTCGGACTCCAGGACCAGCCCCACCAGCACGGTCGCCCGGCCGGTCGCCTGAATCAGCTGTCCCATCTCGGGTCCGTCCAGGGTCACCGCCGTCTCCGGGGTCAGATCTTTGAGGAAGTAGCCGGTCAGACTCAGTTCTGGGAACACCAGCAGGTCGGTTCCCCGCCCCACCTCCGCGGCGATCTGCTCGCAGCTCCACTCGAGGTTGGCCCTGAGATCCCCTAGGACCGGTTGGTGCTGGAAGAGGGCCAGCTTGACCCGGCTCGACTGGGCCACCTCAGCCGACCACCGCGGCCGGCATCTCGCCCCGCAGGAAGGCGCCCACCAAAGGAGCTAGCGCCTCAGCCGGCTCGTAGAGGAATGCGGCCTTCGGCAGCGCCCGCACGAACTCCTCGCCGTAGCGGCGTTCCAGGATCCTCGGGTCGCAGATCACTACCGCCCCCCGGTCACCGTGGCGCCGCACCAGGCGTCCGAAACCCTGCTTCAGGCGGAGCACCGCCGCCGGCAGCGAGAGCTGGGAAAAGGAGTCGGCCCTGCCCCGGGCCCGCGCCTGGAAGATGGGGTCGGTCGGGACCGGGAAGGGAAGCTTGTCGATCACCACGCACTGGAGGGCGTCCCCGGGCAGGTCGATCCCCTCCCAGAAGCTGTTGGTGCCCAAGAGCACTGTCCGCGGCTCCTTGCGGAAGTTGCGGAGAACCTGGTTGCGGGTGCCGTCCAGCCCCTGCCCGAGCACCGCGATGCCCTCCCCCTGGAGCAGGCTCCGCAGCTGCCCATGCACCTCCCGCAAGGCCTGGTACCCGGTGAAGAGGACCAGGGTCCGGCCGCCGAGCTCGACCGCTAACTGGGACACCAGCTCGGCGACCACCCGGGGGTGCTGGGGGTCGCCGTGACCGGGCATCCCCCGAGGCAGACAGCAGAGTGACTGGCGCAGGTAGTCGAAGGGCGAGTCCAAGACCAGCTCGGCGGCGTCCTCCAAGCCCAGGCGCTCTCGGATGTAGCGGAAGGAGCCCGCCACCGCCATGGTCGCGGAGGTGAGCACCACCGTCTCGCAGCGCTCGAAGAGGTGCTCGCGGAGCGAGCTGGCCACCTCAGCCGGGGCGGTCCTGAGCACCGCCCGGTCACCTCGCTCCACCTCCACCCAGGCCACCTGGCCCCCATCCGAGATCTCGGTCTCTGAGCCGAGTTCGCCATCCAGGTTGGCCAGGGCACTGGTCACCACTCGGGCCATCCCCTGGAGGGCCTCGGCGGCGACCGAGCATTCCCGCGCCCCGTTGTCCGGCTGCGGCCAGAGGGAAGGCTGAACGTTGCCCAGGTCGGCGGCGTTGCGGAGGGCCGCGCCCGCCTGCCGGAGCGCCCGTTCCAGCCGCGATATTGACCGACTGGCCCGCTCCCACGACTCGGTCCCGGTCAGCCGGCGGTCCAGCACCACGAATGAGGGTCCCCGGCCCGAGGAGTTGCCGGAATCGGCGGCGACCAGATGGCGAAGGTCGGCGAAGGCGGCGCTGGCTGTCTGGCGGGCGGCCTTGAGGGCCCGATTCACCTCGACGTCACCGAAGTCCGGAATCCGATCGGTGACTCCCAGGATCGCCCCCAGCCCCAGCCGCTCTCCCTGGGCCTGGGTGGCCGCCTCCTCCAGGTGGTGCGCCTCATCGATGATCAGGTGGTGGAATTCCGGCAGGACCGCTCCTCCACTGTCGGCGTCGGAGAGCAACAGGGCGTGGTTGACGATGACCAGATCGGCCTCCCGGGCCTCCACCCGCGCCTTGACCATGAAGCAGCGCCCGTCCCGCCAGTTGTGGCAGGCGGGTCCCAGGCAGTCGTCCACGGTGGAGCCGACCTTCTCCCAGAATTCGGGGTCCCGTCCGGCCAGCCTCAGCTCGGCGCGATCCCCCACCTCGCTCTGATGCGCCCAGATCAGTGCCCTGACCTTGAAGCGCACCTCGTCCGGGTCGCGGCGGCGACCGGCCGGACCGGCGGCCAGCCACCTCTCCAAACGACGGAGGCTGAGGTAGTTGCCCCGGCCCTTGAGCACAGCCGTCCGCAGCGGTAGCGGCTGGACCGATTCTGCCAGGGGTACGTCATGCTGGGCCAGCTGCTCCTGGAGGGTGATGGTGTGGGTGGAGACCAGGACTCGCCCGCCTCCCTTGGCAGCCCATTCGCGGGCCGGTATCAGATAGGCCAGCGACTTGCCTACCCCGGTCCCGGCCTCCACCAGCAGGGTCTGGCTGCGGTTGAAGGCCTGGGAGACAGCCAGGGCCATCTGCTGCTGCTCCTCCCGAAGCTCGAACCCAGGCTCGGAATGGGACAACCCCCCGTCCTGCCCGAAGGCCGCCAGGATCCCCGGCTCGTCGATTGCCCCCGAGCTCTCCCCGGCAGGCTCCCGGACCTGGGGTAGGAGGACCGGGTCGGGCGCCCGGGCAGCCGGCACCTGGGCGACGGGGCAGGCCCCATCAGTCAGCTGCCGGGCCAGGTACTCACCGGTCGGCCAACCACCCTGGGAGCAGAGTTCGCGCACCCGCTCCCGCAGGCCTTGAGGAAGCGCTCGAGCGGTCTCGACCAGACTCAGGAGCAGCATCTGGGTCGCCTGGGCGTCAGACAACGCCCGGTGGGGCCGGTCATGGACAAGTTCCAGGGAGCGGCTCAACTCCTCCAGGCTGTGGCTGGGAGCGGAAGGAAGCAGCACCCGGGCCAGCTCGGCTGTGTCCAGCGCCAGCCGACCAGAGAACACCTCGGGCAGGATCGCGGCGCAGAAGGCGATGTCGAAGGAGACCCCGTGCCCGACCAGAGTGCAGTCTTCGCAGAAGAGGGCCAGTCCGGCCACCGCCTCGGTGGGGCTCGGCTGGCCGCGGAGGTCCTGGTCGTGGAGCCCGCACAGGCGCTGGATCACCAGCGGCAGGGCCATCCCGGGGTCGGCCAGGGTGGTGTAGGTGTCCAGCACCCCGGTCCGGTCGAACTTAACCGCTCCGATCTCAATTATTCGGTCGGTGCGCGGACTGAGTCCGGTCGTCTCCAGGTCGAAGCAGACCAGGGTCTCCGCGCCGCTCGCCGGAGTTGCGGTCATCACCATGCACCCACCACCTTAGCCGCGCCCGGGGAGGTGAGCTGAGGGTGGGCCACCCGCAGCTACGGTGCGAGATCTCTGAACTGCAGACCTCGGCCGCGGCACTCCCCCAGGACCAGCTCCACCACCTGGTCGGCGGAGAGTGAGGTGGTGTCGATGGAGAGGGCATCCCCGGGAACCGCCAAGGGAGCGTGGATCCGGCTGATATCGGTCTGATCTCGAGCCAGCACGTCGGCCCGCAGCACCTCCTCGGAGGCGTCCCGGCCCCTACTCTGCAGCTCCTTGCGGCGCCGACCCACCCTAACCTCGGCGGGCGCGTCCAGGTAGACCTTGCAATCCGCCTTGGGGAAGACCACGGTGCCGGTGTCCCGACCCACCGCTACCGCACCTGCTCTGGCCGGCTCCCTCTGAGCGGCCAGCAGTGCCTGGCGGACCTCGGCTTGCCGAGCCACGAAGGCGAGCCGGGAAGAGAGCCGTGGATCCCAGAGCTCCTCTCTCAGCTCCTGGCCGTCGACCCGGACCTGCCAGGCACCCTCCTCCGGCTCCGGCTCCGGGTTGATCTCCAGATGCAGCCGCTCGGTCAGCTGGCCCAGCGCCACGGCGTCACCCTCCAGCACCCCTGACCGGCTGGCCGCCACCGTGATGGCCCGGTAGAAGATCCCGGTGTCGATGAAGGGAAGGCCCAGCGCCGCCGCGACCCGCCGTCCCACCGTGGACTTGCCCACCCCGGCAGGGCCGTCGATGGTCACCACCGGGGCGAGCCGGCTCAGGAGAGACCGACCGAAGCGCGCAGCCGGCGCACCTCGCCCTCGCTGAGCTCCCGGAGCCGGCCCTCGGTGAGGGTCCCAATTCGCAGCTCGCCGATCGAGACACGCTCCAGATCCTCAACTTTGGCCCCGACGGCGGCGCACATTCTCCGAATCTGCCGCTGGCGTCCCTCGGCGAGCAGGACCAGGATGACCGATCGGCGGGGCCCGCCCCGCAAGAGCCGGATCTCCAGGGGGTTGGTGGGGCCGTCGACCAGGACTGGGCCCAGCCTGAGTGCTCGAAGCTGTTCCTGGCTGATGGGACCGCGCACCGTCACCCGGTAGCTCTTGGCGATCTGGTACCTGGGATGGGTCAGCCGGAGGGCTAAGTCACCGTCGTCGGTGAGCAGGATCAACCCCCTGGAGTCGAGGTCCAGCCGCCCCACCGGAAAGAGCCCCTTCCGATCGTCGACCAGGTCCAGGACGGTGGGGCGTCCGCCGGGGTCCCTGGCCGTCGAGACCACTCCGATCGGCTTGTTGAGCGCCAGGTAGCGGCGTTGGACGCCGCGATGGGTCAGCGGCTGGCCATCCAGCAGCACCTCCTCCAGCTCTGGGTCGATCAGCTTCCCCTGGGGCGGCGGAACCTTCCCATCGACTGTAACCCTCCCGGAGGCGACCATCCGGTCAGCCTCCCGTCGGGAGGCGACACCGGAGCGTGCTAGCCAGCGACCCAGCCGCTCACTCGGCATCAGGCTCACCGACCTCGGCCGCCCGGCTGATCCAGGAGCCGGGATCCAGGCCGCCCAGCGGGGGCAGGTCGTCGACCTGGGAGATCCCTACGACCTGAAGGAAGCGCAGGGTGGTCCCGAACAGCCGAGGGCGTCCCGGCCCATCCTCCCGACCCACCTCGGCGATCAGGGCGTGACGGGCCAGGCTCTCCAGGACCGCCTCGCAGTTGACCCCCCTGATCGCCTCGATGGCGATCCTGGTGATCGGCTGCCGGTAGGCGACGATGGCCAGGGTCTCCAATGCCGGCTTCGAGAGCCGGCCGGCCACCTCGGGACGCAGGGCCCGCTCCACCGCCCAGGCGGCCTGGGGATGGGTAACCAGTTGGAGCTCGTCTCGGTGGCGCTGGAGCATCAGACCGGTGCCCTCCAGGAGAGCGGCGCCGGCTCCCGCCGCCTCCTCGAGCGCCTCACGAGGCAACTCCATGGTGTGGGCCAGCTCGGCGACCGAAATCGGCTCGGCCCTGACGAAGAGGACGGCGATGATGGCCCCGGCCAGCCCCGCCTGGGACTCGGTCAACTCAGCCGCCACCGGCCCGCTCCACCAGGATCGGGCTGTTCGGCTGGGCCTGGCTACAGGTTGCCTCTCCGGAGAAGATCAGCTCCAGCAAGGCCAGGAAGAAGGCCACCGCCTCGAGCCGGTCGCGGGCAGCCGCGAACACCTGGTCGAAGCGCAGCGACCGGAGATCGGAGAGCAGTTGGCGCAATTCGTCCATCTTCTCCGTGACTGAGTATCGAGGCAGGGTCAGCTCCAGCTCGGTGGGGTCGGGAAGTCGGGCCAGGAGCTCGCCCAGGGCAACCGCCAGGATCTCCGGACTGAGGTGGAGCGTGGCCTGCGGCTCCACCGGTAGCCCCAGAACCCGCAGGAAGGCCTTGGGCCCGGCGCTGGAATCGGCCAGCAGTACTCCCGCCGCCGCCTTGAAGAGTCGGTACTCCGCCAGCCGCTCGCCGGGATCCTCTTCCTCGAGTGGCTCTGCCTCCCGGATCAGGGCGGCGTCGGTCGCGTCCTCCAGGTGACGCCCCATCTTGATCTCCAGCAGCCGAGCCAGGAGCTGGAGCGATTCGGCGGCCCAGAGCAGGTCGAGATCCGAGTCCGACTCCCCCACCTCCAACTTCAGTTGGCGACTCAGTGAGGCCAGCTCCACTGTTCCCAGGTCGAGATCGCCACGCTGGGCCTCCAAGAGCATCGAGGACAACCGCTCCAGCTCCGCCGCCTGCTCAGGGGTAGCCACGGCTCAGCCGGACCCCCGGCCGGCGCCCACCGCCAGCAGCAGCTCCTCGGCGTGGGCCCGGGCTGCACCCGGGGTCGCTTCTCCAGCCAACAGCCGGGCCAGCTCCTCAACCCGCTCTGAGCCGTCCACCTCAACGACCTCACTGTAAGGACGACCCTCCCGTTCGGACTTGGCCACCACCAGGTGCCTGTCCGCCCGAGCGGCGATCGGAGCCAGATGGGTGATGCAGATGACCTGGTGTCGGTCGGCTACCTCCCGCATCAGGTCGCCGACCCGGTTGGCTGCCTCGCCGCCCAGCCCCTGGTCGATCTCATCGAAGACCACTGTGGAGACTCCTGACTCCCTGGTCAGGTGGGACAGCAGGGCCAGGGCGACCCGGGACAGCTCGCCCCCGGAGGCCACTTCGCTGAGGGGTCGGGCCGGGTCTCCGGGATTGGCGGATAGGTCGAAGGAGACCCGGTCCCAGCCGGTCGGGCCGGCGGCCACGCATGACCCACCTGGGCCGGGGAGCCCGTCCCGGTCCTCGACCTGCCAGATCCGCACCTGGAACTCCGCCTTGGGCATCAGCATCCGGCGCAGGTCGGAGGTCACCGCCCGGGCCAGGCTCTTGGCGACCCGTCTGCGCAGTGCCGAGAGCTCCGCCGACTCCTTGACCAACCGAGTCTCCAGCTCGGTCAACTCGGCCGCCAGCCGATCCAGGTCTCCCTGGCCTTCGTCCACCACCTGGAGCAAGCTCGCTGCCTCGTCGCGACGCGCCAGGGCCAAGTCCAGAGAGCCCCCATGGCGGCGGGCGAGACGCTCCAACAGCTCCAGCCGCTCCTCGGCGTCGGCCAACCGCTGGCTGTCGTCGGGAAGCTGGGTGACGTACGAGCTGAACGACAGTTGCAGCTCCCGCAGTCCCTCCACCGCCCCATCCGCCTGGTCCAAGAGAAGGTCCAGCTCCGCGTCGATACCTCTGGCCCCCCGGGCAGCATGAAGCCCCCCGGCCAGCCCGTCGGCGGCGCCACTCTCACCTGAGAGGGCTCCCCGTACTCCCTGGGCCGCCTCGCGGAGCCGGGCGGCGTGGGCCAGCCGGTCCCGCTCCTGGCGCAGCTCCAGGTCCTCTCCCGGGCGGAGGTCGGCGGCCGCCAGTTCGGCCAGGTCCCTTCGCGCCTGCTCCAGGTCTCCCCGCTGGCGCTCTCGCAATGCCAGCTGCCGCGAGGCGGCCGTCTGGCTCTCCTGGCGCCGCGACCAGAGCTCGCTGACCCGGCGCAGGGCTCCGCCCGCCTCCTCACCCCCCAGGCTGTCGAGGGCCGATCGCTGCTCCGGCTCACGAAGCCAGAGAGAAGACGCTCCCTGGCCCTGGACATCGACCAGTTGGGCTCCCAGATCCCGCAGGGCGGTGGCCGGCACCGTCGACCCATTGGCCCGGGCCACACTGCGCCCGGTGGCCGACAGCTCCCGGGTCAGGATCAGGGACTCCTCCACGACCACTCCCAGTGCCCGGCAGGACTCGGCAACAGCTGGAGGCGGATCGTCGAAGGCCGCAGTGGAGAGGGCCCTTTCGGCGCCTCGGCGCACCAGGTCCGGATCTCCCCGGCCACCCAGGGCGAGACCCAAGGCAGATAGCAAGACCGATTTGCCGGCCCCGGTCTCCCCGGTGACGGCATTGAAACGGGCGCCGAATCGCGCCGCGGTGCGCTCAATCACCGCCAGGTTCTCCACCCGCAACTCCACCAGCACAGCTCAGTCGCGCGGGGCGTCCGGGGCAATCGTGGCCGACTCAGCCTCCTCCTGCGCAAGCTTGAGCACGGCGCCGAAACCGGTCTTCGAGCGCAGCCGCTGGAAGAACCCCGGGGTCCCGGGCGGCCGGATCAAGCTCAGCTCAGGGCCCTGCTTGACGGTCAGCTGCCAGCCTTCCTCGAGCTGACCCCAGACCCGACCGTCGGCCGCTGCCACCGCGCGGCCTCGCTGGACTGTGATCCGCACATCGAGAGTGTCCGGTATGACCAGGGAGCGGCTGATCAGGGCATGGGGGTTGAGAGGGGTCAGGACCAGGGCCGGAACCCGCGAGTCGACCGGAGGCCCGCCTGCGGAGAGCGAGTAGGCGGTCGAGCCGACAGTGGTGGCGACCACCAGGCCGTCGGCGTCGAAGATCCCCACCAGCTGGTCGTCGCTGGTCACCTCCAGGCGCACCAGGCTGACCCCCTCGGTCTTGACCACGATCTCATTGACGGCCACCTCGAGGGTCTCCTCGACGGCGCTCCCCGGTCCTCTGCGAACCTCGCCTCGCAAGGTGCGCCTTCGCTCGGTCTGGAAGTTGTCGTTGACGAAGGCCTCGATCGCGTCAGGTAGCTGGGCCATCTCCACATTGGTGAGGAAGCCGAGCTGGCCCCGGTTCACCCCCAGCAGTGGCACCCCCTTGGGGGCCGCCCGCTGGGCCGAGTAGAGCAGCGTTCCATCGCCTCCAATCGCCACCAGCAGCCGGGCGGTGGTCAGCTCCCGGGCCAGCACCGCCTCGGCCTCGGTCTGGGCCAGCCAGGTGCGCAGCGAGGCCCTCTCGGCGACGTCCCTGGCCCGTCGCAGGGTGGGCGACTCCTGGGATTCGCGGAAATGGAGCAGAAAGCCGATCGAGGCAGCCAGACCGTCCCCGCTCAACTGCACTTCCAGCGCTGGTTTCCTGACATCGCGCTACGGATGTTAGGTCCTCGCGAAGACCGGCAAGCGGACCGGCGATTCAGAAGAGCAGCCCAACGGCGATCCCCAGCACAGCGCCGGCGAGGACCTCGTAGGGCGTGTGGCCAATGAATTCGCGGAGTCGCTCATAGCGGAAGCCGAGATGGCTGCGCAGGTCATCCAGCACCTGATTTAGGATCACGCTCTGCTGGCCAGCCGAGCGGCGAACCCCGGTGGCGTCGTAGACCACCACCATGGTGATGATCGCCACCGCGGCGAAGATCGGCGAGCCCAGGCCCAGCTTGCGGGCCAACACGGTGGTCAGGCAGACGGTCAGGGCTGTATGGGAGCTGGGCATCCCTCCCGACATCCCGAGTGAGCGCAGGCTGAGCCGGTGCTGTCGCCAGGAGTCGGTGATCACCTTGAGGATCTGGCCGATCGCCCAGGCCAGCAGAGGCACCCAGAGGAACTGATTGGTTAGGAGGGCAGTCACGCCGCTTGGTCAGCCCTCGTCCGAGCCGGGATCGTCGTCGGCCTCCAGCAATAGCGGTCGCTCCCGGGGCAGGCCATCGGCACCGGCGGTGATCTCGGTTACCCGACGCTCGACCCCGTCCAGGAGTCCGGAGCAGCGGCGGACCAGGCGGACCCCGCGCTCGTAGAGACCGATCGCCTCCTCCAGGGGTACCTGGCCGTCCTCGAGCCGGGCCAGCACCTGGTCCAGGTCGGCGAGGGCAGCCTCGTAGTCGAGGGCCTCCGGCTCGGCTGGAACCGCCGCCGCGCCCTCCCCTTGGTCAAGCCCCATCCCCGCCTCCTTCCAACTCCGGCTGAACCTCGGTCACTTGGCTCAGCAACCGACCCTTGAGGAGCCGGGTGGAGATGGTTGTTCCCGCCGCCACCCGCTCCGCATCTCGCAGCACCTCGCCGCCCGACTCGTCCAGGGTGATCGAGTAGCCCCGACCGAGCACGGCCAGGGGGCTGAGAGCCTCCAGCCTACCAACTCGGCCCGAGAACTCCTCCCTTGCCTGCCGCAGCCGCCGCTCCGGTCCTCTGGCCTGGAGCAGACCGGCCCGCGCGGTGAGCTCCCGCTGCTCGGCGGCCAGCAGTCGGCGCACCGATCCGGCCAGCCGCTGCTGGCGCAGGTCGAGATCGATTGGGCC
>JBARIA010000067.1:0-64912 GCA_049799515.1 Candidatus Dormiibacterota bacterium | reverse complement strand
CGCAGCAGATCCGCCCGATGACCGGACCAAGGGAGGTCTGACATGGCCGAGTATCTCATCTTCTTCAACGACGAGTGGGTGACCGAAGCCACCGACGAGGAGTGGCAGAAAAGGTCGCGCGACGTGCGCTCCGTGATGGAGGAGATGAAGACAGCAGGGGTCTTCATCTTCGGCGGCGGCCTCGACAACGATGCCCCGGTCTTCCACGTGACGCCCCACGATGGCACACCTGTCTTCATGGATGGGCCATACGCCGAGACCAAGGAGACCTTCGGCGGTTTCGCTGCCGTGGATGTGCCCGACGAGGCCACGGCCCGCTACTGGGCGGGCCGGATCGCGGTGACCTGCGACTGGCCGCAGGAGGTGCGGATCTTCCAAACTCCCACGCAGGTCCCGACGCCCGAGGCCGACGGCGCGGCCGCTGCGCCGAAGGAGGCCTGAGATGGCGCAGTATCTGCTGTCCGTGCACGGCGTGGACTCCGACTACGACCCAGCGGCGGGCAAGTTCGGCGCGTACGCGTCAGCGGAGGAGGCCGAGGCAGCCATGGCCGCGACCGGGGTGTTCAACCAGAAGCTGGTTGCCGAGGGCTACTTCGTCTTCGCCGGCGGCCTTCGCTCCGCGGCCACCGCGACCGTGGTCGACGGCACGGGCGACAAGCCGGTGTTCACCGACGGCCCATACCTCGAGACCAAGGAGCGGATCGGCGGGTTCTGGGTGATCGACGCGCCGAACCTGGACGTTGCGCTCGAGCTGGCCGCCGAGGGATCCAAAGCGTGCCGTGGCACGGTCGAGGTACGCCCGTTCGCAGGCTGATCGTCACAGGATGATCGAGGACGTCTTCCGGGACGAATGGCCGCGTGTGGTGGCTTCGCTGGCCCGCCGCTTCGGTGACCTGGACATCGCCGAGGAGGCGGCCGGCGAGGCCGTCCTCGCTGCCGTGACCGCGTGGCGCGAGCGGATGCCGCCCAACCCGGGCGGCTGGCTGATGACCACCGCGACCCGCAAGGCGATCGACCGGCTGCGGCACGAGTCGCAGCGGGAGGCCAAGCACACTGAGGCACGCATGCGGCAACCCGACCCCGAGCCCGCGCACGCGGTCGAGGACGACCAACTCCGGTTGATCTTCACCTGCTGCCACCCCGCGCTCGCGCCCGAGGCGCGGCTGGCCCTCACGCTGCGGTTGGTCGCCGGGTTGACCGTCGGTGAGATCGCCCGCGCGTTCCTCTCGCGCGAGGCCGCGATCGGGCAGCGGATCACCCGCGCGAAGGCGAAGATCAAGGCGGCGCACATCCCGTTCGCCGTCCCCGAGCGGCTCGAAGAGCGCCTACCGGACGTGCTAGCCGTCGTCTATCTCATCTTCAACGAGGGCTACCTGCCGGGCAGCGGCATCGAGCTGCGGACCGACCTCTCAGACGCGGCGATCCGGTTGGCCCGGCTGCTGCACGACTTACTGCCGGACGAGCCCGAAGCCACCGGGCTGCTCGCGCTGCTGTTGTTGACCGACGCCCGCCGCGACGCCCGGGTCGATGAGGCCGGTGAGCTGGTGACGCTGGACGAGCAGGTCCGCTCCAGCTGGGACGCGGCGCTGATCGTGGAAGGACACGCGCTCATGCGCGTTTGCATCGACGTGAACCGGCCAGGCCCATACCAGCTCCAGGCGGCGATCAACGCCGTGCACACCACGGCACGCGCGTTCCGAGACACCGACTGGACCGCGCTCGCCACGCTGTACGACCAGCTCTACGCGCTGCAGCCGACACCGGTCGTCGCCCTCAACCGGGCCGTTGTCACCGCCGAGATGGACGGGCCGGGGGTGTCTCTCACCACCGTCGACGCGCTACCGCTTTCCGGCTATCACGCCTTCCACGCGACCCGCGCCGAACTGCTGCGCCGCCTGGGCCGCTCGGCCGAGGCTCGCGCGGCCTACACGCGGGCGATCGAGCTGGCCGGCAACCCGGCCGAGGTCCGCCACTTGACGCGCCGCCGCAGCGAGCTGGTCGCCGAACTTTAAGGCCGTCAGCACTGGATCGAGTTGTGCTTGTGGAGGACCAGGCCTACGCAGGGCGCTGGTGGCAGCGACCACAGAACGCCGGACGACGCGACGGAAGTGCCTCAGCACCTGGCACACGTCATCGACGAGTTTCTCGGGAGCGAGATACAGTGACGGACCTTCCAGACGGCGACGAGCCTTCCGGGACTGCGGGCAGCCAACGGCGTTTCCAATGCACGATATTCTTGCCTGAGCCCGTCGCCACCCCCATTCAGGCCCTTCGCGCTCCGTTCGATCAGAGGTTTCGTTATGGCTACCGCATTCACCGAACTTTTCCAGATGAGCCAGCCGATCGCGCTAGCCCCCAAATGGAGGCTCGGCCAGCCACTCGACCTAATGGTTCCCGCGTTAAGCACGATCAACTTCCCAGCCTCGCGGGGTGACCTCCTCCCCGGGAATATATACTCCTGGCGGTTCGTATATACTGGCTCTCATGGCAAAGCATCTGATTGACTTAGACGAAGAGGCCCTTAGCGCAGCCAGAGCCGAACTGGGCACTACGTCGATCAAGGACACAGTGAACCTGGCCTTGTACCGGACGACCGATAGCCGAGCGCGTCGAGTCGGTGCGGCGCTGGACATACTCGCCTCAGCCCAGCTTGAGGAGCGCTCTGAAGCTTGGCGCTGACGTTTCTGGTGGACACCAGCGTCCTAAAGCGACTCAATCACGCCGAAATCCGCCGAGTGGTAGAGCCGTTGGCCGCCGCCGGGAGGCTCGGCCGGGCGAGGATCTGCGACCTCGAAGTTGGATATTCGGCCCGCAACGCCGACGAGTGGGATCTTCTTCTCGGCGCTCTAGAGCCGTTCCAAGCCATGGAGACTACGGCCATCCATCTACGTCGGGCGCTCCAGGTCCAGCGATTACTAGCTGAGCGAAGCCAGCGTGGGCGCAAGATTCCCGATCTTCTGATCGCCGCGACGGCCGAATCACACGATCTTGGCGTGCTCCATTACGACGCCGACTTCGACTCCATTGCGTCGGTCACCGGGCAGCACTGCCGGTGGGTGGTTCCCGCCGGCACTGTTGACTGACTCGCGCGGAGCCAGTCCGGCTCCGGCCTGCAGAGAGTGTCCGAGCCAAGCTCCTGCACCACACGCCTTTTAGCGCCGCCGGTCACTCGTGCGAAACGGGCGGCGGCTGAGCGTCAGAGGCGCAAGAGAGCGTCAGGAAGGCGGAGGCCGACTAGGGAGCGCTGGCCGAAGGGGCCGGGGGCGGGCCGCCGAATATGGCCAACGCGGCGAGTTTGGCGCTGGCGAGGTGGCTCACTTGCCCGCTCACCCGGGCGAGGAGTAATGCACCCTCGATGAGGGCAAGGGCGGCAGAGGCTGCCTCCGTGACTGAGTCTTCGGGCCATCCGTCGGCGCGGAGTCGTGCCGCGATTAGGGCCTCCCATTGGGCGAAGCACCGGGCCGCGGCAACTCGTAGACGAGGGCTGATGATGGGAGACTCGAGTGCGGTCGGGGCTACTGGACACCCTGCGCAGGCGTCTCCAACAACCGATCCCTGGGCAATGTCGAGGAATCGGTCGATTCCGATTGCTACGTTGGGTGCCCCCTCCAATGCCTCGCTGAGGGCGTCGGCAACGGCCCGACCGGATGCCTCCAGCGCGGCCTCGGCGAGCTCTTCCATGCCGCCGGGAAAGTGATGGTACAGCGACCCGTTGGACACACCGCTCTCCGCCAGCAGTTGCGCCCGCCCGGTGGCCGTGTATCCCTGATCACGTAGCAGTCGCGCCATCGTCTGCACCAGGTCGGCCCGGGTGTCGTCTTTGCGAGCCACCTCTTGACACTACTAGAGCGAATGGTCTAGAAATACTGGAGCGATCGCTCTAGTGGGCGCTCGGTGCTGGCTTAATCCACGGCCACCAGCGCTATCTGCGAAGGAGAGACCCATGCCCATGATCGACGTGTACGCGACCGAAGGAACGTTCAGCGACAGGCATTCCCTCGCCAAAGACCTGGCCAACGCCGTGATGCGGTGGGAGAAGGTTCCCCCGATCTCCTTGTTCTCGAAAAACACCGCCGCCTTCATCCACGACCTGCCAGAGGACTCGATGTCTAATGCTGCCGGTGATAGCAATTACGTCCGTGTCCAGATCCTGACGCCGGTGGGCGTGCTGGATCGCGACAAGCAGCTCGGCGTGGTCAGAGAATTGACTGACATCGTTGCCGCCGCCGCCGGTGACCCGACACTGACCACCCGGACGTGGGTGCTGATCACCGAGTCGCCGGAAGGTGGTTGGGGTATCGGCGGTCACGCCAACACAGGTGCCGATATTGCCGCCTTGGCACGGAAGGAGCTTGCAGGCGGGTAATCGGCCTCCAACCCCCACGCACGGCGGTGGCATCCTCACGAGCGGTCGGATGTAAGGGGCGCGGGGCGACCCATCGGAGCCACGTCGGGAGTCCAGGGTCCGGGTGCGCGTCCGAATGCCGGGCTCACGGCCGTTCCAAGCACGGCCAATCTCTGGATTTACCGTCCGGGGCGGCGCTAGCCTGATCTCGGGCTGAGATCCGCCTCAGCTCTGTACAGTTTGACGCTCTCGGCGTGTACAACCACATACGGCACGGCCGCCCTAATCTGGTTGCCCGAAGTCGGCGGAGGTGCTGATCAGAACCGTGCAACACCCCACCACGGTTGTTGCAGAGCGAGTTGCAAGGTTGGTCAGATCGGCCCTTTCGAGGCTCATGGGTGCCGTTGCAGTCGCCAAATGTGGAAGCGGTCGCCGACCCGCGGGGCGGATGTGCCGCCTTCGACCCGCCCGAGAGCGTCAGAGCGGCTGGCGCACGAGGTCTCTAAACCGTCCGAAGCGCCTCAGTCGGCGATAGGTGGGCGGCCCGTAGCGCTGGCAACAGACCGGCGACGGCACCGATGATCAAGGCGGCGCCGAACCCTCCCGCCCAGGCGATCGGTGGAACGACGATCGCCCAGTCTTTGCTAATGGCATAGGCGGCGGTGGCCAGGGCCCCGGCAGCGACCCCCACCGTCCCACCGAGCAGCGAAAGAAGGATCGCCTCAGAGAGGAACTGGGCGCGGATGTTGCCCCTGGTGGCTCCCAGGGCCCGGCGCAGCCCGATCTCACTGCGGCGCTCCAGGACCGAGATCACCATGATGTTGGCCACGCCGACCGCCCCGACCAACAGTGCGACCGCGCCGAGTCCCAGGAAGAGGCCATTGAGCGCGCTTTGGGCATCGGCCCGGGCGACCAGGGCGGCCGACGGCTGGCTGACCCCTACCTCATTCGGCGCCTGAGGGTTGGCGGTTGCCGCTAGGAGCGAGTGGACGTAGCTGACCCGGCTGGGCTGGGTCTTCACGTAAATCGTGCTGGGGTGGCCGTTGAAGTGAAGATAGGTCTCGGCCGCCTTGTAGCCGACCAGTACCTCCGTGTCGATCTCCGGAGCGAGTACGGCCGGTTTTAGAATGCCCATAACATAGAACCACTGGTGTCCCACCCAGATCCGCTCTCCGGAGTAAATGCGATCGATGCCGAGGAACTGGGCCGCCTCGGCTCCGAGCACGGCGACCGGTTCAGTCGCGGTGGCCGCGTTGAGGTAACTCCCCGCGGCCAACGAAGTCCCCACTGCCTTGGGGAGACCCAGGCTTGAGGCGTCGACGCTGAGGGCGTTGGTGTCGATGGCCGGGATGAGCGGGCTGCGGTAGACGGTGGCGCTTGTGGCTCCGGTGTCCTGGGTGTCGATCACCGGCCCGATCCGGCCGATCATCCGAGGCGCCGACCGAGGGAGCTTGGCGGTGCCTCCGGAGGGGCTCTGGCCGTTCTGGACCGTCAGCAGGTTGGTGCCGAGCTGGTTGATTTCGGCGAGGAGTCCCGCCTGGGACGACGCGGACAGCCCGAGTACGGCCACGATGGCAGCCACTCCGATCGCGATGCCCAACGAGGAGAGGGCAGCCCGGAGCCTTCTCGTGCGCAGCCCAACGCTGACCACCCGAGCCAGATCGCCCAGCCCAAGTCTCTTGGGTTCGGGGATGCGGGTGCTGCTCAAGGTAGGCTGCTTCCAGCCGCCGCTGCGGTGCCCCACGCGGTGTCAGCCACGATCCGGCCATCCAGCATCTCCAGCTGGCGGGGAACGCGGGCGACCAGGTTGCGGTCGTGGGTGATGACGACGATGGTGGCGCCGCCGGCATTGAGCTCCTCCAAGAGACCGAGGATGGCTCCGCCGTTGACGCTGTCGAGGTTCCCGGTCGGTTCATCGGCAAGCAGGATGGCGGGCCTTCCGACCAGGGCCCGGGCAATCGCTACCCTTTGGCGCTCGCCTCCGGACAGCTGGGTCGGCCGGGCGCCCGTCCGGTGTTCGAGACCAACTGCGGTCAAGGCAGAGGCCGCGGCGTCCCGTCGCTCCGCGACCGGGACACCGGCATAGAGAAGTCCGTCCGACACGTTCTCCAAAGCACTGGCGTGCTCGGCGAGAAAGAACTGCTGGAAGACGAAGCCGATCCGCGTCGCCCGCAGAGCGGCGAGCTGGCGGTCACTGAGTTGGGCGATGTCGAGCCCGGTGATGCGCACCGTCCCGGTGCTGGGGCGGTCCAGGGTGCCCATCAGGTGCAGCAGGGTCGACTTGCCGGAACCCGAGGGGCCGACGATGGCGGCGAGCTCACCATCTTCGATGGCGAAACTCACCCCTGCCAGCGCTGTCACCGGAGGCTGACTCTCATATCGCTTGGTCACCTTGTCGAACTCGAGGACGACCTTGGACTCGCCATGGCCACGCGTTCGTGGCCCGAAGGTGGCGGTCTCGGCCCGAGTCGGCCCGAATGACCCTTCTCCCACGCTCACAGAGCCGGTACCACGATGCGCTGGCCTGAGGCCAGCTTGGATCCGGTCACCTGGACCATGCCGTCGGCGTCGTCGAAGAGCCCGAGCTTGACCGAAACCAGGGAGTGCACGTGCTTGGCCGACACCACCTCGACGGCGTAACCGCCGCCGGCCAGTGCCAGGAGTGAGTCGACGGGAACCACCAGAACGTTCTTGACGGTGGCCGTGGTGATGGTGACCCCGACCGGCGCCTGGTCATCGCTGCCGGTGGCGGCGGGGTCGTTGGGGGTGACCGTGACGGGCACGGTGGTTGCCCCGGAGGCAGTAGTGGCTACCGAGCCGATCGATGCCACCGTACCTGGGGTGGTCTGGTAGTTCGGCAGGGTTATGGTCACCTGGTCGCCCACCGCCACCTCGGACTGCTGGGCGGCGTCGAGGGCGATGCTCACCACCCGGCTGGTCGAGGTGGCCGAGAGGATGGTCGATCCGGGCGGGGCCTGAGTGCCAAGGATGGTGGTGGAGGGAAGCGCGCTGATTCGGGCCGCGGTGGGCAGGAATTCCACCTGGCCGAGGGACAGCCTGCCGTTCTGGGGCTCCCCCAGGGCAGCCTGGAGCTTCTCGACGCCTACCTTGGTCCAGTACCCGAACTCATCGGAGGTCGGGCTGAGCTCCCCACCGGTGACGTAACCCATCGTGACCAGATCGGCGTTGAGTTCTTGCACGTCGGGGCCGGAGATGTCCTCGGCCAAGTTTCGGTAGGCCGGCGTGGCGCCGTAGAGGAGGACGACCGGGGAGGAGTTGACCTCATACAGCACCTGGCCCTGGCTGATCACCTGACCCGGGTTGGGCAAGGAGGTAATCGTCCCCTGCGCCTGGTTCACCACCGCGTAGCTCCCCGCGTAGCCGAGGGTGGCGTCGACCTGGGTTTGTGACGAGAGGGATTGCCGGGCAACGGTGGCGAGGGAGGTGGGATAGCTGTTGTTGGTAACCGCACTGCTGAGCGACTTGGCGACGCCGAACGGGTGGCCGACGCCGAGTGCCACGACGGCGGCGACGATGACTAGGGCAATTGCGACGGCAGCCCAGCGGCGACGGTGCGACCGGCGAGTGCCGTGCGATGGAGATGATGTGGGTATCTCGGCCACTTCGTCCGGGGTGGGGATGCTATGCACCTCGCTCAACCACCCTGCAAGTGCTGGCACTTCTTCTGCGCAGCCGCGTACTGCGGCGAGTTGGGGTCGACGCCATCAGCCTTGCTGGTGGCTTGCGAGACGCTGCCGTTGGCGCCGAAAGTGGGGTCGGGGTAGTTCGGCTCGCCGTTGGCGCGCATGCACGCGGCGTACTTGAGCAGTTTCGCCTTCAGCTGTGCCTGCTTGGCGGTGCTCAGCCCCCCTCCCTCCAGCGATTGGCACGATTTCTCAGCTGCCGCGTACTGCGGCGAGTTCATGTTGACGCTGGCGGGCGGGTCGAAGCCGCCCTGGCTGTTGGGGTCTGGGAAGTTGGGTTCTCCGTGGGAGCGCATGCAGGCGGCGTACTTTAGCTTCTGGCTCGTGCCCGAACCGCCGGGCGACGACTTGGGCGACCCGGAGCCAGGTCCGCATGCCGACAGCAGCAAGACGATCACCGAGACCAGTCCCAGCAGCGAGAGAGCCAGCAGGGCTCGCCGTGGGCTAGTCTGGCCTAAGTCGGATCTCGGGGCGCGCTGTCGTGATGGGGTCTCCATGACGGGGGCCCCCTTGGTGGCGGATCTCACGGAGGGGGTATATCTCCTGGTCAGTTACATGCCGGGAAGCTTGGCTGTAACCGGGCTGTAACCCTGGTGGAGCATGCTGGGTCGGCTACCGGAGGAGCCCTCAGCTAGCCTGAGTGCAGGGGGCTCTACCCAGGAGACCCGATGAGAGTGCTGTTGGTCGAAGACCAGGAGGAACTGGCGGAGACGGTCGCCAAGGTGTTGCGCCGCGAGGGCATGGCGGTTGACGTCGTATTCGATGGCCGCGCAGCTCTGACCTCTGCTGAGGTCAACTCCTACGATGTGATCGTGTTGGACCGGGACCTGCCCCTGGTCCATGGCGACGAAGTGTGCCGCTCTCTGGTGGCGGATGGCTGCGAAGCCCGGATTCTGATGCTGACCGCCGCCGGCGCCGTCGAGGACCGGGTCGACGGGCTCGGCCTTGGCGCTGACGATTACCTGGGCAAACCGTTCGCCATGGCCGAGCTGATCGCCCGCATCAGGGCTCTCAGTCGTCGGCTGGGAGCGGCGCTGCCACCCACCCTGGCCAAGGGCAATCTGCGCCTCAGTCCGACTCTGCGGGTGGCAACTAGGGGCGGCGAGCGGCTGTCGCTCAGCCCCAAGGAGTTCGCAGTCCTGGAGTACCTGCTCAGTGCCAGTGGCCGGGCCGTCTCGGCCGAGGAGCTTTTGGAGCATGTGTGGGACGAGAACGCCGACCCCTTCTCCGCCACGGTCAAGGTGACGATCCGCCGCCTGCGCGCCAAGTTGGGCGATCCCCCCATCGTGGAGACGGTGTCCCAGGGCGGCTACCGAGTGTGAAGCCCGCGGTCCGGCCCCGCACTCGCATCGCCGCGTTGACCTCCGCTCTCGGTGTTACCCGGCACACGGTCCGTCTGCGCCTGACATTGCTCTATGGGGCGCTCTTCCTCGTCTCCAGCGGGGTGCTGCTGGGGATCACCTACTGGTTGGTGAGCAAACGTCCGACCGTCACCGGCACCACGGTGCGCCTTGGCAGCGGCGCGCGTGGACACCGGGGCACCAGAGGCCTGGTCGCACACACAGAGATCGCGACAAACCGGGCGGACTTGCATCAGCTGCTGATCGGGTCAGGGATCGCCCTCGGCGTCACGGCCGTGCTCGCCGTGGTCATCGGCTGGTATCTGGCAGGACGGGCTCTCCGCCCCCTCAGGACGATCACGGCTGCTGTGCAAAACATCTCCTCCACCAATCTCCACCGGCGGCTGGCCCTGTCCGGCCCCAAGGACGAGGTCACGGACTTGGGCAACACCTTTGACGAGCTGCTCAGCCGGCTCGAGCAAGCTTTCGCATCGCAGAGACAGTTTGTCGCCAACGCCTCCCATGAGTTACGCACCCCCCTTGCTCTGGAACAAGCCCTCCTAGAGGCTGGCCTCACCGACCCGGGAGCGGATGTCACCTCCTTACGCGAGACCTGCGAGCGGGTGCTTGTCTCCAGCCGGCAACAGGAGCGGCTGATCGAGGCTCTGCTCACTCTCGCTCGCAGTGAACGAGGTCTGGACCGCAAGGAGTTGATCGACATGGGAGCTGTGGCTCTGGAGGTCGTGGCTACCCACCACGCGGAGGCAGACACCCGAGGGATTGAGCTCAACGCTGCCTGCGGCTCGGCGCCGATGCTCGGTGACGCTCGCCTGATCGAGCGGCTGGTGGCCAACCTGGTCGATAACGCCCTCCGCTACAACGCGCCCGCCGGTCGGGTCGAAGTCAAGACCCGCATTAGTGGGGAGCGCGCCGTGCTATCAGTAGGCAACACCGGTCCAGTGGTCTTGGGGACCCAGGTGGAAAAGCTCTTTCAACCCTTCCAGCGGCTGAGGGAGGCCCGGACCGGTAATGGGACCGGACTCGGTCTCGGCTTGTCCATCGTCGAGGCCATCGCCACCGCCCACGGCGGCGGCGTGTCAGCGCGGCCGAAGTCTGGAGGAGGTCTGACCGTTGTCGTAACCATTCCTACTTCTGGGACGAAAGTGGATCCCGGCGGTGCCTCCAGCCCGCGGCGCCCAAGGGCGGTGCCCAAGTCAGCTCCAGACAGCCTTCCCGCCTGAGGGAACTCGGGCCGACGGTGGGGTTCACCGTGACGATTAGGGGGACTGTCCGCACCTACGGGCTCGACCAACCACTCCGGCCGAAATCGACGTAGGAGCCCTGCGCTATACCTACGACCGAGTCGTTGCTCGCCTGCTGGAGATCGCCAAAGTCACCAATTTCCGGCTCGGTCATCCGTCAGCTTGATCTCGGCTTGAGATCAGTCTCAACAATGTACAGTTTGACGCTCTCGGCGTGTACAATCCCCGCGGGCGGGATGGCCTCCAGCCGGGTGACCGAAGTCGGCGGGGGTACTAAGTGGAACCTTGCAACACCAAACCAGGGTTGTTGCAAGGCGAGTTGCAAGGTTGGCCAGCGAGGCCAGTTTTGGGGCTGTTGAGTGCCGCTGAAGGCGGCGAGTCCGGGCACCGCCGACGTCCTGAGGGACTGAAGAGCCTCCTCAGACCTGCCCGAGGGCGTCAGATGGGCGAGCTGAACTCACCCTGGCGGGCTGGAGCTCTGTCTCAGGCGGCTGGGGCGATCAAAGACTATCGGTGGCGCGGGACCATTCGATGCCCTGGCGGCGGGCACCCGCCGCTTGGCGCGGCGATAACCAGGGCAACGTTGGAGAGTGAGCCCGCGCAATGCGAGCCCCCGTTACCAGAATGCGCGCTCGTACTTCCTTTCTTGCCGACCCAGGGAAACCGGCGGGGCGGTCACAGCGATGGCCGATCGCCCCATAGTCCGTGACCGCTCCCGGGCGGCCTAGCCGTAGCCCAGTGCGCCGAGACAGCTGAACACGTTCTGACCCGAGGGACCGTCACGTCTGCCACTATGGTGACCGGCCAAAAGCTAGATACGGGAGGAGCGAACCTATGACGACGGAAGGGATGCCAGTTGTCGTCGACCGCGCCGAGTGGCGTGCAGCACGCGACGCGATCCTGGGGCGTGAGAAGGCCCACACCCACGAGGGGGATGCGATCGCAGCCGCCCGCCGGCGACTGCCTATGACCGAGATGCCACGGGTGACCGTGACCGGACGACAGGGAGCTGTCCCGCTTCTGGATGTCTTCGAGGGCCGCAGGATGCTCATGGCCTACTATCACATGTGGCACGATGGCAAGCCCTTCGAAGAGCAGTGCGAGGGTTGCACCTTCTCGACCTGCCACATGCAGATGCTCGACTACCTCCATGCTCGCGGAGTCACCTATGCCGTGTTCTCCGAAGGCCCGTATGGCGAAAGTGCTGCCCTCCGTGAGTTCATGGGTTATTCGTGGCCGTGGTACTCCGCGAAGGACTCTGATCCGGCTCTCGTGGACGGTCGGGGATTCGGATTCGTCGGCTGCTATCTGCGCGACGGCGACCGAGTCTTCGAGACTTATTGGACCACTGGCCGCGGTGTGGAGGCGCTCATGACGAGCTACCACGCGCTCGACCTCACCGTGTTCGGTCGGCAGGAGAGCTGGGAGGATTCCCCCCAGGGCTGGCCCCGCGTTCCCGAGGGAGAGCACCAGTGGCGCCTCAACGGTCGGCCCATCGCCCAATGGTCGCGCACGAGCGAGCCGGTGACTAGCGCAGGGGTGCCACATCTCTGACCGTGATCGGTGAGGGAGCCCAGTTCGGGACGTGCCGAAACCGTACAGCGCGCGCTGGCCGGCCAAGGACGACCAAGCCCTGCAGGTCTCGCCGTTTAGCAGGGTTTACTGGGGTATCGGCGCGTTTTTGGCTCTACGCGGCCCGTGCGGTCGACATCGTTGTGCGGGGCACCAACCCCTCGGTAGCGGTTGCAGCTGTGGCTCGGGGCTTATTGTCGAGGGCTACGCGGTCGGCCGCGCCGGATCGGGGACCTGATGAATGGGTGAAGATCGACGAGCTCCCGTCCCCTAGCAGCAATGGGCGGGCGCTGCGAGATCCGCCAGATCGCCTTCTCACTATGAGATCAGCCGCAGCCGTGTCGAGTTTGACGCTCTCGACGTGTACCAGCCTCGCCGGAAGGGCGGTCTCCGTCGGCTTGACTGACGTCGGTGGGAATTCCAAATGGACCCATGTAACAACCCCACATAGGGCATGCTTGATCAGATGAACGGAGCTGCGCGCATCGCTGAGCGGGTCAAAGCCGTCTTGGAGGCAGTTGATCTATCCGACTTCAGTAACCTGCTTGCTGAGGACGTGACTTGGGGGGCGTCTCATGACCCATCGCCCGAGTGCCAGAACCGAGCCCAGGTGCTCGCTTGGTATCAGCGGGCGCGAGAGTCGGGAATGAGGGCACAAGTCTCGGAGACCTTCGCCTTGGGCAATCGGCTCATGGTGGGATTGAGGGTGACGGGCAACCGCGCCGCCAAAAGTAGGGGCAGCGAATTCGAACGCTGGCAAATTCTCACAGTGTCGGGTGGTCGAGTCGTCGACATAGCGGGGTTCGACAAGCGGGAAGAGGCAATGGCTCGCGCCACCGGTTCGGTCCTTTCTGAGAAACATGGAAACCCAGGGAGATGGGTGCCACCTCAGAGTCGTTTGGCAGATGAGTGGGTCGAGCTTCGTCTACCCCACTTGTCAGACGCCGCGACTCTCCACGGATACTCTGCCCAAGAGGGCGGACTCGAAGGAATTTGGGTCCCGCTAGCTGAGGGTGCCGCCCTTCGGGACTGCGAGGCGTTGATCGCAGATTGGCTCGCTGGGTGGCGCAATGAGCTGAGCTTGCACGGCCCCGCGCTGGCAATCGTCGTGGACGGTCCGAATAGACTGGTTGGCCAGGTCGGGATCGGTGGTCACGGTGGGGAGGTTGTGGAGCTCGTCTACGGCGTCTCTCCGCAGCATCGCGGCTGCGGATATGCCTCGGCGGCGGTGGGACTGGTTGCTCGGTGGCTCCTGCAGGCAGGCTTGGCTAGCGAAATCGAACTTCGCATTGACCAGCACAACGTCTCGAGCCAGAGAGTTGCCGCCAAGGCTGGGTTCCTGGCAGCGGGGATGCTCATGTCCCCCGTGACCGCATCCGGGGAGCGCTACGAGGATCTCCGCTTCGTGCGTCCCGGGGGCAGGCACGGGTAAGGCGGGTGACCAAGGAAGTTCGGCCGCCTACAACCGTCAAGCTGCTCTACGTGCCAGGCTGCCCTTTGATCGACCAGTTGCGCTCTACCCTTCGTGATTGCCTGACCCGCGCCGGCGCGAGCGTGGTGGTCGAGGAGTTGGAAGGACCGTATCCCTCACCAACGCTGCTCATTGACGGCGCAGACGTTACCGGGAATGCTTTGGATCAAGAGCCGTCATGTCGTATCGATCTGCCGACGGAGGAGCAGATCATGGCCGCCCTGATGGGCGCCTCAGGCTGCAGCCGGCCGACGGTGGAGGCCATCGGGTGACGGTGATGACCATCGGCGGACTGTCGCGTCGAACTGGCGTTCCGGTCAAGGTGCTCCGCCAATACGAAGACCTGGGGTTCATCTATACCGCAGGCCGAAGCCCAGGCAACTACCGGCTCTTCGACGAGGAAGCATTGTGGTGTGTTGACGTGGTGCGTACCCTGCGAACTATCGGCTTGACGCTGGCGGAGATTCAAGATCTCTGTGGCACCTATCTCAGTCGGACAAAGTCGCCGATCGGCCCGAGACTGGCCCAAATGCTGGAAGCCGTCCGCAATCGCACGGAAGTACAGATTGCCGATCTCCGGCTCGGGCTGCAGCGCATCGAGGACTTCCAGGCGCACTACGCTGACGAGCTCGGAGGTCGGGCTGACTTCCGCTCCCAAGATCCGCGAGAGGCCTGAGCAGGGGTTGACTCTCCCTCTGGGGGGAGGGTGTAGGCTCCGGCCGTGACCACCCCAGAGCCTCAGAACGCCGGCCAGCGTGCGTTGCAATCATTACTCCAGGTCTGCTGCTCGCCACCTCAACTTTCCGGAGATACCCGGAGCAAGCGCTTCACCGACCGGCTGTTGCCGCGTGGCCTTTGGCTGTGCCTGTTTTTTGCACTGATCGCGATCGGTGTATCTGCCGCGCCACATCTGCCCCTTCGGGCGGGGCTGGCGCTCGGGTCGGTCACGACGCTGCTTGCCAGCACCTACTGCCTGCTCAATTTCTGGCGCTGTCGCGAGGCGCACTGCATCGTGAGCGGAACTGGTTGGGCGCTGCTCGCGCTCTTCGAATTTGCGGAGCTTGGTGTGGGCCGGAGCCTCATCGACCGATCTGAAGGGCTGGCGTTTTTGATAGTTCTTGCCTTGGCCTATGCGTTCGAGGCGACGTGGCGGCTGCGCTACGGCACCAACTCGGTCACCGGGGGCGCTCGCCGAGGATGGCCCCGACGGGCGATCTGACTGTCGGGATACAACTCACTGGTCATGCACCCGCCGCCGGGTCGGGAGATCATGCGTCGCGAGTACCATCCGAGAGGACTGGTCACGACGACGCGGGCCGCAATCGGGAGAAGTCCATCAGCGTCGAGGTGGCACCAGAACAGACGGCGTCCCTTAGGCGTTCGGCTAGCTTGATCTCAGCTTGAGATCAGCGGGAGCGCCAAAGCATGGGGCGCGCCTGTGCACCGGATCAGGAGACTGGGGACAAGCTGGTCCAGGGCAAGTCAACTTTGGTCCAAATTACAACCCTGCAGCTGCCCCACCATTTCCGATGTCTCGAGACATCGGTGACCGACCAACCTAGACAGGGTGGGTCGTCAGGCCCTAGCCGGGAGGGGCTGGTAGTCCCTTGTAGGGTCGTCAGGTGGCGGAGCAGCTCGCCCTCGTCGCTCGGCACGCGGATGTCGAGGTCGGCCGCCACCGCGCTGATCGGGCACCAGAATTTCGCTGCGTCGGACGGGGTGAACGCGAAAGCGGGTGCCGAGGCGTGCCAAGTCACTCGTGGGGCACGACCTCGTCGAGGGTCGAGCAAGATGAGATGATGGAAGATCTGGTGGCCGACCAGAGGCCCTGGGTGCCCGGGCGAGGGAAGAGCACACCACGATCTGCGATGTCATCCGCCGGCCTTGGGGCGGTACCTGGCAAGCCAACGGCCCGGTCTGCGGCCATATGCCACGGCTAGGCTCGTCCGGAACCGCCCCCGGCCTGCCACGACCCCGTCAGCTCAAGGAACGCCGGAGGGGAGACACGGGAGGACGTCGACGGTGACCGTCTCACAGAGCCCGGCGGCCGTTGCTGGGCCGCGGGTGGCCCAGCGCGTGCTCACGCCGCTAACGGCCAGCGCGGTCATCCTCGTCATGACAATCAATGACGGCGGTGAGTCGGTGGTCCACAACCTGCTCGCCGACCTGTCCGGACTGGCCCGGACGGTCGGCTTCCGTTCCCTGCAGGGTGGGCTGGCCGTCGTGGCGGGGGTGGGATCGGCGGCGTGGGATCGCCTTTTCGCCGGCCCCCGGCCGGCCGAGCTACACCCGTTCCGGGCCCTCGAGGGCGATCGGCACCGGGCGGTGGCCACCCCGGGTGATCTCTTGTTCCACATCCGGGCCGCGACGATGGATTTGTGCTGGGAGCTGGCCTCCTTGGTTGTCGGCCGGCTGGCCGGGGCCGCCTCGGTGGTCGACGAGGTCCACGGGTTCAGGTACTTCGACGACCGGGACCTGCTCGGCTTTGTGGACGGGACCGAGAACCCGAGCGGACCGGCAGCCGAGGCGGCGGTGACCGTCGGAGTCGAGGATGTGGCGTTCGCGGGTGGGAGCTACGTCATCGTCCAGAAGTACCGGCACGACATGGCCGCCTGGAATGCCCTGACGGTTGAAGAGCAAGAGCGGGTGATCGGGCGGGCCAAGCTCTCCAATGTCGAGATGGACGACGATGTCAAGCCTTCCAACTCACATGTGGCGCTGAACACCATCATCGAGGCCGATGGTACCCAGCGTCAGATTCTGCGGGAGAACATGCCCTTCGGGTCGTTGGGCGCCGGGGAGTTCGGCACGTACTTCATCGGGTACGCCGCGACGCCCTCGGTCACCGAGCTGATGCTCCAGCACATGTTCCTCGGGGACCCGCCCGGTAACTACGACCGGATCCTCGACTTCTCCACCGCGGTGACCGGCGCCCTGTTCTTCGTGCCCACGACGGTCTTCCTCGACGGCCCTCCCCCGTTGCCGGGCGAAGCCGTTACGCGATAACCACCGGGGGTGGAGAGGCGGCTTGCCGGGAACATCCCGTCCCTAGCGGCTCGGACTCAGCGGGCGACTCATCGCTGGGGATCGGCGGGTTCAGTGGCAAGTCAGAGTAGGTAGGGCGGAGTCTCGCCGGGTCGTTGATCAGGATCACGATCTCTACGACACCCACGGCGGTCCCCTTCGCCCTTGGCGTTCACGACGAGGGGGACGTCGAGATCCACTCGACCACCTGGGCCGTGCCGTAAGCCACGATCTCGCTCATGCTCTTGCCCATCTCTGTGGAGCCGAACCGCATCATGGTCACCGCGTTGGCCCCCATGGCGGTGGCATTCTGGACCATGCGGTCGAGTGCCTGACGCCGAGCATCCTCGTTGAGCTTGACGTAGGATCCGATCTCCCCGCCGGCCAGGCTATTGAGCCAGGCGGCGATGTTGCCGCCGAGGCTTCGGGATCGCACAGTCAGGCCAAAGACCTGGCCCATGGTCTTCACCACCCGCGTACCTGGAATGTTCTCGGTAGTGGTGACGATCATGATCCCGGACTGTCCTCCCGGACGGGCGCTACCGCTAGTTCAATGATATATGCTACAGGTATGAGCAGCCGTGCAACTCAGGAGGCGACCTTCCTGATCCTGACGGCGCTGGCTGGCGGCAGTCGGCATGGTTACGGAATCATCACCGACGTCAGGGAGATCTCGGGCGGGCGGGTACGGATGCGTGCCGGAACCCTTTACACGGCCCTGGACCGACTCCGAGCGGACATGCTGATCGAGGTAGACCGAGAGGAGATCGTGGCAAGTCGGCTGCGCCGTTACTATCGACTCACGCCTGCCGGCGGGGAGCGGTTAGCTGCCGAGGCCAGCCAGCTGAGAACCAACGCCGCCACCGCGCTCGCGCGACTGAGGCGGGCCGGAGGGGCGGTCACATGACCAACTCGTCCGCCCTGGAGCGGCGCTACCTGCGAATTCTGGCGTGGTACCCCCGGGCGTTCCGGCGCGAGCACGAGCAGGAGATCCTCGCGGTGCTGATGGCCAGTGCCCTGAAGTGCCAGCGACGGCCAGGGCTCGGGGAGTCGGCAGATCTGATCAAGAGCGCGCTTTGGATGCGTCTGCGGCCAGGCGCGCCACGGTCGGTGCGCACAGTGTTCGCCGCCGTGAGGCTGATGTACGTCGGCGCGGCGATTGAGCTGATCGCCTTGATCACCATTCTGGCGACTGCCGACAGCGTCAAATCCACAATCGCTGAGAGGTATCCACACCTCGCCGCAATGCTTTGGCACGCTGTCTGGGTCACCCATATCGTCCCCGATGTCGTCGCCGCGCCGATCGCCATCGGCCTGTGGCTCTGGATGGCCTGGGCGAACGGCAGAGGGCACAACTGGGCTCGGCTCGCCTTTGCGCTGTTCTTCGCCAGCACTACTCTGAGCCTGCTAGTCGCGCTCATCCAGGATGCCGCGGTGTACGCCCCGGCTGACCTGGTCGCCGGGATAGGGGTCTGGCTGGTCGGACTGGCAGCAGTTCTGCTGATCTTCAATGGGGCATCCCGCGGTTACTACATTCAGGATCCTGATCTGGCGGTGCCCAACCCCGACAGTCGGGCGCGAAGTGCCGCCTCCTTCACCAGCCCGTGACGTGCCACACCCGGCCGCTTCGTTGGGAGCCAATAGGAGAACTTTGAGAAGTGGAAAGCGCACACCGGATCGGCTGTGAGTCGGCTGTGAGCTCGGGTACCGCGACGCCGATGGCCAACAGGCGGCGCTGCGCTGCGCTGCTGATCTCCCTGCTGAGCGCGGGAGTGGCCCTGCTGGCTCCCGGCGTCGCCGAGGCAGCGTCCCCCGGCGCCTCGGTACCGTCCGGGTCGTGGCCGTACCCCAACGGCGACCTCGCCAACACCCGGGACGCGACCGGCTCTGTGATCTCGTCCGCTAATGTGTCCGACCTCAAGCAGGCGTGGAGCTTCACCCTCACCGGTAAGGGGGCCACCAGCGTCGACGGCGGGGGTGCGCTGACCGCGGTGCCGATTGTGGTGAATGGGGTGGTCTACATCCAGGACCAAGAATCCAACGTCTACGCGATCAGCTTGACCACCGGGAAGCTGAGGTGGGAGCACCGGTTGAACCTGCCGTTGAAGAGCGGGCCGGGGCCAAACGGGGTCGCTGTCGCCAACGGCACCGTCTTTGGAGCCTCACCGACTACAGTGTTCGCCCTCAATGCCGCGACTGGGCGCACGCTCTGGGTTGACCGCCATCTTCTCAGGAGCGGCGAGGGCACCTTTGGCATTCAGCCGCAGGTGACCGATGGACGCGTCTACCTAGCCAGCCAATACGGATCCGGGTCCGGTGGTGGGGTGCTCTTGGGGCTGAACGCCTCGACCGGCAAGCTGCTCTGGCGGTTCAACACCGTGCTCGGTCTGGACAAGGGTGTCAAGGCCCTCGGCTTGGGCGCCGGAGGGGCATGGGAGACACCTCTGGTCGGGGCTGACGGCTCGGTCACCTTCGGCATCGGCAACCCTTACCAGAGCGCCGCCTCAGCGATTAAGTACCCGTCGAAGATCCTCTATACCAATAGCGACGTCAACCTCTCAGGGGCAACGGGCAAACTGAACTGGTACTACCAGGGTGTGCCGGACGATTTCAAGGACTACGACATGCAGGCGTCCCCCATCGCCGCGGACGTGAACGGAGTGTCAGCGGTCATCGGTGGCGGCAAAATGGGCTACGTCTACGCCATGAACGCCCAAACCGGTGCGCTCATCTGGAAGACGCCGGTCGGCGCCCACAACGGTCACGACAACGACTCCGTCCAGGCCCTGGAGCACCGAAGCAAATTGAAGGCGCCGTACACGTATGAGCCGGGACCGGTTGGGGGCATCCTCAGCAACATGGCGCTCGCCGGGAACAGCATCTACGTGGTGACGGACGACTACCCGTTCCGGGCCAAGACGCTCGGCACGGTGCTGGGCCTCCCCGCCGGCGCGGTAGCCGGAGAGATCGAAGCCCTCAGCCTCTCGACGGGCAAAGTCGAATGGGATACCAAGGTGTCCGACCTACCGCTCGGCGCGGCCACGGTCTCGGGTGATCTGGTCTTCACCAGCCTGTACCACGGCACGCTGATTGCGCTCAACAGCACGACCGGCGCCATCGTCTACCGGCATCGGCTCCCGACCTCCACGAACGCGCCGCTCGCAATCGCCGACAATACGGTGCTCGTCTCAGCCGGGGGGCCACAGACCTCGAAGGCGAAGGCGCGGGGCAAGCCTCAGTTGGTGGCGTATACCGTGCCCTAGCTGGGTGGGTTCAAGGGATAGGTGCAGTCGAAGTTCCCGCCCTGCCTAGCCTGTTGGGCGAGCCGTCCGAACCGGAGGGTCTGGAGATACGCGAGCGGCATTGGAGCGGGAGCAAGACGGTTGAATTGGAGCGCTTACTCCGCGGCAGCGAGATCAAGGCCAAACTCTTTGTTTGGTAGTAGCGCCAGGCTGACCCAAGGTGCGCGGTCGGGGCTCACCGACTCGCTCGGCGCGGTGCCACCGCAATCCGCCGCCTAGGAGACCGAGGCGGTTCGAGCGCGCAGGCGGTCCAGTTCTTCGCGGACCACCCCGGGCTTCTCCAACCAGACTATGTGACCGCAGTCGGGCACCACCTTCACCTCGGCGGTCGGCATCAGGGCCGCGCTCGCGATTCCGTGATCCGGGGGGATCGGGCTCTCAGCTCCCAGCAGAAAGGTGGTCGGCACCGTGCGCTTCGGGAGTTGCAGGACCAGGGTCTTCAGATCGAAGTGCTCGTGAATCGAGGCGAAGGTCTCCGAGTAGGCGGGCACCGAGATTTCCATCGGCGGCATCGGCGGGGCAGTCGCCGGGTGGGCGAAGTAGCCGGGCCATACCAAGGAGAGCCCCTCGATTTGGTCGGCGGCCGAGCCCTCTCCCCGGAGTGCTCTCTCGTCCAGCTGCGCCGAGCGTGCGGCTGCCTCGGGAGTCGCTCGTTCTCCGAGAATGCGGCCTAGGTCCATCTCACCTCCGTCGGGGACGGCTCCCAGGGGATCTACCACCAGTGCCCCGGAGACCCGATCAGGGTGGGCCGCGATCAGGTGCAGCAGCAGGTGCCCTCCCCAGGAGTGGCCGATGACCAGTGGGCGGTCCAGACCCAGTCCGTCCAACACCACCAGCACGTCCTCCACTTGGGTCCCGACATCGAAGGGACCGGAGGTCGAAGAGGGCGCGAGGCCGCGCTGCTGATAGCTCACCACGGTGTAGCCATCCACCAGCTCCGGAGCCAGGCCGTCCGTGTAGTCGGACAGCCCGGGACCTCCGTGCAGAACCAGCACCACCGGTCCCTGGCCCGACTTCCACCCGGCTAGCCGGTGCTCGGCCGGGCCGACTTCGAAATCGGGAGGCATCATGTCGGTCGCAAGTCTACTGGAACCTGGGGCGGCTCCCAGCCGCCCCCCGATAGGCTTCGGGCAGCGAGCGCGGCCCGGATGCTTCAATCCAAGGAGAGTGACCCCATGATCTTCACCGATGCCGAATTGGAATACCTGCGCTCGCAGCGTCTTGGTCGGCTGGCGATGGTCGGGCCCGACGGGGGGCCCCAGAACAACCCGGTGGGGTTCAGCGTCGATGAGGATCGGGGGACTGTCGAGATCGGGGGCTGGAACCTCGGAGCTAGCCGTAAGTTCCACAACATCGAGTCCAATGCCCAGGTCGCGTTCGTGGTCGACGACCTGGCGTCTGTCGACCCCTGGAAGGTGCGAGGGGTCCAGATCCGGGGAGCCGCCGAGGCGCTCACTGACCACTGGGACGGTGGGGGTGGCATGAGCGGTGAGCTCATCCGCATCCATCCCCGCCGAGTGCAGAGCTGGGGATTGGGCGCGGACGGCAACCAGGGATCGCGGCGGACCATTGCCCAGAGGGTGAGGTGACTCGGTACCCTGGCTGCTCATCAGCCGGGGGGATCGGGGCGCCTGGGGCAGGCCATGGGTGTCCCGGCGACGCACTGCTGCGTCAACGAAAAGCGGCCAGGGTCTTGCTGCTTGACGAGGTCGGGGATGTCCTGCTATTCCGAGGCGGCGATCCCGCCCGCCCCGCAGTCGGCACCTGGTGGTTCACCCCGGGGGGTGGGATTGACGACGGAGAGTCAGCCGAAGAGGCCGCCCGCCGGGAGTTGCGCGAGGAGACGGGGCTGATCGTGGGGGAGCTGGGAAAGGTCGTCCTGCGCCGCCACGTCGAGCATCAATTCCAAGGGATGCGGATCGCGCAGGACGAAGAATTCTTCTTGGTCCGGTGCCAATCGTTCGAGCCTGATGCCGCCGGCTGGACGGATGTCGAACGCCAGGTCGTCGAGGAACATCGCTGGTGGACCAGAGAGAAGCTCCGAAATACCGGCGACACTTTGTATCCCGAGGACCTTGCCGACCTGCTCGATCAGCTGGAGAGAAACTGAAATCGAAGTTGAGGGATCTCACCTCTGCGGGATATGCCCAGGTGATGTCGACTCGACCCTTCTCTTCTCGCACGATCAGCTGAGCGTCGTCGGGCCGCGGTAGAAGAGCGGTCGGATTCAGATCCTGATCGATCCCCGCCGGCGCTTGAGCTCCATCGACGACCGCCGACCCGATCACCGGGACCTCTGGCGGCATGTCTTGGAGACGGCCCAGCCGTTTGCCCGGGACAGCAGAGTCGATGCGAACAGGGCGGGATACCACTTGGTTGTCGCCGCCGGCTGCCATTCCCCGATGCCATTTCCGCATCTCCACGTTGATCCGGTGAACTGGGCGATTGGCTGAACCGAGGCGGGAGCGGTCCGGTCGATCAGGGGGCCAGACTTCCCGCAGCCTGCTTAGACAGGCCGCGGAAATCGCCCGAGTGGGGCGAAGAGACGCCGGGCCAGGCCCAGGGCCCGGCCAGCACTTGAGGCGGCCGATCCGCCTGAGAGCAGCACCAACCCCAGCAGGGCGAGGGGAGTGAGCGCCTGGACTCCGACTACGGCGCCGCCGACCATGGCGATCCCCGGCTCAATTGCCATGATCAGGGCGGCCACAGAGGTGGAGATGTGCTGCTGGGCCGCCGCCTGGACTGCAAAGGCGAAGGCAGACGCGGCCAGTCCGCAGAAGACGATGTCCGCCAGCACACTCACCGATGGCAGCGCCAGGCCTCCGGTGAATGGCACCGCCAGACCCAGGACCGCGGCCAGGGCGAGCAGCTGCCAGGCCCCCAGTGCGACCGCCGGGACCCAGTGACCCAGCCGCCCGACCAGCACCACCTGGAGGGAGAAGGCGGCGGCCGCGACCACCTCCAGGGCCATGCCGATGGTGGCATGGGGGTGAGTAGCGCTGCTCTGGACAGGGACGGTGAGGCAGACGAGCAAGGTGCCGGCCACCGCCAGAAAGGCCCCCCCGATCACGCGACCATCGGGAGCCTGACCCCGCAGAGCCCACTCCAGAGCGGGGGTGATTACGACCACCAGACTGGTGAGCGCCGCCGCGACCCCAGGCCCGGCGCCTAGTTCCAGGCCCAGGGTCTGAGCCAGGTAGGCCGAGGCTAGCACCGCCCCCAGCAGGAGAAGCATGCCCTTGGGGGCTTGCCGCCAGCTGCCCCGGGAGGTGGGGGAGAGCAGGACAATCACCAGGAGCACTCCGCCGCCGACCGCGAAGCGCAAGAAGAGGAATCCCACCACCGGGTAGCTCGCGACCGCGCCCCGGGTCACCACAAAGCTGATCCCCCAGGCCCCGGCGGCCAGCACCATGCCGAAGACGGCCAGCTGTCGGGCTGAGCCCGATTCGCAGGCAATAATTCGCCTGCCGCTGGTCAGATGTCGGAGGAAGTTCCGTATCATGGCTTTGATCTTCAGGTACAGGAGAAATGAGTGCAAGCCAGGCGAAGAAAATTCGAAGAGATCTCCTCAGACCCTTACTTGGACGAAACTGATTCGGCGATCCTGCGTTCTCTCCAGGCCGATGCCCGCACCACCCTGGCTCGGGTCGGTCAGGCGGCGGGGCTGGCGCCCTCGTCCGTCCATGAGCACATCCGGCGGCTCCAGCGGGACGGAGTGATCCGAGGTTGGACCCTGGAACTGGATCCGCGAGCGGTGGGCCGGCCAGTGACCGCCTTCGTCGGGGTGGAGGCGGACGTGACCGGAGGCACCCTGGCCGCCCGTCTGCGCCAGCGGCCGGAGATCGACGAATGCCACAGCATCGCCGGAGATCTCTCCCTCCTCCTCAAGGTCCGGGCCGCTGACACCGAAGCGCTGCTGGGGCTGGTGGACTGGATCAAGGAATTGCCCGGGGTGCGGACCACCCGCACCACGATCGTCTTCAAGATCGAGTTCGAGCGCCAGCTATGGCTGGGGCCGGCACCGGTCGACGAAACGGCGGAGCTGGAAACTCCCGCTCTCTGAGCGTCGACTCCGGGGGCAGGTGGCCTTGGCCAGGGACTGGGGAGGGTGCAGGGCGGTCGGAACCGATCCAGATCCCTCAGTTGGGGCGAGTCCACGCCGCCCCATGTCAGCCGATCCGCCCGGTATAACTTGGAGATGAGCCCCACCGAATCGGAGGTGTCGATCCGACCAGCAACTGCTTCCGACTGCGAAGCGGTGGCCGTCCTCTACGGCGGCTATGTGCGGGACTCGCTGGCAACCTTCGAGCTGGTCGCGCCCAGCACCGAGGACTGGCAGGCCAGGCTGGAGGCCTTGGATCAGGTGGGGTTGCCCTTTCTGGTCGCGATCGATGGAGCCGAGCTGGTCGGCTACGCGCTGGCGACTCCGTGGCGTCCCCGGCCTGGCTACCGCTTCACGGTGGAAGACTCCATCTACATCGATCCCCGGCGGACAGGCCAGGGGCTAGGGAGTCGCCTCCTGACCGAACTGATCGCCGCGGCACGAGCCTGGGGAGCCAAGCAGGTGCTGGCGGTGATCGCCGACTCCGGTGAAGCTGCCTCGCCTGCGCTGCACCTGGGGGCCGGGTTCGTGGAGGTCGGGCGGCTACGCCAGGTCGGCTTCAAGCAGGGGCGCTGGGTCGACACTCTCCTGCTGCAGCTGAGCTTGTAGAGGGCCTCCTGCTGGCCAACTTCCTCCCCGGTCACTTCAGGAGGCGGGAGAGGCGGCGGTCGGCGAGACGACGGCCGCCAGTCTGGCAACTGGGGCAGTACTGGAGAGACCTCGTGGCGAATGCCACCTCACAGATGGTGTCTCCGCAGGCCGGGCAGGCTGATCCGGTGCGGCCGTGCACCCTGAGCGCTGAACGCTTCTCGCTCTTCAGCTGCCCTGCCTCGAGGCCGGCCCGCTCTGCCACCGCGGCCCGGAGCAGCTCCACCAGGGCCCGCTGGAGTTCGATCACCTCGAACTTTGACAGGCGCCGAGCTGGCCTGAACGGAGAGAGCTTGGCCGCGTGGAGAACCTCGTCGGAGTAGGCGTTACCTACTCCGGCCAGCAGGGACTGGTCGGTGAGCGCCGACTTGACGGTCCCCCGAGCACGGCTCAGCACTTCGGCCAAGGTGCCGCTGTCGAAGGCCGGGTCGAGCGGATCGACGCCCAGTCTGGACACCGCCTCGATCCGGTCGGGATCGTCCACCACCCAGAACGAGACGCGCTTCTCGGTGCCGGCCTCTGTGAGATCGAAGCCGGGTCCCCCTCCGTCACCATCGCCGGACTGGAGCCCTACCCGCAGCGCCAGGGGGCCATGGCCCGGGCGAGCTCTCGCCTCAGGGACGTGGTCGTACCACCTGAGCCATCCGCCCCTGGCCAGATGTAACACCAGCCAGGCACCTTTCGTCTCGAGACATAGGTATTTGCCCTTGCGTTGCCACCCCAGCACGTCCCGCCCCACCAGATCCTCCAGGCGAGGTTGAACCGTCTTGAGTGCGGAGAACGAGGCCAGTTCCAGGCGATCCAGGCGGCTCCCTCTGGTGCGCAGAGCGAGGAAGCGCACCAGCGCCTCCACCTCGGGAAGCTCAGGCATCCCAGCGACCGAATCCGGGTCGGGGCCGATTGATCAGGAGCGTGTCAGACCCAGGGCGGCGGCGCATTCAGCTAGAACGGAGAGATGGTCATCCACGGATCTCAGCCCGGCGCCCATGGTGTTGAGCGAGAGATGGGTGGCGCCGGCTTCCCGCCAGCTCCCGACTTGGTCGAGCAGATGCTCGATACCGCCGGTGCCCCAACTTACCCGACCCTCCATTCCCAGCTCCGAGGGGTCTCGACCCGCGGCCCTGGCGCCTTCCGCTACCAGGGATCTGGCCCGCTCCAAAGCCTCGCCTGGAGACGCCTGGGGGAACCAGCCGTCGGCCAGGCGGCCGGCGCGGCGCAAAGCGGGATCTGACTGGGCGCCGAACCAGATGGGGATTGGCCGTTGCCGGGGGAGCGGGGCCAGCCCTGCGCCGGTCACCCGCTCGTAGGGACCCTGGTGGGTGACGCTGCTCTCAGTCCAGAGCCGGCGCAGCAGACCGACCTGCTCCTCTACTCTCCGCCCTCGATCGGAGAAGGACTTTCCCAGGGCCTCGTATTCGACAGCGTTCCAGCCCAGGCCAATCCCTAGCCGAAACCTGCCTTCCGAGAGGATGTCCACCTCGGCTGCCTGCTTGGCCACCAGGGCGGTCTGGCGCTGGGGCAGGATGATGATCCCGTTGACCAGCTCCAGCGAGGTCACCGCCGCCAGGTAGCCGAACAGCACCAGCGGCTCATGGAAGGTGGTCTCGACGTCGTAAGGTCCCTTCCAGCCCAGGTGTATCGCGGGGTC
This sequence comes from Candidatus Dormiibacterota bacterium, assembly GCA_049799515.1. GTDB lineage: Bacteria > Chloroflexota > Dormibacteria > Aeolococcales > Bog-877 > Bog-877. Next base: position 38,494 of record JBARIA010000067.1, on the reverse strand, counting down.
CGCGCCAAGAACGTGGTCGTAGGCCAACAGGTGGCGGAAGCCGAGGTTCTCCACTCCTGCCGCGTATGCCAGGATGGATGGAGCCCTGTCACCAATTTCGGTCTGGGGGAAGACGACTCCGACCTGCATGGCCTCATGTCTACCACAAGAGAGGATTCATCCTTTAGGGAACCGACCACCGCCTCGGTCGATGACGCTGTCTTGGGGCGGGTACTTGCTGCCCGAGGTTAGCCGGTAGGAGTCGAAGAGGATGTGGATCGTCGGGCGGTAGTGGGCGCGGCTAGTCGCCGGTGGGCGGAGCCTGCTCCTGCAGGGTGCTGGTGGAGGTAAGTACAAACTGGGCGCCAAGCAGGGGCGCCAGCGGCTTCACGGTGTACGAGACCTTGACCGTGTACGACGGCTGACAGTCCTGAGCATCAGCTGCATCGGGGTTGCTGGTGGTATTCGTGCAGGCGGTCGTCGTCGGGGCGGGGACCAAGCAGAGCATTATCGTCGCATCCCCGGATACCGCCGTCTGTACCAGTGTGTCGGCCTTGACGTCTCCACAGAATCCGGCTACCCCGGTGGTCGACTCGCAGAGTGGGTCGGGGTCCACGGTCACGATGTTGGCAGCCTGCTGGGCGGCGGTTTCGAGAGGTCGAGAGCCGAGGGAATTGCCGCTGTCTGTACCGGATTCTCCGGGATCAGCCGCGGTGCAGCTGAGCCCGCTGGGGCTGCCGGTGGTCGTTCCGCTTGTGAACGACTCCTCCACCAATGCCGCCCGGGCGGCCCCCTGGGCGGCGTCGTTGACCGCGCTGGCCTGGAAAAAGAGAATACCGGAGGCGATTATCCCCCAGAGCAACGCGAAGAAGATGGGCGCTACCAGCGCAAACTCAACCACGCTCTGGCCGCGTTGTTTTCTGAGCACTTCTCAGTACGTCAGAATCGCGCCTGAGCCCTGAAGTCCAGGAATTGGAAGACCACTCCCACCGATGGCCAATTGGGTTACGCCCTGAGTCTGGAAGATGTCGACCATGGCCAGGCCGTTGATGAAAACATCGCAGCCGGTGCCTCCCGCCCCGGGCTGGCCCGTACCGCAGGTCTGCCCGGTCCCTCCGGTTCCATATCCCAAGCCGTCCGTGGTGTAGGTCGGATCCGTGGCGAAGCCAAACCCGGCATCGATCATCCCACCCTGCGCGTAGGGCAGCGCTGCGTTTCCGCCCCAGATTGTCTCGTTGGAGGGATCCTGACCTTCTTCGAAACTGTTGTTGTAGACAACGCCCTCCAGCGTGATGTTGTCACTGTCGCCGAGCAGGTTGTCAAAGCCATCGTTAGCGCACACGGTGTCTCCGCTCTGGGCGGTGGCCAGATCAGCGTACGGGGTGCACGTGTCGGTCCCGTCGGCCGAGGTGCCGTCGACGGTGCTTTCCTGCCAAGTCACGAACCCGGTCCAAAGCCCATCAAGCGGACCGGTGATGTCGGTCGTGCCGTCACCACCGATGTACAGGCTGTCATTGAGGCCCTGACCCATGTAGTTATCTGGTTGCGAACCAATTGTCACCGACGAGGGGATCGCCACACCGTTACCCACCGGGTTGAGGGTGAACGTTCCGGAATTGTTGTTGCTCGAAGTTGTGGCGTCGGGATTGCAGTCGATGCCGGGAATGCTGCCCAGGCCGTTACCGCAGTCGTACGACGAGGTTGCGAGATCCCCAGTGCCAACGCTGCAGGTCTCATCGGCCCCGGGCTGATTGCAGTCTTCGCTACCGAGTCCGATCGCGGGCTCACCGTCGCCAACGTTGTAGTAGCCGTTGTCGTAGGGGCAGGCAGTGTAGCTCTGGGTTGTTTGCGCTCCTCCCTTGTAGTAGGAGTCCGTGCAACTGTCGCTCGAGGCTGGCTTTCCGGGAGTCCCCGTCGACGGGATGTAGCCGTTCCCAATGGGATTCTGAGTTGCCAGTACAACCGCAGTGCCGCTCACTGTGTCTCCGGACACCGGCTCGATAGCTATCCCATTCTCAAAGTAGTAGATGCCGGCTGCGGGAGTGGCAGCACCCGAGACGCCGTCGACCTGACTGCAGTTGTCAAATACGGCGTTCCCGGTGATCACGGGGGTGTATTCGTAGTAACCGGGCTCGTAAGTGGTGATGCCGCCGGTAGTTGAGATCACGCCGGTGGAGCCCGTTTTGCCGGTAATCACCAACTCACCACCACACCCGGCGTTAGCGGGCTCTGGTGGTGGAACTGAGATTGGAGCTGTGGTGTACTGCGACGGCTGCGTCGCGGACCCACCTGTAGTCGCGATGTCGTTATCCGTGTAAATATTCACTGGAGCGGGGATTCCGTTCGGATCCGCGCAGGTGTAGTCGTAGATTGGCTGGTCTACGTAGGGGACTGGGTTGGCCACAGGGAAGGTCGCTGGAGTCCCGGAATCCTCGGGGTCAGCCCCTGTGGAGTCGGTATTCTTCTGCCCGGTGGCAAAGCAACTGTCTAGCGGATTTTCGTTGCTGATCGTTTTTTCCGGGTAGTAGAAATCGCCCCAGTCATACATCGAGCCGTCCTGCTTGCCATCGATTACGTCAACGTTGCTCGTGGCACCCCAGGTGCTGCAACTGGGCGGGGTTTCCGAGGCGGAGGAGTTCAGACAGCCGTCCGAGTTGTCGAAGACCGTCCCCTGGACTTGGAACTCGCCATCTCCGAAGTCACCAATAATGTGCGGACCGTTTTCGGCCAGCGCCACGATGGCCGTTGCCGGACCCCCGTCGCTGGCCGGGTTGACCGCGGCGGCGGCGGCAGCCGTCTCAAGATGGGTGACGCCGAGGATCTGCATGACGAAGGGCGGCCAGGTGGGTGTCACCGTGATATGGACACCGCAGGTGCCGGTCGGAGGTAGGTATTCCGTGTAGGGAGATACGCTTTCGTAAACCGGGAGCGGACTGGGTTCGCCGGCAACCGTGATCGGTTGTCCCGTTGCCCCGAGATAGTACCCAGTCCACCCGTAGGGCGGGATATTGTCACTGGTAGTGGTGATGGTGGACGGCGAGTTGGTCGAGATCATGTCGTTGATTATGTCGACCAGCTCTGGGCCCGTCTCGGCCACGCCGATGTCGGTGCACTGGGGATAGAGAGCTTGGGCGACTGCCTCCGACGCGAAGTCGGCGGCGTTCTGAGCCTGGCGATACTGGAGGAGACCGAAGCCACCATCGATGGCAACCCCTACGGCCAAGACCAGCACCAACAAAGAGATGGCGAACAGTACCGCCACCTGTCCCGACTGGGTATCGACAAACCGCCGTCCCATTTGGGACGAACCTCGGCGACGGGGGGCTGGCCTCAGTCTCATGCTGAGTCAGTTCCTGCAGTTGCGTAGGCGCTCACCGTGACCGAGGGGATGAGGGGTAGGAAGGGGACGATACTTTGCCAGATCCTGACCTTGATCTGTGTCTCGCCGGAGGTCGTACCTGAGATGTGGCTGACACTGAGGCAAGGAAGCGTCGATGAGCCCGAGGGATCACCTTTACACGTGAGGGAGGTCACCCCAAGTTCCTGTTCGGCGGCCGTCGAAGCGTCGGTGGCTTCGGTCGAGGGCGAGGTCAGATCGCCGTTGTAATCGGCAATTGCCTGGACAGCTCCAGAACGGGCGGCCTGTGTCAGGTTGATCGCCGACACGAGCATCTGGCCTCCGGTGGCAGCGAGGGCCAAGATTGCGATCGCGATCGGCAGAATTAGGGCGAACTCAACAGTCGACTGGCCGCGCCGCCGAGACGCGCGCCGACCTGGGGCACGGAGAAAAGGGGATGGTTCACCCACGGCGGTCATGATGCGGGGAGCGTACCCCGGGGCTGATTCGCGCCCTCGATACGTTCAGTTACAGTCCGGTAACGGTTTGCGTCAACTTTTCCAATGGATCGGCCGAAGGGTACCAGGTCAGTTCGAAGGAGCTAGCACCTGGTGAAACTCCTTCAAGTACTCCAGCGCGCGACCAGCTTCCTCGAGCGGGCCCACGTTGCCCGCCCCCGGCTGGAGGCGGAGCTTCTCCTGGCCCACGGTCTGGGCATCCGGCGGATCGACCTTTATCTGCAATTCGAGCGGCCTCTGGCCGAGGGTGAGCTGACGCTCCTCAGGGACCTGCTCAGCAGGCGAGCGGCCGGGTGTCCCACCGCCTACCTGGTAGGGAACCGGGAGTTCTACGGAATCACGATCGGAGTCGCCACCGGGGTACTGATCCCCCGCCCCGAGACAGAGCAGCTGGTGGAGATCGGGCTGGCTCGACTGAGTGCCTTGGGACGTCCATCGCGGGCGGCCGACCTGGGTACCGGCAGCGGTTGTCTGGCGCTAGCTCTGGCGAGCGGCAGGCCCGACCTGACGGTGGATGCCGTGGACATCTCGGAGATCGCGGTCAAACAGGCCCGGGAAAACGTCGAGCGGTTGGGAGTCGGGGACCGGGTCACAGTCGCCCAAGGATCTTGGGCAGAGCCGCTGCGCCGGAGGCCACAATACGACCTCATCGTCAGCAACCCTCCCTACGTGACCAGTGAGGAGTTGCAAGAACTTGACAGGACGGTCAGGGACTTCGAACCCAAGCTGGGGCTGGATGGCGGCAGCGACGGACTGGCCGCCTACCGCGACCTGAGCTTGTCGCTGGGGAGCTGTGTCGGACCAGGCACGACAGTTCTGCTGGAAGGGGACCCGAGACGCTTGCCGGCGGTACGGGAGATCTTCCTGTCCGCCTGGCCAGACTCCATCCCGGCTCTCCATCAGGACCTCTCCCACCGTGACCGGGTACTGGAGATCATCCTGAAGTGAAGTCTCGTCTCTGGAAGCCCAATTCGATCGGTCTGGCGGCGGCGAGGGACGCCATATCTAAAGGAGGGGTCATCGGGCTGCCCACCGACACCGTCTACGGACTGGCCTGCTCGGCAGAGTCCTCCTCGGGGGTGGCTGGTATCTACCGCATCAAGGACCGGCCTGAAACTCAGCCTCTAATCGTCATGACGGCTTCGGTCGAGGATCTGGGCGGCTATGTGGCCTGGGACGATCGGGCGGATGAGTTTGCCGCACGATTCTGGCCGGGGCCTCTGACCCTGGTGCTGCCAGCCCGGGGTGCTGGTGACCAGTTGAGCCGGGATGGGACTTTGGGGGTGCGGATTCCCAACCTGCCGGTGGTGCTCGATCTGCTGCGCGGAACCGGGGCATTGGCCACGACCAGCGCCAACCGTCACGGCCATCCTCCGGTCCCCGACGCGGCGTCTGCCCTGGCGCAATTGCCCGGCCTCAGCGGGGCGCTGGCGGGCGACCAACCGGCTCCGACTGCGGGCGCACCCTCATCTATACTCGACCTCACTCGGGATCAGCCGGTCCTACTTCGCGAGGGCAGGCTCAGCGCCCGCGAGTTGGGGGTGTCTGCGCCTGCGCAGGACCCTGGGATTCGGAGGGACTGAGATGGCGATTGCAGAACAGAGGCTCAGCGCCCTGCACCAGGCGGATCCCGAGCTCGCCTCGCTCCTGGAGGCGGAGCTGGATCGCCAGCAGTACACCCTTGAGCTGATCCCCTCAGAGAACGTGGCCAGCCCTGCCGTCCTGGAGGCGGTGGGATCCTGGCTCACCAACAAATACGCCGAGGGGACCCCGGGAAAGCGCTACTACGGCGGCTGCCAATTCGTGGACCAGATCGAGATCCTGGCCCAGGAGAGGGCCTGCGAGCTGTTCGGGGCGGAGCACGCCAACGTCCAGCCTCACTGCGGCAGCTCTGCCAACATGGCCGCCTACATGGCGTTCTGCCAGCCGGGGGACACCATCTTGGGTTTGGACCTGAGCCATGGTGGTCATCTCACCCACGGATCGCCGGTCAGCTTCAGTGGCATCGTGTACCACGCTGAGACCTACGGGGTCAGCCGAGAGACCGAGCAGCTCGACTACGAGGAGATCCGCCGCCGGGCCCAGGATGTCAGGCCCAAGGTCCTGGTGGCCGGGGCCAGCGCCTATCCCCGGATCTTCGACTTTCCCCAGCTGGCCGAGATCGCTCACGAGGTGGGCGCCATCCTGCTGGTTGACATGGCCCACTTCGCGGGCCTGGTCGCTGGTGGCGCCCACCCCAGCCCTGTGCCGTACGCGGACGTGGTCACCCTGACCACTCACAAGACCTTGCGGGGGCCCTGGGGCGGGATGATCCTCTCCCCGGAGGCGCACGCCAAGGCGATCGACAAGGCGGTCTTTCCCGGGGTCCAGGGCGGCCCGTTGATGCACGCCATCGCGGGCAAGGCGGCCGCCCTCAGGGCCTGGGCTCAGCCGGAAATGGAGGGCTACGCCCAGCGGGTGGTGGCCAACGCCCAGCGGCTGGCCGCGGGTCTGCTCGGATCGGGACTTCGGCTGGTAAGTGGCGGCACCGACAACCACCTGATGCTGATCGATCTCCGCCCGCTCGGGCTCACCGGCAAACAGGTGCAGGAGGTCTTCGACCGGGCCGGGATCACCGTCAACCGCAACTCGATCCCCTTCGATGAGGCCAGCAAGTTCAACCCCAGTGGCATCCGGCTCGGGTCCCCCGCCGTAACCACAAGAGGGATGGGGCTGGCGCAGATGGACGAAATCGCCTCGATGATCTCCCGGACCATCCACAATCTCGGGGACGCCGAGGTGGAGCGGGAGGTGGCGGCTCGGGCCCGAGTCCTGTGTGAGGCCTTCCCTCTGCCGTACCGCTGACCAGGGCGCTGATCGTGCCCACCATCAACAACCACTACCTGAGCGCTCTGCCGATCCTGGTGGTAGCGGTGGTGGTGACCATGGCCAGTGTGCCCCTGGCGCGCTGGATCAGTTTCAAGGTGGGAGCGGTGGCCAAGCCTGGGGGGCGCCACATCCACGAACGACCGACCGGCCGGCTGGGGGGCCTCGCGATCATGGCCGGATTCGTGGTGGCGATGGCGATCTGCGGCCGCGGGGTCGAGCACTGGCTCCAGATCGTGGTCATCGCGGTGGTGGTCGCCGGGCTCCTGGCGGCAGACGACATCCTGGGCCTGGCCTACTGGACCAAGCTGGTGATCCAGGCGCTCTGCTCGCTGGCGGTGGCCTGGCTGTTCGCGATCAGCATCACCTCGGTCAGCCTGCCCGGACTAGCCATCCACTTGGCCTGGGCAACGATTCCCATCACCATGATCTGGCTGATGGGGATGCAGAACTCGATCAACCTGATGGACGGGGTCGACGGCCTGGCGGCCGGGGTGGTCGCCATCGTGGGGGGAGTTCTCTACCTGGCGGCGGTGAACCGTCTGGGAGTCGAGCCCAGCCAGGGGGGGGTGATCCTGCTCTCGTCGGCCCTGATCGGATGCTGCCTGGGCTTCCTGGTGTTCAACTTCGCCCCCGCCAGGATCTTCATGGGCGATTCCGGCAGCCATCTGCTCGGGATGCTGGTCGGGATCATCACCATCTTGGGAGTCGCCAAGCTGACGGTGGCGCTGGCCCTGTTCGTGCCGGTGCTGGCGCTGGCTTTGCCGATCGGGGACACCGCTTTCGCCATCTTCCGGCGTCGCCGCCAGGGGGTGGGTTTCGCGCACGCCGATGCGCGCCATCTGCACCACCGGCTCCTGGCACTGGGGCTGACCGCCCGTGAGACCGCGGTCACCTTCTACCTGGTAACCGCCATCCTGGGCTGTTTGGGGTTGGCCGTCTTCGGGCACCGCCGGATCCTGGCGGTGGCCCTGGTGCTGCTGATCTTGGCGCTGGGTCTACTTGGCTGGCGAATCTGGAGGAGAGGAGGATTCGCCTTCCAGAAACACTCAGAGACCGATGCGTCCCGCCTGGACCGGCCCCATGTCTGATTTCGAGGGGAGCTCCATCGCCGCGCCCTCTCCGGAACTGGAGATCGTCGGTCGCACCCCGCTCCGAGGCACGGTAACCGTCAGCGGCAGCAAGAACGCGGCCCTCCCCCAGATGGCCGCGGCCATCCTGATTGATGGGCCGCTCCGGCTCAGCAATGTCCCGGCCATCGAGGACGTGGAGACCATGTGCCGGCTGCTGCGGGGTCTGGGGGCTCGGGTGGACCGGTTCGACGGCGAGGTGGAGATCGACGCCCAGGGGATAACCCAGACCGAGCCTGACCACGATCTGGCGCGCCGGATGAGGGCCTCACTTCTGGTGCTCGGTCCCCTCCTGATCTCTCGCGGCGAGGCGGAGCTGCCGCTGCCCGGGGGAGACGACATCGGGCTGCGCCGGGTCGAGCAGCATCTGGAGGGGCTGCGGGCGATGGGGGCCGAGGTGCTGGAGGACGAATTTGGGATCCGGGCTCAAGCCAGCCATCTCCACGGCGCCCACGTCCAGCTGGACATGCCGACTGTGACCGGCACCGAGAACCTGATGATGGCGGCGGCTCGAGCCGACGGGATCACGGTGATCTCCAACGCGGCGCGAGAGCCCCATGTGGTCGACCTTGCCCTCTGTCTCAAGGCGATGGGCGCCCGGATCTCGGGTGCCGGCGGCGACCGGATCGTGATCGAGGGAGTGCCCCGACTGCACCCCACCGATCATCGGGTGCGGGCTGACTACATCGAGGCAGGCACCTTCGCCATGGCCGCCGCAGCCACCGGGGGTGAGATCCTGATCGACCAGCTCGACTGCGATGACTTGGACCAGGTCCTGCACAAGCTGCGACGGGCCGGTTGCGAGATAGAGGAGGGCGGCACCTGGCTGAAACTCTCCTGCCCCAATGGTCTGCGGGCGGTGGACATGACCACCTGGCCCCACCCCGGGTTCGCCACTGATCTGCAGGCCCAGTTCGTCGCCATGATGACCCAGGCCCAGGGGATCAGCACGGTTTCCGAGGCGCTCTTCGACAACCGCTTCCAGCACGCCGAGCAGTTGCGGCGGTTAGGGGCAGAGATCACCCTCAAGGGTCGAAGCGCGATGGTCCGGGGAGGTGCGCCGCTTAGAGGAGCCGAGCTGAACATCTCCGACATCCGCTCCGGGGCGGCACTGGTGATCGGCGCCCTCTGCGCTGAGGGCACCAGCCGGCTCAGCAACGTCCGTCATCTCGATCGGGGCTATGAGGACCTGGTGGGCAAGCTCTCTGGCCTTGGCGCCAGTCTCCAGCTCAAGGCTGCCGGCGAGGGAGGCTGAACAGGAGTGGCCCTGCGCCGATTCGGCATCGACCTCTCCCCGGACCAGGTGGCGGTGTGGGCGAGAGGCGAGGGCCTGGTGATCGAGGAGCCGGCCGCGCTGGCCCGACAGAAAGGAAGCGGCCGGGCCCTGGCGTTCGGGGTCGCCGCCCTGGAACTGGCGGCCGACCGGGCCGACGAGGTTGATCTGAGTTGGCCCTTGGGGGTGGAACGGTTGGCGGACACCGAGGCCGCCGAGCAGTTCCTGCGCCAGGTGATCCTCCGGGTGGTCGGGCGGCTGCTCTTCTCGCGGCATGAGCTGATGCTGGGGGTGTCGGCCGAGCTGTCGACGGATTCACGTCGGGCACTGCTGCAGGTGGCGATGGCCTCGGGGGCTCGGATGGCCCACATGATGGACCTGCCTCTGGCGGCGGCCCTCGGGGCGGGCCTGCCGATCGCCTCCTGGACCCCTTTGCCGCTGGTTTTCCTGTTGCCTCAGGCCGCCCAGGTGGCCATCGTCTGCCACGAGGGCCTGCTGGGCCACCGATCCATCCCACCACCTCCCGGCTCCTGGGAAGGCGAGGCCGGCCTGCTGGCACTGTCCAACCTGGTCAACCAGCTGATGGACGAGCTTCCCCCTTCTTTGCAGGATCGGGCCCGGGAATCGGGGGTCGCCGTGGCCGGGCGGGGCTTCGAACTCGGGCCAATCGGGGCGCGACTGCAGCTGACCACCGCTATGCCAGCCAGGCTGGTGGCCGATCCCAGCCACTGCGTCGCCAAGGGCACTGAGGTGGCCCTGGCCCGGATCGAATCCCTGGGCAGCGAGGGCCTGCTCTACCTGCGCTGACCGCCGCAGCTCCAGCTGGGAGCTACTCCGGCCAGGGTGGGAGATCGACCGCCTCGCCCAAGTCCGAATTGACACCTTCCGGCAGCCCCGGATAAGCTCCGTCTAAGAGCTAGGTTAGCCAAGCCTAACGAGCTGGCCAGCCAGTCCACCCCCGGGTCTCCCCTTGGCTCTCGGCGGCTCGCCGAGAGCCAAGGGGCCGTCACATTCGGAGGCTTGATGGCCAGACCGAGCGGCGCGACCTTGAGGTGGCTGGCCGGCGGAGCCATGGCCGCCACCATGATGGCGAGCCTCTCTGCCTGTGGATCCCCAGCCAGCCCCGGCCGGACCACCCTCATTCTCTACAACGGGCAGCACCCACAGACCACCGACTCCTTGGTCTCGGCCTTCGAGCGGAAGACCGGGATCGCGGTGGAGGTGCGCTCCAACGACGAGGATGTGCTAGCCGACCAGATTGTGGAGGAGGGCAAGGACTCGCCCGCCGACCTCGTCTACACCGAGAATTCCCCGGCGCTGGAGTACCTGCAGGACAAGGGTCTGCTGGCGAAGGTGCCCCAGACGACGCTCTCCCACGTCCCATCCAAATACAACTCTCCGGCCTCCGACTGGGTCGGGGTTTCCGCTCGGGTGAGTGTCCTGGTCTACAACACCAATTTGCTCAAACCGAGCCAGCTGCCCACCTCGGTGATGAGCCTGGCCGACCCCCGTTGGAAGGGGCTCCTGGCCATCGCCCCGGGCGAGACCGACTTTCAGCCAATCATCACGTCGATCGCCAGGACCTACGGCAAGGCTGCCGCTCTCAGCTGGCTGAAGGGAGTCGCAGCCAACGCCGGGCAGCACAAGTACCCAGATAACGAGACCATCACCTCCGAGGTCAACTCGGGTCAGGTGGCGATCGGAATCATCAACCACTACTACTGGTACCGACTCCGGGCGGAGGTCGGTGCTTCGCAGATGCACTCGGCGATCGCCTACTTTGCCCCTCAGAACGCGGGGTACGTTCTGGACGTGTCCGGAGCGGCGGTGCTCAAGTCCTCCAAGCACAAAGCGGCAGCCGACGAGTTCCTCGCCTTCTTGGTAAGCCGGCAGGGCCAGGAGGTCCTAGCCCACAGCGAAAGCTTCGAGTATCCAATCGGTTCCGGAGTGGTGACCGCCCGTGCGCTGCGGCCGTTTGCCAGCCTCCAGCCGACTCATCTCACGATCGCTGAGCTGGGAGATGGGGCGGAGGCGGTTGCCTTGCTCCATCAAGCTCAGTTGTTGTGAGGGAAGCGTAGGCGGATGGCGACGCTTGCCTCGGACCTGAGCTCGCCGGATTTGGTGCGCGCCCGGCGAAGGATTCCGCGGGCTGTGCTGGTGGCCAGCTGTCTGGTGGCGGTCCTGCTTCTGCTGCCCTTGGCGTTTCTGCTGCTGGAGGCTCGCCAGGCCGGTTGGCCGGAACTCTCGGCGCTGCTGTTCCGTCCGCTGACAGCGACCTTGCTCGGGAACATGGTCCAGCTGGCGGTGGTGGTTACCGCTCTCGCTGCCGTGATCGGGACGGGCGCCGCCTGGTGCGTTGAACGCAGCGACCTCCCGGGTCGCCGGCTGCTGGCAATGTTGCTGGTGCTGCCGCTGGCAATTCCCGACTTCGTGGTGGCCTTTGGGTGGGTCTCGGTACTGCCTGCGGTGAATGGCTACGGCGGAGCGGTCCTGGTGATGACCACCGGGCTCTACCCGCTGGTCTACCTCCCGGTCGCGGCCAGCCTGCGCGGGGCCGACCCCAGCCAGGAGGAGACGGCGCGCACATTGGGGATGGGTCCGTGGAGCGCCTTCTGGCACGTCACGTTGCGCCTGGCGCGGCCCACCATTCTCGCCGGCTGCCTCTTGGTGTCCCTGGCGTTGCTGGCTGAATACGGCGCCTTCGAGATCCTCGGATACCAGACCTTCACCACCGAGATCTTCGCCGAGTTCCAGGTGGCCTTCAACGCCCCCGCCGCCTGCGCACTGTCCCTGGTGGTGGTGCTGATCGGGCTGGTGGTCCTGGCGGGGGAGGGGGCACTCCGTGATCGAGGCCGGCTGGCCCGGTCAGCCCACAACTCCCGCCGGCTGGTGCCCCGACACCGGCTGGGGCATTGGCGCTGGCCGGTGGTGGTGGCGATGACCTGCTTGATCGCGCTGGCCCTGGGGATGCCGATCGGGGTGATCGCGTATTGGCTGGTGCGCGGGGGCAGTTCGACCCTGCCGCAGTCAGCCTCGGTGGCCAACGCCGCCGGGCACACCGTCCTCTACAGCGCCGCGGCCGCCGCCATCTCGACCGTCCTGGCGCTGCCGGTCGCCCTGCTGGCGGTCCGCTCGCCGATCCTGGCGGTGCGGCTCCTGGAGCGCAGCACCTACATCGTCCAGGGACTGCCCGGGCTGGTCATCGCCTTGGCGCTGGTCTTCTTTTCACTTCATTACCTGCCCTTCGTCTACCAAACCAGCGGCCTTCTGATCGGCGCCTACGCGATCCTTTTCTTCCCTCTCGCCTATGTGGCGGTGCGTGCCTCGGTGATGCAGGCTCCGGTAGCCCTGGAGGAGGTGGCCCGGTCGTTGGGGCGACGCCCGCTGGCAGTGCAGTGGCGGATCACCCTGCCCCTGGTCGCTCCGGGGCTGGCGGCCGCCTTCTGCCTGGTCTTCCTCTCCGCGGTTACCGAGCTGACCGCGACCTTGATCCTGGTCCCCACCGGCGTCCAAACCCTGGCCACCCAGTTCTGGGCCTTCACCGGCAACGTGTCCTACGGGGCGGCCGCCCCGTACGCTGCCGCGATGGTCGCCATCTCGATCGTCCCTGGAATCCTGCTCGGGCGCTGGTTCGACCGCCGGCCGTCACCATCGGTGGAGCTGCCGTGACGGCGATCAGCATCGTCGACCTCCACAAGGCCTTCCGCGAGACGGCGGTACTGCGAGGTCTTGCCCTGGAGGTGGACCGGGGGTCGCTGACTGCCATCCTGGGGCCGTCCGGGAGTGGCAAGACCACCCTCTTGCGAGTGATCGCCGGGTTGGAGCGGGCCGACCGGGGGCGGATCAGCCTGGCCGGCGAGGTGGTCGACGACGGACGGCATTTCGTTAGACCGGAGGGCCGCCGGGTCGGCTACGTGCCCCAGGAGGCTTCGCTCTTTCCCCATCTGACCGTGAACCAGAACATCAGCTTCGGCCTCTCCCGCCCGGTGCGGCGCGGCGCCCGGGTCCCCGGGCTCCTGGAGATGGTTGGTCTGGCGGGGCTGGGGGGCCGCTATCCCCACGAGCTATCGGGCGGCCAGCAGCAGCGGGTGGCGCTGGCCCGGGCCCTGGCCATCGATCCCCAGCTCCTCCTGCTGGACGAGCCCTTCGCGGCGCTGGACCCCAGCCTTCGCGCCAGCGTCCGCGAGGAGGTGCGGGGGATCCTCTCCGAGACCGGAATCACCACCCTGCTGGTCACCCACGACCAGGAGGAGGCACTCTCGGTGGCGGATCAGGTCGCGGTGCTGCGCCAGGGTCGGGTGGCCCAGTTCGGCACGCCGCGGCAGCTCTACACCGATCCGGTCGACCTGGAGATGGCCAGCTTCCTTGGCGACGCCAACCTGGTGGGTGGGACCGTGGAGGGTCAGCTGGTGCGGACCCTGCTAGGGGTCCTCTCGGTCCGCCGCTCCGGAAGCGCCGACGGACCAGTAGCTGGGCCCGCCGTGGTCCTGGTGCGTCCCGAGCAGATTCTGATCTCGTCGGCATCCTCCGAGGGTGCCTTGGGCCGGGTCCTGCGTTCGGAGTTCTACGGCCACGACAGTTTGGTCGAGGTGGCCAGCGAGGCGTCCCTGCTGAGGGGCGTGATCAGGGCGAGGATTCAGGGGGTGACCAATTTGGAACCCGGCGCTCAGGTGAGCCTCTCGGCCAGCGGCGAGGCCCAGACCTGGCCTACGACGGCGACCGAGGATCGGAGGCCAGTCGGAGTTCGCTCGCCAGTAGCTCCGCATGGGCCTGCGCGGAGCGGTCCCAGCTGAAACGGCCAGCCCGGTCGAGGCCCAGAGCTCGGAGGTGTTCGCGCAGTCCAGGCTCATTCAGGAGCCGGCGCAGTCCTTCCACCCAGCCGTTCTGGTCGCCGTCCGGGACCAGCAGGGCCGCTCCCTCGGCGATCTCCTGAACCCCGCCCACGTCGGTGGCCAGCACCGGAGCACCACAGGCCATTGCCTCCAGGGCGGGCAGCCCGAAGCCTTCGTAGAGCGACGGCACGCAGGCGGCGAGCGCTCCGCTGTAGAGGGCGGCCAGCCGCTCCCCGGAGACATGGCCAAGAGCGCAGACCCGGCCGCCCAGACCCAGTTGGTCGGCTCGAGCAAGTAGCTCCCGACCGGGCTCGCCAGCAGCATTCGTGACCACCAGCCGCACCTCCGGGAACTGGGGGTTCGGGAAGGCACGGGCAAACTGCTCGATCAGGAACGGCACGTTCTTGCGAGGATGGTGGGCTCCCACCACCAGGAAGTACGGGAGCTGAACGGCCAGATCTCGGAGGAGGGACTCCCGGCGTTCCGGGGCGATCGGCCTCAGCTCGTCGGCGATCCCGTGAGGAATGACCGTGATGAGATTGGGATTGGCCTGGTAGAGATGGACCAGGTCGGCCTTGGTGGTCTCGGATGGGGTGATCACCCGCGAGGCCCGGCGCAGCGTGTCCAGCACAAACGATTCGACCGCCCTCGCCTGTTGTCCCGGATAGGCGAGGGGGGCAAAGCGGTGCTCGACGCCGTGGACCGTCACTACCGAGCGCGGCAGCCGCCCCGGCGGCAGCCGATAGGCGGGCACCCAGAGGAGGGTTGGAGCCTCATGTCGGAGCTCCCAACGGAGTCGAACAGCTGTCCAGCCGCGGGGGAATGGGAGGCAGCGCCACTCCGACCCGGCCGGCAGCTGGAGTGCCGTCTGGGGCGGGCTTCGCCGGTTGAGGTAGAGGCGGAGGGGAGCGGGCGGGGTGTCGACTAGGCGGGAGATGACTTGGGTGGCGTAGACACCGATGCCGGTGGGCTGCTCCTGGAAGGCCCGGCTGGCGTCGATTCCGATCTCCACCGGGGCAGTTTACGAACCGGTGCGTAACGGCCTGGGCAGCGGTGGGTCGAGGCGCAATCGTCTCTTGGGGCCGGCCTCCCCTGGGCCCCTAGGTGGCCGTGATAAGATCCGGCCGAATTGTCCTCGGAGGGCGATCCGCGGCGGCCCAGGAGAGTGCCGGGTCCCGGTGACGCTCTCGCGTTGGTAGGAGTCTTCTCGATCACGGTCGGAAGTGGGGTCGTGGCCGGGGTTCTGTTGGACGAGCACTTTCGCACGCTCCCCCTCCTGACTCTGGTCGGTCTGGCGCTGGGATTGGTGGGAGGAAGTTTGGCGGTGTATCGCGGGCTCGCGCCTTTCAGGGGGCGTTAGGGCGATGCTGCTAGAGGCTGACGAGCTGGCCGGCGCGGTGCGCTCCGCCTGGATTGCTGCCATTGGTGCCGCGATCGTGGCGGTGGCCGTCGCCTTTGTGGTCGCCGGGGTCGAGGGCGCTGGCCTGGCTCTAGCCGGAGGCGTCATTGGGGTCGCCAACCTGCGATTCGCCGCCTTTGCCCTGGGCCGGGCCCCGATCGCCTTCCTGGGCTCCAGCCTGCCCCGGCTGGCGCTAATCACGGTGGCCCTGGTGCTGTTGGTTGAGTTCTTGGGCCCGATCGGGGTTTGGGGTCTGCTCGGGCTGTTGGCTACCCACCTAGCTCAGGTCGGGGCGATGGTCAGGTTCGGGATCAAGGCCGCCGCCAAATGAGGCCGATGGTCCTAGCGCAGATCGAGGTGGGAAACCATTGGACCGCCCACATCTTCGGGATGGCGCTCTATCTGGACACCCTGGTCAGCAGTCTGGTCGCCTTCGCGATCGTGCTCGGGGCCGGACTGTACCTCCGCCACGTGGTCACCTCGGGGGTACCCGGCCGCTTCCAGGCGCTGATCGAGATGGTCTGGGAAACGGTGGACGACTATGTGGCCCGGATGATCGGACCATTCGCCAAGTGGGCGGTGCCGCTCTGCACCGTCCTCTTTTTTTACATCCTCGTCAGCAACTGGCTGGAGCTCATCCCTACCGGAGACCGGCTGACCTCGGCCACCGCCGACGTCAACGACACTGCCGCGCTGGCCGTAATCGTCATTTTCATGGTCCACTACACCTCGATCCGGCAGCGGGGGTTCGGCGGGTATATCAAGACCAACTACCTGCACCCCGCTGGGATGCCCAAGGTGTTCTACGTGCTCCTGGCACCAATCAACGTGATCTCTCAGATCTCCTACCCCATCTCGCTGACCCTGCGGCTCTTCGGCAACATGTTTGCCGCCGCCCTGATGCTCCAGATCATCGCGCTGCTGCCGCTCTATCTTTCCTGGGCCTTCAACGGAGTCTGGAAGCTCTTTGAGGGGGTCTTCGTGGACGTGATTCAGGCCTTCATATTCGCCTTGCTGACGGTGATCTACCTGAGCATGGCGACCATGCAGCACGACAGTGACCCGGCGGCCGAGGCCGCCACAGCCTAGGGGCCAGCCCCCGCACCCAGACCAGGGAGGAATTCATTTGGCGCTCGACACGTCTCACGCAATCGTGTTCGCCGGGGCCATGATCGGCACCGGGGTAGGCGCGGTCGGCGCGGCCATCGGGGACGGCCTAGCCGGGGCGCAGCTGATCGCCGGAATCGCCCGGCAGCCGGAGGCCCAGTCGCGGCTCTTGACCTGGACCTTCCTGACGGTGGGTCTGGCCGAGGCCGTGTATTTCATCAACCTTGCATTGATGTTCGTCTTCATCAGCCTGGCCGGAAAGTAGGCGACTACTCGTGCCGCTAGTCGCCGCCGCCAGTCCGCTCTCGCTGAACCTGACCTTTCCCGTCGAGATCGTGGTTTTTCTGGCTCTGCTGTACTTGCTGTCGCGCTACGTCTTCCCGCCGATTTCCAACGCCCTCAAGGTCCGACAGCAACAGATCGCCCAGGCCCTCTCCGAGGCGGAGGCGGCGCGCCGGGAGGTCGAGGAGGCCAGGCTAAAGGAGAAATCTGATCTCGCTGACGCCCGTCGCCAGGCGCAGGAGATCCTCGACCGGGCCCAGAAGCTGGGCGAGGAGCTGCGCGAGGAGCTGCGCCAGAAGGGCCGAGAGGAGCAGGAGGCGATGCTGACCAGGGCCCGGGCCGAACTGGCCCAGGAACGGGAACAGGCGGTCAGCCAGCTGCGGCGGCAGGTGGCCGACCTGGTGCTCCAGGCCACCAGCAAGATCCTCCAGGAGGAGCTCGATCCAAAGCGCCAGCGGCGCCTGATCGACGAAGCCTTGGCGGAGGTCGACCTGAGTGCCTGAAGTCCCCAGGGTTCCCAGCACCGCCCGCCACTATGCGGAGGCGGTCTTCCAGCTGGCGGAGGAGGAGGGCGGCTTCGCGCCCTGGTCGGAACGCCTCGGGCGGTTGCGCCATCTGCTGGAGGAGAGCGACCTCGGTAAGGCGCTGGCCGAGCCCTCCCTCAGGATCACCCAGAAGGTGGAGCTGTGCCGGGCAGTCCTGGCGGAGGACCCGGCCATCGACAAACCGGCCGGAAACCTGCTCTTGGTCTTGGTCAGCAGCCAGCGCCAGCGGCTGTTAGCGGCGATCGAGGCGGGTTACCAGCAGCTGGTCGACAAGCGGGAGGGCCGGGTTCTGGCGCAGCTCACCACCGCCGTCGCGGTGAGCGCGGCCGACCAGCAGCAGCTGGCGGAGCAGCTCTCAAGGCGGCTTAATCTGGATGTGCGTTTTGAGGCCAAGGTTGATCCCTCCTTATTGGGAGGGGCGGTGGTGCGAGTGGGGGACCGGGTCTTCGACGCCAGCCTGACCACGCGGCTCCAGCAGCTGCGCCAGGAGCTACTCACCCAAGTGCCAACTAGATGAGGAAAACATGAGCATTAGCGCGGCCGAAATTGGCCGGATCATCAAGCGCAAGATCGCCGACTTCGATGCCCCGGTGGTCTCTGCTGAGTCTGGGGTGATCACCACCTTGGGTGACGGAATCGCCCAGATCTACGGCCTGGAGGGGGCCATGGCCGGCGAGCTGCTGGCCTTTCCCCACGAGATCATGGGGATGGCCCTCAACCTGGAGGAGGACCAGGTGCGGGCCATCATCCTGGGCCGCTTCGAGGAGCTAAGAGAGGGCGATGAGGTGCGCACCACCGGTCGGGTGGTCGAGGTACCGGTCGGCCGCGAGCTGGTGGGTCGGGTAGTCAACGCTCTGGGGCAGCCGATCGACGGCAAGGGGGAGATCGCCACCAAAGAGCGCCGCCCGGTGGAGCGCCAGGCCCCGGGGGTGATCGAGCGGCAGCCGGTGAACACTCCGGTGCAGACCGGGATCAAGGCCATCGACGCCCTGGTCCCGATCGGACGCGGCCAGCGGGAGCTGATCATCGGCGACCGCCAGATCGGCAAGACGGCGATTGCCATCGACACCATCATCAATCAGAAGGGCAAGAACCTCACCTGCATCTACGTCGCCATCGGCCAGAACGCAGCCTCGGTGGCCCGGATCGCGGCGGTGCTGGAGGAGTACGGGGCCCTGGAGCACACCATCATCGTGGCAGCCACCTCGGGTGAGCCGGCCGCCCTCCAGTACCTGGTCCCTTACACCGGCTGCTCGATGGGGGAGTGGTTCATGGAGAAGGGCGAGGACGCCCTGATCGTCTATGACGATCTGAGCAAGCACGCCTGGGCCTACCGGGAGATCTCGCTGGCGCTGAGGCGGCCGCCGGGACGGGAGGCCTACCCCGGTGACGTCTTCTACCTGCACTCCCGGCTCTTGGAGCGAGCTGCCCGCTTGAGTGACGAGAAAGGCGGAGGCTCCCTGACCGCCCTGCCGATCATTGAGACTCAGGCCAACGACGTGGCCGCCTACATTCCCACCAACGTCATCTCCATCACCGACGGCCAGATCTACCTGGAGGGGGACCTCTTCTACGCCGGCACCAGGCCCGCTGTGTCGGTGGGACTCTCGGTCAGCCGGGTGGGCGGCGACGCCATGACCAAGGCACTCCGCTCGGTGGCGGGTGGCATGCGTCTGGACCTGGCCCAGTTCCGGGCGCTGGCCGCCTTCGCCCAGTTCTCCAGCGACCTGGACAAGGCGACCCGGGATCAGCTGGACCGGGGCCGGCGGCTCACCGAGCTGCTCAAGCAGGACCAGTACCAGCCGGTCTCGCTGGCCCTTCAGGTGATGACCGTCTTCGCTGGCACCAGGGGCTATCTGGACCAGATCCCGGTGGAGAAGGTTTCCGACTGGGACGCCCAGTTCCGCCGCTACGCCGACCAGGCGCTCCAGAAGTTGGAAGGCCAGATCGAGACCGAGAAGGTCCTCGACGATGGGATGCAGGAGCAGCTGCGCCAGGCACTCGAAGAGTTCAACCAGGGCTTCGATGTCGGCGAGACCGCCTCTGAGACGGAGGCTTAGGCAAGAGCTCTTTGGCCACCCTCCGCGACATCCGCCGCCACATCCGTTCGGTGCGCAACATCGAGCAGATGACCCGTGCCATGCAGATGGTCTCGGCAGCCAAGATCCGCCGGGCCCAGGTGCGGGTGGAGGGGGCCCGGCCCTATGCCTTGGCCATGGATGAGGTCGCCCGGGACGTGGCCAAGGTCGGCAAGGAGTACCACCATCCCTTCATGGTGCCGCGGGAGGAGGGGACTGGGCTCTTGATCCTGGTCACCAGCGACCGGGGCCGGGTGGGGGCGCTCAACGTCAACAGCATGCGTGCCGCCCATGCCCAGATGCGCAAGCAGTTCGGGCCCCGCTACCAGGTGGTGGCCATCGGGCGCAAGGGCTTGGAGTTCGCCATCCGGATGCAGCTTCAGCTGGTCCACCACAAGCAGGGCCTGCCGGACCGGGTCACCCCGGAGGAGCTCCGCCCGTCGGTGGAGGCGGCGGTAGAGGCCTACCTCGAAGGGGAAGTGCGCGAGGTCTACCTGGCCTTCGCCCGCTTCCGCAATCTGCTGAGCCAGGTCCCGGTGGTCAGGCAGCTGGTGCCGGTGCCGCCCGCGCCCGAGGATGAGGGGCCTCAGACCCAGGGCGACTACATCTACGAGCCCGGCGCCAGGGAGGTGCTGGAGCGCTTCATGCCGGAGTACCTCCTGAGCCAGGTCTATCAGGCGGTGTTGGAGAATCAAGCCAGCGAGCACAGCGCTCGGATGGTTGCCATGCGCAACGCCTCGACCAAGGCCGGGGACGTCATCAAGGAGCTGTCCTTGACCGCCAACAAGGTGCGTCAGGCGAACGTCACCCGGGAACTGATGGAAATTATCGGCGGCGCCGAGGCCCTCAAGGCGGCCCGGCGTTGAGGAGGTGGTAATGGCAAAGGCCAAGGTCAAAGCGGCGGACAAGAAGGCCGAGGAAGCACGTCCCACCGGCACTGTGCTGCAGGTGATTGGGGCCGTAGTCGACGTGGCCTTCGAGGCGGGCCAGCTACCTCATATCAACGACGCCCTGGAAATTCCCCGCCATGGTCCAAGGCAGGTGCTGGAGGTTCAGCAGCACCTGGGCAACGACGTTGCCCGATGTATTGCCATGTCCTCCACCGACGGTCTCCGCCGGGGCGATCCGGTGGTGGCGACCGGGAGCTCGATCGAGGTCCCAGTCGGAAAGCAGGTCCTGGGCCGCATGTTCAACGTGATCGGAGAGCCGATCGACGGGGGGCCCCAGGTCAAGGGTGGCCAGCGCATGCCCATTCACCGCGACCCCCCGTCGGTGGCCGACCAGGAGACCTCCACCGAGATCCTGGAGACCGGTCTCAAGGTGATCGACCTGATCTGCACCTTCGCCAAGGGCTCCAAGATCGGGCTCTTCGGGGGAGCCGGGGTGGGCAAGACGGTGATCGTGATGGAGCTGATCCGCAACATCGCCAAGGAGCACGCCGGCTTCTCGGTCTTTGCCGGGGTGGGAGAGCGGACCCGAGAGGGCAACGCCCTCTTTCGCGAGATGCACGAGTCCGGCGTCATCGACCAGACCGCCCTGGTCTTTGGTCAGATGAACGAGCCCCCTGGGGCTAGGGCCAGGATCGCCCTCACCGGCGTCACCATGGCGGAGGAGTTCCGGGATGCCGAGGGTGCCGATGTGCTCCTCTTTATCGACAACGTCTTCCGCTACATGCTGGCCGGCAGCGAGGTCTCCGCCCTCCTGGGCCGGATGCCCTCGGCGGTCGGATACCAGCCGACCCTGGCGACCGAGATGGGCGATCTCCAGGAGCGGATCACCTCCACCCACCGAGGCTCGATCACCTCGGTGCAGGCGGTCTTCGTTCCCGCTGACGACTACACCGACCCGGCCATCCAGACCACTTTTGCCCACCTCGGTGCCACCGTCTCACTGAGTCGGCAGATTGCCGAGCTGGGGCTCTTCCCGGCGGTCGACCCGCTCGACTCCTTCAGCCGGATCCTGGACCCGAACGTCGTCGGGACCGAGCACCATGAGGTGGCGCTGGGAGTGCAGCGGGTGCTGCAGCGCTACAAGGACCTGGAGGACATCATCGCCATCCTGGGGATGGAGGAGCTCTCCGACGAGGATCGCCAGACGGTGGACCGAGCCCGCCGGGTCCGCCAGTTCCTGGCCCAGCCGATGTTCGTGGCTGAGCAGTTCACCGGGCTGGCCGGCAAATACGTGCCGATCAAAGAGACGGTGCGGGGCTTCAAGGAGATCCTCTCCGGCACCCTCGACCATCTCCCGGAGCAGGCCTTCCGGATGGTCGGCACCATCGACGAGGCGATCGAGAATGGACAGCGGCTCAACCGGGGATCGGAGCCCGGCGACAGGTCCGAGGGACCAGTGGCGGAGAAGCAGCCCGAGGTAGTCTCTTCCGCCTCTGAGCCCGACGCTGAGGCGGAGTCGAAGGGGGAGACCAAGGCCGAAAAGGCGGCGGCGCCCGCTCCCCCCAAGGCTGCACCGGCCAAGCCAAGGGCAAGGCCGAAGTCGAAGGCCAGCTGACTTGGCAGTTCCCACCCGCCTCTTTGCGGCACTCCACCCGCTCTTTGAGGGGGACTGCGACTTCATCGTGGCCCGTGGCGCCGACGGTGAGCTGGGGGTGCTGCCTGGTCATGCTCCGCTGCTGACCTGGCTCAAGCCCGGAGAATTGATGCTGCGCCAGGGCCGGGACGAGCACTTCTTCTTTCTGGAAGGCGCCTACCTGGAGGTGCTTCCCAACCGGGTCTCGATCCTCGCCGATCGGGGCGTACCAACCAGTGAGCTCGATGCGGTCGAGGCGGAGGAGGGCCGGCGAACAGCCCAGGACGCCCTTGCCAAAGCGACCACTTCCGAATCAGAGGAGCGGGCCAAGCTGGAGCGGCAACTGGAGGTGGCCGAGTACCGGCTTCAGGCCGCCGAGCGGGACCGCCGCAGGCGCCGCGAATAGAGTCTTCCACCCCGGCCGGGTAACGAGTCAGTCGCGGCCCGGGAGGGAAGCCAACCGGCCATATACTCGGCCGGTGCCAGGGGCCGGCGTATCGTCCACATCCATCTCTCCCGGTCCACTCACCGAGGGTCCGGCGCGAGTTGAGTTGCTGGGAATCCCGGTGGACTGCTGCACTCTGGAGCAGGCCCGGGCCCGCTGTGAGTCGGCGGGCACCCGGGAGGCTGGGCCACTGCAGGTGGTCACCCTGAATCCGGAGATGGTGATGCAGGCCCGACGTCAGCCTTCCCTGGCCAGGGCGATCCGGGGTGCTGGCCTCATCCTTCCCGACGGCACAGGAGTGGTTTGGGCCAGCCGGCGGTTGGGGACCCCGGTGCCAGAGCGAATCGCGGGCGCGGACTTCCTCGACGACCTAGCCGAGATGTCGGTCGGCCGCAACTGGTCGATCTTCCTGCTGGGGGGAGCCCCCGGGGTCGCCGGAGCCGCTGCCCGAGCCCTGGAACAGGCCCACCCCGGCCTGTTGGTCGGAGGGGTTTGGGCTGGCTCGCCGGCCGCTGACGAGGCGGACTCCATCTGCACCAGAATCCGGTCGTCCGGAGCCGCCGTGCTGGCGGTGGCCTTTGGGGTGCCTGAGCAGGACCTCTGGCTCTCTAACCACCTGGAGGAGACCGGGGCCCGGGTGGGGATCGGAGTCGGGGGCACTCTCGACTACCTTGCTGGCAGGCTGCCGAGGGCCCCAGCGGCGCTGCGGAAGGCTGGACTGGAGTGGAGCTTCCGACTGGCCCGCCAGCCCTGGCGGCTGCCCAGGATGCTCCGGGGCGCCCCCTTCTTCTGGGAGGTGGTCAGGGAGTCCCTAAGGCCTTCGCCGAGTTGAGCGCCGAGATGGTGGAGCTGAGCCTGGTGCTGCCGGCCTACAACGAGTTGGTCCGGCTGCCGCCATCGCTGGAGCTGATCCGGCGCCACCTGGACGCCTCCGGGCGACCGTACGAGGTGCTGGTGGTTGATGACGGCAGTGAGGACGGGACCAGAGGGATGGTCGAGAAGGCCAGATCGGGCTGGCCTCAACTCCAGCTGGTGGTTTTCGACCGCAACCAGGGCAAGGGGGCCGCGGTCAGAGCCGGTATGTTGCAGGCGGTCGGTACCTTGCGGCTCTTCAGCGACTCCGACCTGTCTACCCCAATCGCGGAGATGGGCAAGCTGGAGACTGCGATCGCCAACGGGGCCGGGGTGGCGATCGGGTCACGGGCGCTGCCCGGGTCTCAGGTGGAGCTGCACCAGCCGCTCTACCGGGAGCTGATGGGCAAGACTTACAACCAGGCGCTGCGCCGCCTGGTGCTGCCTGGACTGCGGGACACCCAGTGCGGCTTCAAGATGTTCACCGCCGCCGCCGCGGTCAGCTGTTTCACGCCGTTGCGGACTCCCGGCTTCGGCTTTGACGCCGAGGTGCTGCTGCGGGCTCGGCTGCTGGCGATCCCGATCGCCGAGATCCCGGTCATCTGGCGCAACGCCGCCGGAACTAGGGTCAGCTCGCTGCGGGACGGAGGGCTGATGCTGGCCGACCTGCTCCGCCTGCGCCGCCGGGTCGGATCGGACCCCAACGCGTGAGCCAAGAGCTCTCGCCCCGGCGTCCCAGGCTCCGGCACCAGCTCCTAGACCTCGACGCGGCGTCCGCCTGGGCGGCCCGGCTGCTGCGGGCCACCTCGGGAGGAGTTTGGTGGTGGGCGGCGTCCGGAGTGCTAGTCCTGGGGGGCGCTGCCGCCGGGTTGCACGCCCCCACCGCGGGGGCCTGGTTCTGGCACCTGGCCAACGGGGAGCTGATCCACAGCCATGGCCTCAGCGGCACGGCGACCTACCTGGCCCAGCCGGGAGCGGCGCTCGATCTGCGGTCCTGGCTCGCCGATCTCGCCCTCTTCTTCATATACAGCGGCGCCGGGCTGGGCGGGCTGGTGGTGGCCGGAGCCGTGGCCGGGGCGGTGGTCGGGGTCGGCCTGCTGCTGGCGATCCGGGCCGGCGGCAGGGCTCATCCACTGGTAGTCGTGGTGGCCGGCGGGCTCGGCTTGGCGGCCCTGGCGCCGGTGCTAACCGACCTGTCCACGGAGCTGTTGGCGATCCTGGCAGCCGCCTTGGTGCTGGCCTTGCCCGCGGTCGGGCGTGGAAGCAGGTTGGGCGCCGCGGCGCTGGTGGTGTTGGTGATCGTTTGGACCAATGTCCAGGCCGACGCCGGAGTCGCGGTGCTGGTCATCTGGGGCTGGCTGGTGATCGCCCACTGGGGCGCCTCCCGCACAGGGCAGAAGTCCGCGCCCAGCTGGTGGTTGATCCCGCTTACCGGTCTGGCTCTACTCCTGAGCCCCAGGGGAATCGGTGCCATCGGGGAGCTGCCGCTCAGCCTCGGGATGCAGGGCGAGCATCCCCTCCTGGCAGCCTGGTCCAGCATCGGCTTCCATCCCTGGAGCGCCCGGGTGTCCGAACTGGCCGGCTTTGTGCTGCTGTTCTCGTACTGGCTGGCTGGCTCGAGGTTGCGCCGCGCCGACGCCTATCTGGGACTGGTCACCGCGGCCCTGGCTATGTTGTGGGCCAACTACCTGCCCTGGTTCCTGGTGGTGGCCGCCGTGCAGAGCTGCGGCTACCTCTCGCTTGCCTGGTGGCCGCGGGAGTCCGGCAGTCAGCCAGACCACACCAGCCGGAGCGGGAGTGCAGTGCTGCACTCCCGCTCCGGCCTGACCGCCGCCATACCCTTGGTGATCGCCTTGGCGGTGCTTGGCTCGGGGGTGGCGTCGATCGCCCGGGCAGGCGGAGTGAGTGGGCAGACCTCATCACAATTTCCAGTCCGGGCGGCGCGCTGGCTGGCCGACAATCCAACTTCCGGCGCCTGGTTCACCACTCCCGGCTTCGGGG
Source organism: Candidatus Dormiibacterota bacterium (assembly GCA_049799515.1). GTDB lineage: Bacteria > Chloroflexota > Dormibacteria > Aeolococcales > Bog-877 > Bog-877. The sequence goes on along the minus strand of JBARIA010000067.1, from coordinate 13,328 downwards.
ACTATCTGAGCAGTCAGTTCCCGGCTGGTCGCCACCTAATCTGTGTCGACGACCCCTTGCCGCTCGCCGGTTCGGCACTCGGTCAGTGTCAGGAGCTGGCGGTGCTCAATTCCGGGGCGCTGGGAATCCTGCGGTCGCTGCATCCGAAGCTGGCGATCCTGCCCCGGGCGGCGCCCGCGGCCACCTTCTTGCGGGCCGAGGGCTGGAAGATCCGGTATCGTGACGCCACGACTCTGATCCTGGCGCCCAGGAATCTCTAAGCCCTTTCGGCTACGATCCGGCACAGTTCGCGGACCCCGAGCAGGAGAGCATGTCTAAGAAGTCGATGGCCGCCCGGCGGCAGATGCGAGAGGCTGCAGCAGAAGGCCGAGCCGGCGGGTCCAGACAGCAGTCCCGTGGTCGCACAAAGGGTCGCAACTACCGCCGCAACGAGGCTAAGCGTCCCTGGGGGCTGATCTCGGGGGTGCTGGGGGTGGTCGCGGTCTTCGTGATCGTGGTGGTCTTCTTGGAGATGTCGCTCACCAGCAACCTGAAGCAGGATACTCAGGTGCTGCCAGTACCCGCCTCCCTTCTCCACTCATTGACCAGCATCCCGGCCAGCACCCTGGACCAAGTAAAGGGCGGAAACATCACCAACTATCCGGTCACCATTCCCTCCTCGTACAAGGCTGTGGCCCTCAGCTCCAATGGACTGCCTGTGATTGGATTCGTGGGCGCCGAGTACTGCCCCTACTGCGCTCTCCAGCGCTGGTCAATCATCATCGGACTGAGCCCGTTCGGCACCTGGACCGGGCTGCACACCATTCGGTCTTCGGTATATGACGACCCGAGCAACGTTCCCACCTTCACATTCGCCTACGGCGCCAAGTTCAAGAGCAAATACCTGGTCTTCTCCTCGCACGAGCTCCAGAGCAACGTTTCCATCAACAAGGATGGTTCCCCGTACAAGACGCTGCAGTCCGTCAGCGGAGACTTGTCGTCCGCCTTCACCACCATTGACACCGACTTGGGTTATCCCTTTTTGGACTACGCCGGCAAGGATGCCCAGGTGGGTAGTGAGACCGCAACCGCTAACGTGGCCAAGATGGAAGGCCTGAGCTGGAACCAGATTCTCGTGCAACTGCGTAATCCCAAGTCGACAATCGCCAAGCAGGTTCTGGGCGGGGCCAACTACGTCACCGCGGCCACCTGCCTGATCACCGGCAAGCAGCCCTCTGCGGTCTGCAACAGCTCGCGGATCACGACTATGGAAACCAAGCTGGCAGCGAGCGCGTGAGCAAGGCCCGGAGTCGCCGCCGGATGGTGCCGGCCATCTCTGCGGGAGACTCCGGGAGCGGGGCAAGATCTGCCACTTCTGGCTCGGATTCTGGGCCACTGGGGGCGGTGGCCCTCGCCGTCCTGGCCCTGATCGGCATGGGGCTTTCCGGATACCTCACCGCGGTCCACTACGCTCCCACCCTGTTGGTCTGCAGCGACAAGGGACTGATCAACTGCGAAGCGGTGCTGACCAGTGTTTACTCAGTGGTTCCCGGCACCTCGATCCCGATCACGGTTCCGGGCTTGGCCTATTTTCTGGTCGGCCTGGTGCTGGCGCTGATCCAGCTGCGTCAGCCTGCCAACTACCGTCTTCGCCAGGCGCACGCGATCTGGGGCGGACTGGGACTGCTTACCGTCTTCTACCTGATATTCGTGGAGCTGGTTGAGTTGCGCAACATTTGCATCTGGTGCACCAGCGTTCACCTGACCATCCTGGTCACCTTCCTGTTCACCCTCTGGCGTCTCTATCCCAAACCGACCGTCCGCTAGCGGACCCGTTCTTGGCTAGGCCAGCCGCCTGGCCTGGGTGGCGCAGGCGGTGATACCTCTCTCCCGCCAGTTCGCTGCGGTGGGGTTGGGCGGAAGATGCAATGAGCTGAGCAGACTGGTCCGTTCGAACGCCTCGACTCGCCGATCGCGGTATACGAGAGTCCATTGGGGCGATCGCTGGAGGGCGTCGGGGAAGGCGGTGCCCCGCTCGAACACGACCAGCTGCGACGGGCTGGAGTCAAGGTCGGTGAGCCAGCCGGGGCTGAGGTCGATGATCGAGGCGTACCGTTCCAGCAGCTGGCTGCCCATCAGCGCCGCGTCACCGAAGATGAACACCTTGTCCTTGGGCACGGTGTAGGCCAGAAAGCCACCATCGCCGTACTGGTTGAAGACGCGCAAGTTGCCTGGGGCAGACTCCAGCCACCGGGCCGCGCAGACCGGGAAGGAATCGACGTAGGTCGAAGAGTTGAGCGAGGGGCTGCCGCCGGCGTCCACCTGGACGGTCAGGATCACCAGCAGAAGGAGCAGTTCCAAGAGCTCTACCAGGACCACCAGGGGTGGCTGGCGCAGCCGTAGACGGGGGTGCCAGTGCCGGGCCAGATCCTGCCGGCCGCGTTCCGCCAGGTTGATCCAGATGGGGGCTCCGGCGGCTACCAGAAATACGCTGTTGCGCACCGATTGAAGGGTGAGGAAGAGGCTCAGGACCAGGACCACGCCGTCGCGAAGGCTGATCGATCGGTAGCGAACCAGGAGGACGGCCAGACTGAGGATGAAGACCAGCAGCGGCAGCAGCACCGCCGAGTGAAAGTCTGGACTCTGCCACTCCTGAATCAGCGCCTGCTGGGCGGTGTTGAACTGGGTCTCGAAGGGATAGGCGACGATCACCGGCCCGTTGGGGTTGAGCAGGCAAACCGCCACCGAACAGCCTGTGGCCCAGGCCAGCTGTACGATCCGACTCCGCTCGGTATCGGACCGTCGGCCCACCAGCGCGGAGGCCCCTTCCACCCCCACGATCGCCAGCAGGAAGATCAATCCCAGAATGAACCCGGCGTGGAGGTTGGACCAGATCAGGAACACCGGGGGAAGCAGCCAGGCGGGGTGACCGCCCCGGCGCAGTTGACGCTCCACCAGGAACAGCACCAGCGCCGCCAGCATGTACGAATCCATCTGGGAGCGGGGTCCGAGGATGGGATAGGCGGCCAGCCCGGCCAGAAGGATCCCCACCGCCAGGGTCACGCCGTGAGCGGGGCCCAGTTCGCGAGACCGCATCCAGATCAGGAGAAACAGGGCCAGGGTGATCAGTTCGTAGACGATCACCACCCCCAGCCGGCCGCCGGCGGCGGCGACTGCCGCCATCCAGGACTCGCTGAGCCACTCCTGCATGATCCAGTGGCGGCCAACCGCCATGAAGGCGTAGGGGTTGACATGAATGAGGGCGTTGGTTGCGAGCAGGGTTTTGCCGTTGCGCAGGTGCCACCAGAAGTCGGGGTCCAACTCCTCGGGCCGCGCCAGCAGCATCGCTACGAAGAGTCCGCTGAGCGCGAGGAACCGGGGCAGGGTCAGTAGTTGGCGCCGCGGGGTCGCCGGCTTCAGCTGGTCCTGGTCCATGCCACATCCGGAGCGATCACGGGCGCCAGTGTAGGTTGAGGCGGCTGCCGCACACTCTGCCGTGGCCGCACCGGCCCCGGACATTTCTCAGGGCCACCACGTAACCTTTGGGCGTGGCCGCTCGTCCCGTGTCTACGGTAGCTACCCCCCTCGGGGAGCTCCAGCTGGTCTTGGAGGAGGAGGTCCTCCGGGTTGAAAACGCCCTCCTCACCATCGATGAGGAGGTCATGCAGCTGCTGACCGCCCTTGACCAGGTCGGCGACCGGCTGGAGGACTCCGACATCGTCCGCCGCCACGTACTTCGGGACCACGCCCGCTTCACCTCGGCTGAGGTCGAGGCCGCCATCGGACGATGCTTCGCCCTAAGGTCCGAGATGACCCTGGCTCGGCTGCGACTGGCCCACTGCCGGAGCTGGGCCAAGGAGCTGCGCTACTGGCACTCCCTGATGAAGGCGGCCGCCGAGCAGCTCGAGGACCACCGGCCCCCTGACGGCACCCTGGAGGAGGGGCTGGCGCGCTACCGGAGCGCCTCGAGGCAGGTCTTCCAGACCATCGACGAGGAGCGCATGCGGATCGCCCGCGACATGCACGACGGCCCTGCCCAGTCGATGTCCAACCTGGTGCTCCGGGCCGAGATCCTGGAGCGCATGGTCGACCGGGAGCCGGAACGGGCCAAGGCCGAGGTCCAGAGCTTCAAGGACGCCATGAAGGGGGTGCTCGACGAGACCCGCCAGTTGATCTTCGACCTGCGGCCGATGACCCTCGACGACCTGGGCGTGATCCCGACCCTGCGCCGTCTGGTCAACGAGTTCCGGGACGCGGAGGGCATCGAGGGCAGGCTGTCGGTGATCGGGACCGAGCGTCGGCTGCCACCAGCCACCGAGGGAGCCCTCTTCCGGATTGTTAAGGAGGCCCTGGTCAACGTCCGCAAACACGCCAGTGCCCACAGCCTGGACGTCCTCATCAACCTGCAGCCCCAGCGAGTGAGCGCCGTTATCAAGGACGACGGCGAGGGCTTTGACCTGGCGGCGGTGGAGGTGCGGCTGGCCCGTGAGCCACATTTCGGCCTGATCTCCATGCGGGAGCGCGCCGATCTGGAGCGGGGCCAGTTGGAGATCCTCTCCCAGGTGGGCAGGGGCACGGAAGTCCGGGTAACCCTGCCTGTCGAACCCTAACTCCTGACAGGAAAGTTACCGAGCGGTTACACGAATTGCGGTCCATCTCACCATATACTCCGCCTGCCATCGCTAGGCCTAGGGATTCACATTCCTAGTTTTCGAACGGTAAGGAGGAATAGAAGGAATGCTCGGATCTTGGTACGTACGGCTGCGTGACCGGCTTGGTCAGGTAGTTTCGCACCGGAACTCGGACGAAGAGGGCCAGGGGATGGTCGAGTACGCGTTGATCCTGGTGCTGATCGCGATCGTTGTCATCGTTATCCTCACTGTGGTGGGACATCGCGTCAGCGACGTTTTCTCTAACATCAACGGCGGTCTTAGCGGCTGATTCGTAGCACTCAAGCGCGCGGCGGGGAGACCCGCCGCGCACTTGTTCAATCCACCCAACGGCCCCGGGGCCCGCGGTTTTCCTTCGGAGGGTTTCGACGGTGACGACCGATTTGAAAGGACGGGTCAATCAGGTCTGGATCGCCGTAGGGCTGATCCTCGCGATCTTCGCGTTCGGCGCGGCTTACTACTTCACTCGCGCCAACGTTTCCACCACTCCACAAGCTCCTACCAACGGACAGTTGGTGGTGGTCGCGAAGGTCTCGATCCCCAGCGGCACGCTGATCACCGCAGGCATGCTCGAGGAAACCCGGATCAAGGGTCTGCTTCCAGCCGATACCTACACTTCGTGCCAGCAACTGGTGCGTGCGACGTGTGCGACAACTGCGGGAGTCTCGGCGTCACAGTCGGCTTCTACCAGCGCCTCCGACTACTACGCGGTTGTGCCGATTGCGCCTAATACGCTGATCACCCAGAACTTGGTGTCCGTTAATAAGGCGACCCAGTCGCCAACCTTCGGCAATCTTAATTTGCCCGCTGGCGAGGTGGCGATGGCGATTCCGATCACTGCCCAGGAGGCGGTGGCGGGCTATCTCCAGGTGGGAGATCGCATCGACATCATCGGCTCTGAAAGCAATGGCGACACCCAGTTCACCTACGAGGACCTTCCGGTCATCAGCATCGGCTCGCCGTCGACCACCGCTGGGGCGTCAAGCAGCTCTTCGGGTGGTGGGCTGATCGTCCTCCAGCTGACTCGCAGCCAGGCGCTGGGTGTGAGTGAGATGGTTAAGAACGGCTCGATCTACACCATCGTCCTGCGAGCAAGCTCGGACGACGGCCACGGCTACATCCCGATCACTTCGACGCCAGCGGACGAGTACACCCAGGCCTGCGTGGCCGGGAGCACGGTCAACCCGATCATCCAAGAGGACCTGCAACAGTCGCAGCAGGCGGTGACCGCGGCCACGACCACGTATAACACCGCCCACAAGCAGTACAACAAGGACAACACCGCACTCCAGAGCCTGACCGGCGACGGATCGGCCGTCCAGACTGCCAAGGCTCAGGTGCTCTCCGACGCGTCCACTCTGGCCCAGGACCAGTTCGCGCTGATCGAAGCTCAGAACGAACTCGCTTCGGACCAGGCCGTCCTGTACTGCGGCGCCACGGCGGCTGCGAGCTCGTCGTCGTCAGCAGGCAACAACACGGGGAGTTCGCAGATGCTGCAGAACCTGTTTGGGTTCAGCAGCAGCGGCTCCACCGATAGTGATTGAGGGACGAGGCCAGCTCAGGATTAGCCGGTAGACCGTGGCCAGCACTGTTGCGGGCAAGTCGGTGATCCGCGTGGTGGTGGTCGACGACATCGCCAGCACCCGAGAGAACCTCAAGAAGCTGCTCTCCTTCGAGGAGGACATCGAGGTCGTCGGGACGGCTGGCGATGGCCGGACCGGTATCGACGTCACTAGGCAACTGGCACCCCACGTGGTGCTGATGGACGTCAACATGCCGGGGATGGACGGGATCGCCGCGACGGAGACCCTGGCCGTCGAGTCCCCCAATTCCCCGGTAGTGATCATGTCCGTTCAGGGAGAGCGGGACTACCTGCGCCGGGCCATGCAATCGGGTGCCCGAGAGTTCCTCATCAAGCCCTTCACCGGCGACGAGCTGGTCTCCAGCATCCGGCGGGTCTACGAGATGGAGGAGAAGAAGGGCTCATACCTGGCCCGGCAGCCTCCGACTCCGGTGGAGAGTGGTGAGCCGCCCCCGCAGGGCTGCCAGCTCTGCCTGGTTATGAGTGGCAAGGGTGGCTGTGGCAAGACCTTCGTGGCGGTCAATCTGGCCGCGGCTCTGAAGCTAGAAACCGGGGGCCGAGTCTGCCTGGTGGATCTCGACCTCCAGTTCGGGGATGTCGGGGTGATGCTCAACTTGGACCACGCCAAGACCATCACCGAACTGGTCGACAGCGAGAGTGCCCTGGACTGGGAGTTCGTGGACGACATCCTGGCCGACGGCCCCGAAGGGATCCGGGTGCTCCTGGGCCCGTTCAGCCCGGAATTCGGCGACCTGGTCCGGGCAGAGAACGTGCGCGCCATCGTAGACGTTCTGCGACGAGAGTTTGACTATGTCGTCGTGGACAGTGGCAGCCAACTGTCGGAGGCTACTCTCGAAGCAACCGAGTTGGCCGACCACGTAATCGTGGTCGGAGAGCTCACCATCCCTGCGATTAAGGACACCCGCCTGATGCTCAAGATGCTGGAGTCGCTCAAGGTCGACCGCACGCGGGTCATGGTCGCGGTCAACGCCCATGACGCGCATGCTGTATATGACTCGGCCAGCATCGAACGCAACCTGAGGTTTCCGGTCACGCTCCAGATCCCGTCTGAGCCCCGCCTGGTGGGGGGCTCGATCCATCGGGCGATCCCGCTGGTCGTCTCGCACCCGGAATCGGACATCTCGCTGCTCTTCCGCAGTCTGGCCCGCAGTCTTGCCCCGGCAGGCGTGGTTCAGTCGGAAGTCAAAACCGAGACCAAGCCGACTACAGCCCGGCGCTTCGGGCGCAGGCGCTAGGTTCAGGCTAGGGGTACTGCAGAGCCATGTCACTGCTGGAACGAGTTAGGACCAAGGGCGACTCGGAGCCGGAGGCTACCCCTCCGGCTGCCGCCCCAAAAACTGAAGAGCAGCCCAAGGCCCGCGAGGCGGCGCCGGCTGCTGCTCCCGCTTCAGCGCCTCCCTCCCGGCTGGCGGCCGCCCTGGCCGCGGGCAAATCCCAGGCAGCGGCGGCCCCTGCCCCAGCGACCAAGTCCCCGGGGTGGCGGGAGCGGTCTTCGTCGGCTAGGGACAACCCCTCAGCCACCCCTGAGCCACGGGCCGCCCATCACCCCCAGTACATGTCGATCAAGGCCCGGGTCACCCAAGCCCTGCTAGAGGAGTACACCGACGTTTCCAAAGCGCCCAGGGAGCGGTTGGTGGCCAAGATCGGCGAGCTCTGCAACACGGTGCTGGAAGAGATGAGCATCTCGATCACCCGCACCGACCGGCAGCGGATAGTAGAGCAACTGATCAGTGACGTCCTCGGCTTGGGCCCGCTGGAGATGATCCTCAAGGACCCGGACATCAGCGAGATCATGATCAACGGTCCGGACGACGTTTACGTCGAGCGCCAAGGACGGATCCACCGCTACCCGGCCAAGTTCGATAACACCGATCACCTGATGCAGATCATCGACCGAATCGTGAGCTCGATCGGACGCCGGGTCGATGAGAGTTCGCCGATGGTGGACGCCCGCCTCAAGGACGGCTCCCGGGTGAATGTGATCATCCCGCCGCTGGCATTGCAGGGTCCAACCCTGACGATACGGCGATTCTCCAAGGATCCGTACACGGTCGAGGACCTCATCAAGTTCGGCACTCTCACCGCCGATATGGCGGACTTCATCCGGGCCTGCGTTCGGGCCCGTCTCAATGTTCTGATCTCGGGAGGGACCGGCTCCGGAAAGACGACCACGCTCAACGTGCTCTCCGGATGGATCCCCGACGACGAGCGGATCATCACCATCGAGGACGCAGCTGAGTTGCAGCTGCGCCAGGACCACGTGGTGACGCTTGAGTCCCGACCCTCCAACATCGAGGGGCGGGGCCGGGTCAGCATTCGCGATCTGGTCATCAACAGCCTGCGGATGCGACCGGACCGGATCGTAGTGGGTGAGTGCCGAGGCGGTGAAGCCCTGGACATGCTCCAGGCGATGAACACCGGTCATGACGGGTCGTTGACCACAGTCCACGCCAACAGTCCAGCTGACGCGCTGACTCGCCTCGAGACCATGACCCTGATGGCCGGCACCGACCTGCCCTCGCGGGCAATCCGCGAGCAGATCGCCGCCGCCATCCATCTGGTGGTCCAGCAGGCCCGTCTCCGCGACGGCACCCGTCGCATCATCGCCATCTCGGAGGTGCGCGGTTTCGACGGCGAGCGGGTCGAACTGGCGGACATCTTCCAGTACCGACAGAAGGGCGTCGACGACCAAGGCATGGTGATTGGTCAATTCGAAGCCGTGCAGGTTCCCAAGCGCCTCGAGGACCTGGTCGCCGCCGGCGAGGGAGTGGATGAGTCGATATTTGCGCCTCCTCATAAGATCAAAGCACCAGCAGGAGAGACCGCCGCATGAATGTTCTAGTGCTGGTCCTGGACGGGGTCGGTGCCGTGGCCTTGGGCGGAGCGATTGCCTACCTGCTCGCCACCTGGCGTTCGCGAGACAAGGGAGGCGAGCTGGACGAGCGGGTGCGCCGGTTCGCCGAGGCCGGGGCAGGCATGGCGGTCTCGGTGCCGAGTGACGACGAATTCGGAGACTCCGGCGGCGGCCTGCGGGACCGGGCCCAGCGCCTGCTCGCACGCCTGCGCCGGCAGGTGGAGGGTGGAAGTCAGGCTGCGGGAGTCGCCCAGCGGCCACGGTCAGCGCAGGTCGCGGAGTCGTTGGCGAGGGCGGATGTCAAGCTCCGACCGGCGGAGTGGTACCTGATTCGGCTGGGCGTGGTGGTGGTGCTGGCCCTGATTGGCCTGGCCCTCTACCGGAGCCTGATCTTCGCGGCCATCCTGGCGGTGGTCGGTATCTTCATCCCTCCGATCGTGCTGCGCGTGCGTACCAGTCGGCGTCTCTCTCGGTTCAACGGCCAACTCGGAGATACCCTGATCCTGCTGAGCAACGCGCTCAAGGCCGGTTACAGCTTTCCCCAGGCGATGGCGAGCATCGCGCGCTCAGCGCCTCCTCCGACCGCCGAGGAGTTTGCCCGGGCCACCCGCGAGGTGCAGCTGGGAGTGACCACTGATGCGGCGCTCTCCCACATGGTCAACCGGATCCGATCCGACGACCTGGATCTGGTGGTGACCGCCGTCCAGATTCAGCGGGTGGTGGGCGGCAACCTGGCCGAGATCTTCGACAACATCGCCTTCACTATCCGCGAGCGCATCCGGATCAAGGGCGAGATCAAGACGCTAACCGCGCAGGCACGGGCCTCCAGTTTCATCATCACCGGACTTCCGATCGGGTTGGCGCTGATCCTGGAGGCGATCAACCCCACCTACATCTCACCGCTGCTCTCCTTCGCGGGGCCGGGACCGTACATTCTGATCGGCTGCGTGATATCGATCTCGTTCGCCTTCTACATAATGCAACGCATCGCCAACATCGAGGTCTGATCGATGTCCTATGAAGCGCTGATCGTCGGCATCATCGCTGCCGCCGCTGTCTTCACCATCTTTGCGGGTCTGATCAAGCGCCAACCACAGGTGAACCTGCTCGACGCTCGCCTAGCCGTGTACGACGAGCCGACCGCACCGCGGACTCTCGACGAGATCGAGATGAGCCTGCCTTTCAGCGAGCGTTTCCTGCGACCGTTCTTCGACCGCATTGGGCGCCGGGTCACCTCTCTGCAGCCGAAGGACCGAGCCCAGAAACTCCAGGCTCTGATCGACCTGGCCGGCCGGCCCATGGGGATGAACGCCGGCAGCTTCGTGGCCGCTCAGATAGTTCTGGCGGTGGTGATCGGAGTGGTCGGAATCGGCCTGGCCCTCCTGCTCAACCTGCCCTGGTTCCTGGGACTCATCTTCGGCGCCGTCCTGGGGTACATCGGACCGCAGTACCAGCTCAAGCGGATCGTCAGTGCCCGGCAGAAGGAGATTACCCTGGCCCTGCCGAACGCCCTCGACCTACTCTGCATCAGTGTCGAGGCTGGTCTGGCATTTGACGCGGCTCTGGCCCGGGTCATCGAGAAGTTCGACAATGCTCTCTCCCGCGAGTTCGCCTTCGTGCTCAACGAGATCCGGTTGGGGCGGCCCCGCCACGAGGCGCTCGAAGACCTGGGCAAACGCGCCGGGGTGCAGGAGCTCGCCTCATTCATTCAGGCCCTGGTGCAATCTGATCAGCTGGGGGTAGGTATTGCCCGGGTCCTGCGCATCCAGTCGGACGAGATGCGCCGTCGCCGCCGCCAGAAGGCGGAGGCAAAGGCCCAGCAGGCCAGTCTCAAGATGCTGTTTCCGATGGTCGGCTGCATCTTCCCGGTGCTGTTCATCATCTTGCTTGGTCCGCCTGCCATCCACCTGTTTTTCCCAGCTGTCGGACCGTGACCCAATGAGCAGCACTAATCCCGACCGGCGGCATTCTCGGTCGGTCGTGGTCAGAACCGCGGACGGATCCGTTGTCGCCGGCGACGTCACCGTTGCGAGGAGCTTCGGGTCTCGGCTGATGGGATTGATGGGGCGCAGCAAGCTCGACCCCGACGAGGGACTGTGGTTGGTGCCGTGCAACAGTGTTCACATGTTCTTCATGCGGACCCCCCTGGACATCGTCTACCTCGATCGGAAGTTGCGAGTGGTCCGCTGTGTGCCGGAGATGCGGGAATGGCGGGTCAAGCTGCTGCCGGTTCGGCACGCCCACAGCGCGCTGGAGTTGTCCCCGGGCACGCTGAGCCGGCACGGGATCAGCGATGGCGATCAACTCAAGATAGGGGCAGAGCCCCAGACTTCGGCAGAGTTTGCCCCGGAGATGGCAGCCGCCGGGTCGCCGGTGTTCAGTTCCAGTGTCAGGGAGTAGTCAATGAGTCCGGTCCTTACTGAAGAAGAGAGGCTGCAAGGCATGGAGGGCTACCTCCAGGCCCTTGGTCCGCTGCGGGTTTTGGTGGAAGACGACAGTCTCACGGAGATCATGGTGGTGGGACCGGACATGGTCTACGTGGAGGCCCAGGGCAAGATCGTGCTCACGGATGTGCGCTTCCGCGACAACGAACATCTGCTCAAGGTGATCGACCTGATCGTCGCCGCCGTGGGTCGCCGGGTCGACGTGCGCCAGCCACTCTGCGACGCCCGTCTTCTGGACGGCTCCCGAGTGAACGCGGTGGTGCCTCCGGTGGCCATCGACGGTCCCATCCTGACCATTCGTAAGTTCGCCAAGGAGCGCCTGCGGATCACCGACCTGATCCACTTCGGCACTATCGACGAGGCGGGAGCCTCCTTCATGCAGGCCTGCGTGCTGGCTCGGGCGAACATCCTCATCTCGGGAGGGACCGGCGCCGGTAAGACCACCCTGCTCAACATCTGTTCAGGGTTCATCCCTCCCGATGAGCGGATCGTCACCATCGAGGACGCTGCTGAGTTGCAGATGCACCAGGAGCACGTCTGTCGGCTGGAGTCGCGTCCCCCGGACGTTAGGGGCGAGGGCCGGATCAACATCCGTGACCTGGTTATCAATGCCCTCCGGATGCGCCCGGACCGGATCATCGTAGGTGAGGTCCGAGGCGGTGAGGCCCTGGACATGCTTCAGGCCATGAACACTGGCCACGATGGGTCCATGACCACAGTCCACGCCAATACCCCCCGTGACAGCCTCTCCCGCTTGGAGACCCAGGTGCTGATGGGTGGGGTCGAGTTGCCGACCAAGGCAATCCGACAGCAGGTCGCCAGCGCCATCGACATCATCGTGCAGCTCAACCGCCTCCGTGACGGCAGCCGCCGAATCACCGCGATCAGCGAGGTGGTCGGCATGGAAGGCGACACCATCACGATGCAGGACATCTTTGTCATGAGAGCCGAGGGCATGGACCAGCAAGGCAACCTGAAGAACACCTTCGAGCTCTCCGGGGTCAGGCCGCAGATCCTCGACCGCCTCTTCGACATGGGGCTTGCCGTGCCCCCGGAGATCTCCAGACTATTCCCGGATCGGCGTACCGATCAGGTGGCCGCGATCAAGCTGCCGACTCCACCCCCGGGGCCACTGCAGAGGCGTCTTGGCTGAGATCCGCCGACGAGGGGTCACGGTTCGCCGCCTGGCCAAGGGGTTGGGAGGTGTTGCGCTCGGGTTGAGCCTCGGCGTGGCAATGACTGGGCTGTTGGCCGCGCCGGCGCTCGCCCAGACCCCGGGCAGCGGGACCGGGTACAACGGTGAGCTGATCGGCCTTACCAACAATGACCGGACCAGCAATGGACTGGCGGCCTTGGCCGAGAACGGCACCCTTGATTCCATCGCAGTTTCCCGGTCGGACGACATGATCACTAATGACTACTTTTCCCATGTTCAGCTGAATGGTCAGTACGTCTGGCCGACCATGACTGCGGATGGGATCCGCTTCACTGCAGCGGGCGAGAACATCGCCTGGAACAGTGATTGCGGGTGCGACCCGGCAGCTGACGCCAACGCCCAGTTCATGGGCTCGAGTCCCCACCGGGAGAACATCCTGGGCGCCTACAACGAGTTGGGGGTCGGGTCGTGGTACACCCCCGACTCCTGGAACTATCCGGACAGCGGCGGTGGCCCGTGGACAGATGTCTACATGTTCACCCAGGAGTTCGCTCAGGTCGGTTACTCCCCGCCGCCGCCGTCGTCGTCGGGAGGTGGTGGCGGAAGTAGTGGCAGCGGTGGG
>JBARIA010000066.1:0-20208 GCA_049799515.1 Candidatus Dormiibacterota bacterium | reverse complement strand
ACGCCAGTGGCGACCTTGATCTCCTTGTGGCGGGCCATCTCCTTTCCGCGGTCCCAGGTGAGGGTCTTGAACAACTCGGCTGGCATGGTGCCGATGGCCTCCTTCATGGCCCGTTCGACCTGGATGGCCTCATGCCCGTTGGGAAGGTGGAGCAGCATGACGTAGCGAGTGGAGCGCTCGACCAGGGTGCCGACCGCGGAGCGGTTGTGGGACCCGCAGATCAGATCACCCTCCCAGTGGCCGGGCACCGCTCGGTCGGCGACCTCGGCCGGACGCTCTGAGATGGTCACGATGTCGGGGAGTTGACCACTCGGTCGGAGGCGACCCTGGGGACGGCGACGGACCTGGCCTGAGCGCAGCGCCCGGACCAATTCGCGACGTAGCTCGCCCCTTCCTTGCACGAACAGAGATTGGTAGATCGTCTCGTGGCTCACCCACATGCTCCGATCGTCCGGAAACTCCAGTCGCAGACGCTTGGCGACTTGCTCCGGCGACCAGAATTTTCCCAGCCAGCGATTCACTCGGGTGCAGAGGCGGCTCCGGCGGAGCTTGTGCGGCTTCGGACGCCGCGCCGCTGCGAAGGCCCGCTGATGGGCGCGCCAAGCCCGGTACTGGCACCGATCGCCATTGGACCTCACCTCGCGGCAGACTGTCGAGGTCGATCGGCCGATTCGCCGGCCAATGGCGCTGCAGGACTCTCCGGCCAGCAAGCCCAGGCTGATCTCCTCCCGCTCGGCCAGCTGCAACCTCCAGGTCGACGGGGTCCATCTATCCGGACGAGCCGGCACCTTCTGGCGATCCCGGAGCACCACCGACACTCCCATCCCGGTGCACCCAACCTCCCGTCCAATCTGGCGTAGGGACAGTCCACGGGCTTGGAGACGGAACGCCATCCGTTTCTGATCGACGGTCAGGTGTGCGGGCATCGGTCATTCCTCCGATGAGCTGATGGATGGTCATCGACTCACCGATCCTCTTGCAGTGACCCCTTGAACCCACCAGGTAACCAATGTCATCGCATCGTGAAGCGCCCGAGATCTCCAAGGATCCGGTCGCTGACAACACCGACCTCTACGCCTTCGTAAGTCCGGACAGTCCCGACACGGTGACGTTGATCGCCAATTTCATTCCCCTCCAGGACCCCGCCGGAGGCCCTAACTTTTACGAGTTTGGCGACGACGTCCAGTACGAGATCAACGTCGACAACGACGGCGACGGCAATGCCGACGTAACCTATCTGTTCCGCTTCACCACCACGGTGGAAGACGGCAAGACCTTCCTCTACAACACCGGCGCCATCACCTCACTGACCGATTCCACCTGGAATCGGCGCCAGTCCTACGAACTCACCAGGATTGACTCCTCGGGGAGCAAGATATTGGCCAGTAATCTGGCCTGCCCGCCATGCAACGTGGGACCGCTCTCCACCCCCAACTACGCCACCCTGGCCAGCGCTGCGGTGCATGCCCTCTCGGGTGGGCAGAAGGTCTTCGCCGGCCAGCGGGCTGAGGGGTTCTACGTCGACCTGGGGGCCATCTTCGACCTGGGCGACCTCCGACCGTTCCAAACTCTGCACATCGGGCCGCGCCCCTCTGCCTCGGGAGTCAACTCCACCGCCGGAGTCAACGTCCACTCGATCGCCGTCCAGGTCCCCAAGACCGACCTGACCAAAGGCGGGTACGCCGGCAGCAGCACCACCGACCCCCGGTCGGTGATCGGTGTCTGGGCCTCCGCGAAGCGCCAGAAGGTCAACCTGCACGGCGACGGTACCAGCACCTCGGTGGGACCGTGGATCCAGGTCTCCCGCCTCGGCAACCCGCTGATCAACGAGGTCATCATCCCAATGGGGGAGAAGGACGGGTGGAACGCGCTCGAGCCCAGCAGTGAGAACAAGTTCCTGGCCAGCTACGAGCATCCGGAGTTGGCGGGCCTGCTGCCGGTCCTCTACCCCGCCGCCTTCCCCAACCTGGCAGCCCTCAACAAGCAAGGCACCGCCCGAGCCGACTTGGTGGCGATCCTGCTCACCGGGATTCCTTCGGGGGTGATCACCGGATTCCAGAACTACACCGGCAAGACCCACGCCGACATGCTGCGGCTGAACCTGGCGGTTCCGCCCTCCTCCAGTCCGAGCTTGCTCGGCCTGCTGGGCGCTGACGCAGCTGGATTCCCCAACGGCCGCCGGGTGTTCGACGACGTGACGTCGATCGAGCTGCGGGCGGTGGCCGGGGCGACCTACGCGCTGATCGACAAGAGCTACCAGCCGGACGGGGCGGCGTCGCTCATCTACGACGTCACGGATCCTGCCGCGGGCACCCCGGCGTCACTTTCCAGCATCGGGATGAACTACCTCAGCTCGTTCCCCTATCTGGGCACCCCCAATGACGGCTTCGACACTCCATCCACAACTCCCACCTCGTCGGGAACCTGAGTCGGGATTGACTGAGATGCCTGAAGCACCTGCTACCGCTGATCCCAGTCGTGCCGTCATGGTCGATGTCGGCCCGGGCTACGGAGCCCTGGTGGTCATGGCCCCGGCGGAGCTCCACGGTGAGGAGATCGAGATCAGCCCGGTCGAGGCTCCCGAGCTTCGACAGCACGTGTGCGTCCTCTCGCGCGCCCTCCCTCGGGACACGGTCTTCGCGGCCGTGTTCCCGAGACTGCGCGGGGGCGACCACCTCCTCTGGAGCCCCCAGGGTGCCCCGGTCCTGACCGTGGCCATCAGCGAGGGCACCGTTGCACAGGTCAGCTGGCCCCGGAGCGGCGCGGACGCCGCCACGGCGGCCCTGCCGCCAACCACCTCCACCTCAAATTAGGGAGATTGACATGCTTTCACCAACCCACATCGTGCTTTTGGGGATCGTCCTGCTGCTGGCCCTGGTCGTCTTCGGACCCAAGCGTCTGCCGGAGCTGGGCCACAGCGTCGGCCGTGCCATCCAGGAGTTCAAGCACGCCAGCACCAGTGCCCGCGACGAATTCAGCTCTGCAGGTGCCGAGTTCAGGAACACCGTAAACCCGATCAAGGCTGAGGAGCCCGGGATCGCCGTGCCAGCTCCCGGCAATGGCGTCGCAGCACGCGATATCGGCGTTGAGACCAGGGTCTAGACGGGGCCGGCAACTCCGATGGCCACCCAGCAGCTGACCGGACCTCTGGCCCGGGCCCCCCACCGGGGGGCTCCGGAGCCGGAGGACGAGGGCCCGGCGCTGACCCTGGTCGAGCATCTGGAGGATCTTCGCCGGGCCGTCCTGATCTGCCTGATCGCCTGGGTGGGGGCGACCGCTTTGGCCTTCGCCTTCAACCACGAGCTGATTCACCTGCTCGAGCGACCGCTCCAGCTGGCGCTCTCTCATCGCGGCTATTCGCCTTTCGGCGACCACCTGATCGTGACCAGTCCGATCGAGGGGCTGACCATTCCGTTCAAGGTCGCCGCGGCAGCCGGGGTGGTGATCTCCTTCCCGGTCGTCGCCTGGCAGGCCTGGGGCTTTGTCTCCCCTGGGCTCCGGCGGCGCGAGCGCCACCTGATCGGGCCCTTCATCTTCGGCAGCCTGTTCTGCTTCGCCCTGGGGGCCGGGTTTGCCTACCTGATCATGCCGGTGGGGCTGGCCTTCCTCAGCACCTTCCTGGGCAGCAATGCCGTCTACCTCCCCGATCTCAGTTCCTACCTGACCTTCTTCGGGCTGATCATCGTGATCTTCGGGATCACCTTCGAGATGCCGGTGGTCCTCTGTCTGCTGGGGGCCTTCGGGATCGTCAGCAGTCGGCAGCTGCGCAGCTGGCGGCTCAAGGCCTACTTCGTGGTCGTCGGAGTATCCCTGGTGATCACGCCCGGGGCTGACCCCTTCACCCCCACCTTTCTCTCAGTGGCCCTGATCGGGCTTTACGAGCTGAGCGTCCTCATCGTCCGGCACCTGCTTCGCCGCTGATCTCCAGCTCGATCAGCGGGGCTCAGGGCTGGAAGGCGGGCTGTGCCTGGACCGGGATCGGTCCTGGGCTCTCCCCTCGAGCGCGGAGATCGAAGTAGAGAAGCACCAGTCCGACCGAGACGATGGGGGAGATGAGGACCGTAATCACGATCCGCCCCATCAGCAGAATCGTCTCTCCTAGAGGCTGGCCGGACCCCCCTCCCGGCAGGCTAATGATGGCGGCGGCAGTACCCCCGATCGCGGCCAGAATCAGGGTCACGATGCTGAGAACCAGAAGAATCCCGAAGATCCGCCATGAGCTGCCTCGAGCGAGCTCCCACGACCGACGGATGGCCAGCCAGGGACCAGTTGGCTCCAGAACGACGACCGAACTCGCCACCGCCACCCGCAGGTAGGCCATCACGCCGACCACGATCGCGACCAGCCACAGGAGCACGGCCAGCAGCACGCCCACCCCTCGCAGGGCCAGGACCAGCACGGCGTTCACCAACCCCAGGAGCACCACCGCCCCAATTCCGATCATCACCAGCAGCAGGCCCACCCCCAATAGCGGCAGCCAGCGGCCAAGCGCCGTCCGGAACCCAAGCTGAGTCGAGCTGGGGCGGTCGTGATACCGATCGGCGACCACTTTGGTGGAGGCCGCCAGCTCGAGAGGCAGGGCGACCAGGGCGAACAGGAAGAGGCCGAGCAGCCCCAGCCCGGCGGCCGGGAACGCCCAGTGGGCGAAGGTCAGGATGTGGACTGACCCGAACCTCCCGCCCCTGAATACGGAGAGCTGTTCGGGCGAGGCGCCCGTCCCGCTGCTCAGGAGCGTGGTCAGGGTCTGGTAGGGCACCTGGACCACTGCCGCCACCGCCACGAAGAGCCAGAAGTTGCGACGATATAGAGAGAAGACCGAGTCCAAGAGCGCACCGACACCCATCGGCTGCGGGCGAAAACCGCCTGGCTGAGCCTCCATCGCCGGCAGGCTACGGCATTCGAACTCGTCGGAGTCACTGTTCACGGGATTGACACGGAATTATTCACGTGCCGTATACTCGCAGTGGGATATCCTGGTGAAAGATTAGATGGCTAGATACTCGCGATCCAACCTGCTGGCCTTGGCCGTGATGGTCTGTCTCCTGGAGCGCCCGATGCACCCCTACCAGATGGCGTCTGTGATGCGCCAGCGGGGCAAGGAGGAGAGCATCAAGCTCAACTACGGTTCGCTCTACACCGTGGTGAAGGCGCTGACCAAGGCCGGATTGATCGAGGCCCAGGAGACTGAACGCGAGGGTCGGCGCCCGGAACGGACGATCTATCACCTGCTGAAGGCCGGCCACGCCGAACTCATCGACTGGCTCAGTGAGATGGTCAGCACCCCGACCAAGGAGTACCCCCGCTTTGAAGCCGCGCTCTCGATGCTGCCGGCCCTGCCGCCTGAGGATGCCCAGGAACTGCTCGACGAGCGCTGCACTCTCCTGGAGCTAAGGCTGCTCCAGCACCAGTCGATGCGACAGATGCTGGAAAAGCACGAAATGCCCGAGTTATTCGGTTTGGAGTCGGATTTCTCCGCCGCGCTGATTCAGGCGGAACTGGAGTGGGTTCGACGGCTGAGTAGCCGGATCGCGGCAGGCGAGCTGGGCGGCATCGAAGGGTGGCGTCAATTCATCGTCGAGCAGGAGGACCGCCTACCGACCTAACCGACCAACAAAACACCCCGAGCCGGGTGCAGACACACCCGGCCCAGGGCTTCGACCCTCGAGTCGGTCCCGGAGGACCTGGAACCCAAGGCGCAACTCAATGGTAGCCAGATCTGACCCGGGTCGACTCCTCCATCCATCAGCGGATCTCAATGGAGGCGAAAGGTCTTGGCTATTTCGACACTCGGCGTGCCGTCGCGGGCCGCGCTCCATTCCCACGACCCGGCGATTGATGCTCAGGGATTGAGCAAGACGTACCGCGGCGGAACCAAGGCGCTCAACGGCTTGAGCTTTAAGGTGCCGGCCGGAACCGTCTTTGCGCTCCTAGGGCCCAATGGCGCTGGCAAATCCACCGCCGTGAAGGTGTTAACCACGCTCTCCCTACCCGACGCGGGTCGGGCGGAGGTGGCCGGCATCGATGTGCTTCGTCGGCCCGACCGGGTGCGGCGAGCTATTGGGGTGGTGGCGCAGAAATCCGCTGTGGACATTGAGGCCACCGGGCGCGAAAACCTGCGCCTGCAGGCTCATCTATATCAAATGTCCGGCCCGGCATTGCAGCACAGCGTGCAATCGCTGCTCGACCGATTTAGTTTGGATCCCGTTGCCGACAGAATCTCCAAGACCTACTCCGGCGGCACCCAACGAAAGCTCGACGTGGCCATGGGACTGGTGCATCGTCCGGAGGTTCTGTTCCTGGACGAACCCACCACCGGGCTCGACCCGGAGACGCGCGCGGAGATGTGGCGGGAGATCTCGCACCTAGCGAGGGATGAGGGACTTACCGTCCTGCTCACCACCCACTATCTGGAAGAGGCAGATCGGCTAGCTGACCAGGTGGCGATCATGGACCAGGGCACGATCGTGGCCCAGGGCACCGCGGAACAGCTCAAGTCCGAGCTTCACGGCGACGCGGTGGTGGTTCAACTGGCCGACGATGTCACCGCCGTGCAGGTGCTCGACGCTGTCACCCGGCTCAGCGAACCGTTGCAGGAAACGTCCTTCGAGCATGGAGTCCTACGGGCTCGAGTGGACGCCGGTGCCCGTGCCCTGCCGGTAATCCTGGCGGCCCTGGACGCAGCCCAACTCCGCGTGGCCACAGCGAGTGTGGTCCACCCTTCGCTTGACGACGTATATCTGCGCTACACCGGCCACGCCTTCACCGCCAGCGAGGAGAGTTCCCGATGAGTACAGCCGTTGCCGCCTCCAGCCACGTAACCGGCCGCTATCTCCGCGCCTTTGCCCGCCAGCCGTACTACATCGCGAGCACGCTGGTCCAGCCGGTGATTTGGCTCTTGCTCTTCGGCCACATGTTCGAGCGTATCGTACAAATTCCAGGGTTTTCTTCAACCAACTACATCGGATTTCTGACTCCTGGGGTAGTCATGATGACGGCTCTCTTCTCTAACGGCTGGAGTGGTATGGGATACGTCATCGACATGGAACGCGGGGTCTTGAATCGCTTCCTGGTGACGCCGGTTTCCCGGGGCGCGCTGATCAGTGGGGAGCTGGTCTATTCGGCCTGGCTCACCGCTCTCCAATCCTTGATTATCCTGGGCTTGGGTTGGTTGTCGGGAGCGATGTTTGCGAGTTTCCTCGGGGTGGTGCTTTGTATGGTTGCCGCGCTGCTGCTGGGCACCGCCTTCGCTTCACTATCCAACGCCCTGGCGCTGGTGCTGCGGACCCAGCAATCGGTGATCGCCAGCAGCTTTCTGGTGCTACCCCTGGCCTTCCTTTCGGCAACGTTCATGCCGCTGCAGTTACTCCCAGGCTGGCTCCGGACGGTGGCCACCTACAACCCTGTCAACTGGGCCGTCTTGACATCCCGGCAAGCGCTCGGCCAACATCCCAACTGGGCCTACGTGGAGCTTCATCTCGGGCTGCTAGCTGTCCTGGCAGTTCTCTGCGCCTGGCTCTCCACCAGAGCCTTCAGGGCCTATCAGCGATCGGTGTAGATGCTTTGCCGGCGGCGGCGAGCGCGGCAGTCCGACCGCTTCTCACTGCGCCCTCCATGGTGGCTGGCCAACCGGTGTCGGTCCAGTTGCCTGCCAGCCAGACCCCCTCCAGAGGGGTGGCCGGGCCGGGCCGGGCCGATGCCGACCCAGGCAGGGCGGCGAAGGTGGCGGCCGCTTCCCGGGTGACCCGGCTGTGACGGAGTCGAGCGCGCCGCGCGGCCGGGAAGAGATCCTGGCAGAGCGGCCAAAGGTTCTCGGTGACAGCGGATTCCGCGACGCCGATCATCTGGTCGGCTGAGGAAAGGGAGATCGCCGAGTGAAAGACGGGCGATCCGTCGATCGAGATCTCCGCCTCGCCTAGTCGAGAGCGGTCGAAGAGCCACTGGAGAGGTGATCCGGGAGCCGTCACCACTGGTCCGGGAAGGAATGGACGATCGGTGAAGAGATGGAGATTGACGATGGGCGAAGTCGGCAGTGCGGCCGCCGCGTCCACGGTGGGATCGGACACCCCCCGACCGGCGAGCAGCCGTTTCGCCGCCTGGGCGGGGCCTGCCAACACCACCACATCGGCCTCCAGCTCCTCGCCCTCGGCGTTCCGCAGCAGGTGTCGCCTAACTCTTCCGGGAAGCAGCTCGGCGACCCGCCAGCGCAGCTTGACCTCCGCCCCCGCCGCCGCCAGCCGAAGCTGACAGGGGTGGTCCAGCCAGGCCGTCAGGTCGGTGGAGGGGATCCGCAGCGCTCCAGCGTCCCCGCTGCCGAGCAGTCCCTCACGAATCACGTAGGCGGCCAGGCTGGCACTGCAGCGATCCAGGGAGACGTTGCAGGCCGAGATCAGAAAGGGGTCCCAGAGCTGGCGGATGGCGAGGTTGTCCTGGCCCAGGCTGTGGAGCCAGGATCGGGCCGGCACCGTGTCCAGCAGGCCTTGGTCTAGGGCAGTTAGTGATCTGAGGGCAGAGGCCACGGCAGCGGTCCTAACCAGCTGCCTGGTCGGCAGTCCCGGCCAGCGCAGCAGCACCGGGAGAAGATGGGCGGGCGCGGGCAGGGGCGCCGCCTGCAACCGCCGGGTGACCCCCGTCCGGGAATTGGCTACCACTAGCTCAAGGCGCTGCTGCCGCCAGGCCGGCTCGACGCCTATCCGGCCCAGGAACCGCTCCAATTCAAAGCAGCAGCCCAAATAGACGTGCTGCCCGGTGTCGACCCGGCCAGCCACCGGGTCAGGAACCGAACGGCAGAGCCCCCCCAGCACCGGGGCTCGCTCCACCAGGGTCACCTGAGCCCCCTGGTCGACGAGCTCCAGGGCGGCGCTGATTCCGGCCAGTCCGCCGCCCACCACTAACGCCTCCACCGCGAATGCCCTCCTAGGCTTCAGCGGCGGATGGTGGCCCCGGCCCAGGCCCCCAGCGCCAGCCGCAGCTTGCGTCCGCGTCCCAGGGAGATCCTCTGACTTTGAACGTCAAAGTCCCGGGCCCCAATCTCCGTCAGCAACGCCCGATAGAGGGAGGCCAGCGCCGCAGGACAGCCCCGGGCATCGCGGTCCACCAGTGGGACCAGCCGGGTGCCCTCAGCGAAGTGGTCTCGGGCCCGGTCGATCTGATAGGCCATCAGGCGGCGGTAGTCGTCCGCACGAGGTCCGCGGATTCCGGCCAGGAGGTCGCCGGGCTCGCATCCGAAGCGCTCCAGATCCTCCTTCGGCAGGTAGCACCGGCCGCGCTCATCGTCCTCCTTCAGGTCGCGGAGGATGTTGGTCAGCTGCATGGCCTGTCCCAGTCGCACGGCCAGCTGGGGAACCCGGGGATCCTGGTAGCCGAAGACCTGGGCGCTCAGCAGCCCCACCGCGCCAGCCACTCCATAGCAGTAGCGCTCCAGGTCAGCCTCGGAGACGATGGTGAGCGGGGCGCAGTCGGCGGCGCAGCCGTCGATCACCTCGTTGAGGTTCTTGGGGTCCAGGTGGAAGCTTCGGGCGGCATCCCAGAGCACCAGCCAGCTGGGGTCGGGGGGCGCTCCCGCCAAGGTGGAGTCGAGCGTCGAGCGAAATTGCTCGAGCCGCTGGCGGCGCTCGGCGGCGCTGCCCTCCCCATCGGCAATGTCGTCGGCCGCCCGGCAGAAGCGATAGACCGCGTGCAGTGCTTCCCGCTTTCGCAAGGGGAGCAGTCGGAAGGCGTAGTAGAAATTGGCGGCCGCCGCCCGGACCTCCAGGGCGCAGGCCCGATGGGCTCTCCGGAGCTCTGCGGCAGTCGCTGAAAAGGGGATGGTCTCGGCGGGCGCTGAGGCGCTCAATTGGACCGGGGAGGCGCTGCCTGCCGCCAGGCCCAGGAGGCCTGCCAGACGGCACGCCGACGCCGGGCCGGGCTGAGAGCGGCCTTCTCCGTGAACACCCCGGCCCCGGCCTCCAGCACCGCGGCCGTGGCGGCCAGGCCGCAGAGGATGAAGGTGGCCATCTCCATCCTCATCAAGCTGGGCACCTGTCCGACCAGGGGCCAGCCGTCCACCAGCAGCCGCCGGGCGCGGGCCACCGCATGGAACTCAGCAGCCAGCATGCCCGGGCTGATCGTTCCGCTCCACCACTCCTCCTCGGTCGCCCCGTGCTCGGAGAGCACCTCCAGCGGCAGGTAGCGGCGCCCCCGGTCCCGGTCGGCGGCGACGTCCTGCCACATGTTGGCCAGCTGAAGACCGGTGCAGATCGAGTCTGAGTAGCCGACTCTCTCTGGGTCTCGGATTCCCTCCAGGGCCAGGACCAGCTCGCCAACCGGGGTCGCCGAGAGGGTGCAGTACCGGTCCAGCTCCCCCCAGCTCTGGTAGCGGGTGACCTCCTGGTCCTGCAGGTTGGCCTGGATCAGCCGTTGAAATGGCTGGGGTTCCAGTTGGTACCGCTGAATCACCGGCTGCAGACGCTGGAAGATCGGGTGGTGGGGCTGCCCTGAATAGCAGGTGTCCAACTCCTCTCGGGCCAGATCCAGAAGCGTCCGGGGGTCGCCCAGGTCCTCGTCGCCGAGGTCGTCGACCAGCCGGCAGAAGCCGTAGATGGCCGACCTGGCCTCCCTGCGACCGGGTCGTAGCAGCCAGGCGGCGATCGGGAAGTTCTCTACCTGGCGCGCCTGCTGCTGTCGCTGTCGCGAGTAGTCCGGAAGCACCCTGGAGGGACCGGCGTCACCGTCCGCGGTGACGCCCGCCAAGGGAGCCATCACCGATCTCCGGCCACCGGGGTTGGCGGGGGCCGGAGCGCCCGGCCCAGCGCCATCACCGGAAAGATGGTGGCGTAAAGGTGGTACCGGAGGTAGAAGGCCCGAGGGAAACCGGTGCCGGTGAACTGCTGGTCGGTCCAGCCGCCACCTTCCTCTTGATGTTGCAGCAGCCAATTGACCGCCGACTCCGCCGCGGTGGAGAGGTTAACCTCCTGGTCTAGGTCGAACGCTGTATCACTGGCTGCCAGGAGTGACATCAGGGCCCAGGCGGTTTGGGACGGAGTGGGCTCGCCCCGGCCGATGTGGGCGCGATCGTGGTAGGAGAGGACCGATTCCCCGAATCCGCCCGAGGCGTGCTGGTTGAGCCGGACCCACTCGCCGATCCGGAGCAGCCGCTCCCGGTCCTGGGGAGCGGCTGCGGTGGCGAAGGCGGTGGCGGCGGCGGCGTCCCCGTACACGTAGTTGACCCCCCAGCGCCCGTAGTAGGCCCCGGCGCCTTCCTCGGAGCCGCGCAGCCAGACCAGGGCGCGCTCCCGGGCCGGCTCCAGGTCAGCCCCGCCGAGACGGGCGAAGGCTTCCACCACGTGGGCGGTGACGTCCGGGCTGGGCCGGTCCAGCATCTCCCCAAAATCGGCAATCGGGAGGTGCTCCACCCAGCTTCGGTCGTTGTCGGCGTCAAATGCCGCGTAGCCGCCGTCGGAACCCTGCATCACCAGGAGCCAGGCCAGGGCCCGTCTCATGACCTCGCCGACTGCTGATTGCTCGTGGCGGTCGTGGCCGGCGACGGTGAGCGCCGAGAGCACGACCGCGGTGTCGTCGGTGTCCGGGTACTGGTCGTTGTAGAACTCGAAGGGCCAGCCTCCCGGCGGCGCCCCAGGGCGGCGGACGGCCCAGTCACCAACCTTGGTCACCTCGCGGTCGACCAGCCAGTTGACCGCCTTGAGCAGTGCCGGGTGGTCGGCGGGGACCCCGGCGTCCAAGAGTGCCCAGAGCGCCAGGGCCGTGTCCCAGACGGGGGAGACGCAGGCCTGCAGCCGGAAGCCCTGCTCGTCCTCGATGCCGAAGGTCTCCAAAGCCCCCAGCCCCTGCTTCATCACCGGGTGCTCCAGGTCGTAACCGCGGGCCCGGAGCGCCATCAGACCGTACACCCAGGGCGGCTGAATTCCGGCCCAGGAGCCATCCGCTTCCTGGTGCTCCACGATCCAGTGCTCGGCCCGGGCCAGAGCTCGCTGTCGCACCCCCACCTGGGGCAGCCGCCCGTAGGTGCGGAGGGCCCGATCGACCACCTTCCAGGTCGGGGCGCCCACCCCGTGCCGGTGGGGGCCCAGCGGCAGCTCATCCCGACTCGGGGAGTCCAAGGGGAAGACCGTGCGCAGGCTGCGCAGGATGGTCAGGGGCACGGTGGTGGCCCGGGCCCAGGAGGCGAGATCGTAGATGCTCCCCATCTGCTGCGCCGGCACCAGCATCCACTCGGGTGGGATCGCCGGGATCTCATGCCACGGCCAGAGCCCGCCCAGGGCCAGCCACATCCGGGTGAAGAGGCGGGTGGCCCGAAGTCCCCCGTTGGCCTCGACGAACCTCCAGGCCTGCTGCACCTGGGGGTCGCTGGCGGCGACCCCGACCGCTCGCAGTGCCACTAGCACCTCGGCGGTGATGCTGATGTCGCCCTCGACGTCGGGGGCGATGCCGTAGCTTCCGTCATCACGCTGCTGGCCTCGCAGG
Organism: Candidatus Dormiibacterota bacterium; assembly: GCA_049799515.1. Taxonomy (GTDB): domain Bacteria; phylum Chloroflexota; class Dormibacteria; order Aeolococcales; family Bog-877; genus Bog-877. The sequence goes on along the minus strand of JBARIA010000066.1, from coordinate 7,749 downwards.
TACTTAACCGCAGCGGCCTCGCGGACCGGGTTGGCGCGTTCCAGGTAGCGCTGGAGCAGGAGGTACTCGGCGGTGATGGAGGCGTTGCTTTCTAGTTCGCCGGACCACGAACCGTCCCCGTTCTGGCGTCGCAGCAGCTGGCCGACCGCCCGCTCCAGCGCCCGCTCCGCTTCAGCCTGCGAAGCTGCCCCGGAGGCGATTCCCTGAGCTCGTTCCGGCTCCAACTCCAGGGTCAATTCCAGCGCTCCCCCAGCCAACGTCCCAGGATCTCCAGCTCCATCGCCCCTTCCTCGGAGAGTGGCAGCTTGGCGGCAGCCACCAGAGCCCGCTCGGTCCAGGTGGTGGTGAGTCCCTGGCAGCGCTCCGCCACCCCGCCCTCGCGGAGCAGCTCTACCGCGGCCGGCAGATCGCGCCGCCGCAGCCCCGGCGGTACCAGCCAGGAGCGGGCGGCCTTGCCCAGCTCGCCGTTGCCGGTCAGCGCTAGCACCATAGGTAGACCCTGCTTGCCTCGAAGCAGGTCGTTTCCGACCGGTTTGCCGGTCTCGGCGCTGTCGCCGAAGACCCCCAGCACGTCGTCCCGGAGCTGGAAGGCGACCCCCAGGGTGCGACCAAAGCTCTCGCAGGCGTCCACGGTGGCCCTCGGGGCCCCGGCCGCGATCCCGCCCAGGGCCGCTGCGGCTCCCATCAGGGCTCCGGTCTTGCGCTCCACCATGGTCAGGTACTGGGGCAGGTCGGCGGCGGGGGCCCCAGTAGCGGCTATGTCTGCCTGCTGGCCACCGACCATCTCCATGGTCGCCGCGCTGAGCCAACGGGTGCTCCTGGTGCCGGTCCGAGACGGCAGATCGGCGTTCGAGATCACGCAGAAGGCCGCGGTCAGTAGAGCGTCTCCGGTGTTGAGCGCGGTAGGCAGGCCGTCCCTGACCCAGAGGGCGGGTTGGCCCCGTCGGGAGCGATCTCCGTCGACGATGTCGTCGTGGAGGAGCGAGAAGTCATGCACCAGCTGCACTGCCAGGGAAAGCGGCAGGGCTACTTCGGAGCTGGCGCCGAGGGCCTCTGCCAGGAGCAGGGTCAGGGTGGGGCGCAGCGCCTTCCCCGGTCGGGCGCCCGGCAGTAGCCCGGCGTGGTACTGGGCCGGCTCCAGCACCTCCTCGGGGAGGGTGTCCAGCACCTGCGAAAGCCCTGCCTGGAATTGCTCCTGATAGCGGCCCAGGATGGACTGGGCACCGAGCGCGAGGGCGCCGGAGCTTTCGCTCGCGGCCAGTTCCGCCTGATCAGAGATCACGGCAGGCCGCCTCTACTTCGTCAACCACCCAGCCAGGAGTGGAGGTTCCGGAGGTGATTCCCACCAGCTGCCCAGGCTGGAACCAGCTCGGTTCGATCTCGGAGGCCGACTCCACGTGGAAGGTGGGCCGGCGCTCAGAGCAGGTCTCAGCCAGCGCCTTGGTGTTGGCTGACTCCCGGCCTCCGACCACCAGCACCACGTCGGCCTGGTCCAGCAGTCCGGTGACCGCTTCTCGCTGGCGCTGATTGACGACCGGGCAGGTGGTGTCGCGGACCTCCAGCTCGCCTGAGCGCAGCTGCAGCCGAGCCACGATCTGGCGGAAGCGCGGCTGGGGAAAGGTGCTCTGCGAGACCACCCCCCGGCTGGCGCGCCAGGGCAGCTCGTCCGCCTCCGCCTCAGTGGCCACCACCACCACCTCTGACCCGGTCTGTGCGGCCGCCCAGCCGATCACCGCCTTGACCTCGGCGTGGGCAGGGTCCCCGACCACCGCCACCGGCATCCCGGATTCGGCGAGCAGGGAAGCGTGGCGCTGAACCCGCCGGACCAGAGGGCAGGTGGTGTCGACCACGGTCAGGCCGCGGAGCTTGGCCTCCTCGAAGAGCTGGGGACTTGCTCCGTGGGCGGTCACCACCACCTGGGGCCCACCTGAGTCGGGCAGCTGGCGGGCCCGACCGAGCCCCCTTCGCTCCAGCTCCTCGAGGGCTCTCGCGTTGTGTACCACCTGACCAAGGGCGACCGTCTGCTCCCCGGGGCGAAGTGCGTCGGACGTCAGCTGCAGGGCGTCGCGAACCCCGAAGCAGAAGCCGGTGTGCCGGGGGCGTACGGTGTTCACTTTCGGCCCTCTCCCAAGCGGCGGTCCGTTAACGGACCTAAACAATCCCTCCGCGCAGACGCTACTCGTGGCCGATCTCAACCCCCGTTATGGGATCGGTGTCCAATCTTACCCGACTGTTATGTTCGGCGCGAGACGAGGGAGACGACGGCCCGCTGGGCAGGCGCAGCCGTCCTCGCTAACGTTAGCTCCGTGCGCGCGCTGGTGTTCGAACCCGCTCCCCACCGCCTGGCGCTGGCTGGGGTTGCCTCCAGGATCCGCCCCGATTGGACCCTGGGGCCGTTTTCGCCGCTCTCGCTCCGCGACATCCCGGAACCTCCGGCGCCCACCGCCCAATGGGTCCGGCTGCGGGTGCTGTGGTCCGGAATCTGTGGCAGCGACGTCAAGCAGGTCCTGCTCCAGGCGGGGGCCGACAACCCGCTCAGCGGACTGGTGTCGTTCCCCCACGTACCGGGCCACGAGGTGGTGGCCCGGGTCGAGGACCCCGGCACCAGCTCCTCGCTCGCACCAGGGCAGCTGGTGGTCCTGGACCCCTGGGTGGGCTGTGTGGCGCGAGGGCTGGAGAAGCTCTGCCCAGCCTGTGCTGGGGGGTTCCCACCGCACTGCCGCTGCCAGCCGGACGGCGGCCCTTGGGGCACCGGCCGGGGTCTGCACCTGGGTAACATCCGAGGCCTGCCCGGGGGGTTCGCCGAGGTCATCCACGCCCATCCCAGCCAGTGCCACCCCCTGCCCGACAGTCTGGGTCCACAGCTGGGCGTGCTGGCCGACCCGCTGGCGGTGGGGCTCCATGCGCTGGAGCGCGCTGGAGCGGAGACCGCTGGCCCGATCCTGGTGCTGGGGGCGGGCACCATCGGGTTGGGGCTCACCCTGGCGGCTCGGACCCGATGGCCAGACCTGCCGGTCTGGGTCACCGCGGCCTGGCCTCACCAGCGCGCTCTGATCAAAGCGCTCGGGGCTGAGCCGCTGGCGGCCGGGGGCTCAGCGGTCATTCCCGAGGTGGCCCGACGGACCGGCGCCCGGCTGGTTCGACCGTGGCGGGGTGGACCATGGGCGCTCGGGTCGGGAGCCGCGCTGGTCCTGGACTCCATCGGGAGCCGGGTCACCACCGAGCTGGCGCTGCGGTGCCTGGCTCCGAGGGGCCGTATCGTGGTGGTCGGAGTGGCCAAGCCGGCCCGAACCGAGACCACCCTCGCTTACTACAAGGAGGCGGAGATCATCGGCTGCAACGGCTACGGGCGCAGCGCGACCGGTGCCGGTGCGTCCCACTTGCTGGATAGGGCGCTGCAGCTCTTGGCCGAGCGCCAGGACCAACTGAGCGATTGGTGCACTCATCGCCTTCCGATCAGCAGTTACCGGGCGGCTTTTGGGCTGGCGGCCAACCCCGGCCACTCCCACGCGATCAAGGTCAGCCTGCAGATGGGGGAGGAGGAGGGGAGATGATGATCGCCCGGGCCAGCGTGCTAGTTGACGCTCCCATTGAGCTGGTCCGCGAGGCAGTGCTCGATCCCACCGCCTACTCCTACGGGGACACCAAGGTCCAGGACATGGTGGTTGAGTCGAGGGGCGAGAACGAACTGGTCGCCCGGATCAACGGCCACCTGGGCCCCTTCAAGTCCTTCATCAGGGCCCGCTACACGCTGGGCGACGACCAGGTCGAGCTGACCATGCTGCAAGGCCGCCTAAAAGACTTCCACGCGGTCTTCCTCTTCGAGCCGCGGGAGCAGGGCGTGCTGCTCACCCACCAGGAGGAGTACGACTTCGGGTATCCCTTGATCACGCCACTTCTGGAGCGGGCGCTCCAGGGCTGGGCCACCCGCAGCGTGGAGGCCGAGGTGGCATCCCTCAAGCATGCGGCCGAAGCCAGGGTCAAAGCGGCCGCCTGAGTCCAGGTTTGGCCTCCTGGGAGGACGGGCACACTCGAATGTGCTGGGCAGTGCCCGGTCCCTGCGTGACCCTGGAGTGAAACCTTGAGCGAAGATAAAGAGCAGACCGAAGAAAGCGACCCGGCAGTCGGCCGGCGGCAAGTCCGCACCCCGGAGATCGAGTCGCTGCCGCTGGTACCGCTCCGCGACAACGTCGTCCTGCCCCACCAGCTGGCTCCCCTCGGTGCCGGCCGGGATCGCTCGGTGAACAGCCTGGAGGCCGCCGTGGCAGCCGAGGGCAAGGTGGTGCTGGCGGTTCAGCGTCAGAGCGAGTTGGACGAGGTGCAGCTGCTCGACCTCTACCCGGTGGCCACCGTAGCTCAGATTGGTGCGTTCCGGCGGGGCGCCGCCGGGGCCCAGGTTCTGGTCGAGGGACTGCGCCGGGTTCGCTTGATCGAGCTCGAGGTCGGCGAGGTCTGGACCGCCAAGTTCGTGGAGCTCCCCGACACCGAGCCGGTGGGGACCGAGATCGATGCCCTGGCTGGTTCGGTACGCCAGATGTTCGCCGACTATGTGGCAGCCGGCGCTGCGGTCCCGCCCGAGCTGGCGGTGGCGGTGGCGCGCGCCAAGGAGCCCGGCAAGGTCGCCGACCTGACCGGCACCGCCCCCGACCTCGACCCCCTGGACCGGATCGCCCTGCTCCAGGAGCCAGACGTGGAGCGGCGGCTGCGCGGTCTGGTGCCGCTGCTGGCCCGCCAGCTGGAGGTGGCGCAGCTGCGCAATAAGATCCAGCAGGATGTGGCCCAGACCATCAACCAGGGCCAGCGGGAGGCGATCCTCCGGGAGCAGTTGAAGGCCATCCGCAAGGAGCTGGCCGAGGTCGGTGGCGAGAACACCGCCGAGGATGACCTGCGCGAGCGGATCGACGCGGCGGGGATGCCGGAGACAGTCCACTCGCGCGCCCTCAAGGAGCTGAACCGACTGGAATCGCTGCCCAGTGCCTCACCCGAGGTGGGCATCGTGCGCACCTATGTGGAGTGGCTGGTCGACCTGCCCTGGAAGGAGGCCGGCCAGGAGCGGGTGGACATCCGCGAGGCGGCTCGGATCCTCGACGAGGACCATTACGGACTGCCCAAGGTCAAGGAGAGAATCCTGGAGTGGATGGCGGTCCGCAAGCGGGTGCTGGAGCGCCGGGAGCTGGCGGCGGCGCAGGCCGAGGCCGCTCCGGCCAAGGCTTCCGCGGTGGCCGAGGTACCGGCCGGGGACGCGCCCACTTCGGCAATCGAAGAGGTCGGTCCGCAGCCCCATCCGCTGCAGACGCCCATCCTCTGCTTCGTGGGGCCCCCAGGCGTGGGCAAGACCTCTCTGGGCCGGAGCATCGCCCGGGCCTTGGGTCGGAAGCTGGTACGAGTCTCATTGGGTGGGATTCGCGACGAGGCCGAGATCCGGGGCCACCGCCGTACCTACATCGGAGCCCTCCCGGGCCGGGTGATCCAGGCCATGAAGCAGGGCGGCACCAAGAATCCGGTGATGATGCTGGACGAGATCGACAAGGTCGGCCTCGACTTCCGCGGAGATCCCTCAGCAGCTCTCCTGGAGGTGCTCGACCCCGAGCAGAACCGGGAGTTCTCGGACCACTACCTGGAGGTCCCCTACGACCTCTCCCAGGTGCTCTTCATCACCACCGCCAACGTGATCGACACCATCTCCGCGCCGCTGCGAGACCGGATGGAGATCATCCAGATCACTGGCTACACCGAGGAGGAGAAGCTGGGGATCGCCAAGCAGCACTTGGTGCCTCGCCAGATGGAGCAGCACGCCCTCGACGCCAGCGAGCTGGAGATCACCGACGAGTCGCTGCACAGCATCATTCGCAACTACACCCGCGAGGCGGGAGTCAGGGGCCTAGACCGCCAGCTGGCCCAGGTGATGCGCAAGGTGCCTCGCCGGCTGGTGGAGAACCCTGAACTGAAGGGGATCCGGGTGCAGCCCGACGATCTCATCGAGTACCTCGGGCCGGCCCGCTTCGACCACGACTCGGCGGAGGCCGAGGACCGGGTGGGAGTCGCCACCGGGGTCGTGGTGTCCGACGTCGGCGGTGACCTGGTCACCGTTGAGGCGCTGGCGATCGCCGGACGCACCGAGATGCAGCTGACCGGGCAGATCGGGGACGTGATGCAGGAGTCGGCGCGAGCCGCCCTCTCATGGGTCCGGGTGCATGGTTCCGACTACGGGGTCAAGGAGAACTTCTTCGATGACCACGGCGTCCACATCCACGTCCCTGCCGGGGCCATCCCCAAGGACGGGCCTTCGGCCGGGGTCACCTTGACCACCGCTCTGGTCTCGGTCGCCAGCGACCGTCCGGTCCGGCACGATCTGGCAATGACCGGGGAGGTGACCCTGCGGGGGCGCATTCTTCCCATCGGCGGAGTCAAGGACAAGCTGCTGGCGGCTCACCGGGCCGGGATCAAGGTCTTCCTGCTCCCCGAGCGCAACCGGCGCGACCTCTATGAGATCGACTCCTCGCTGCTGGACGGCATGGAGGTGGTCTTCGTTCGGTCGGTGGCCGAGGTCCTGGACCGGGCGCTGATGGCTCCGGTGGAGGTCAGGCCCGAGCGCCGAGCCGTGGGCTTCGGGCTCACTCCGCCGACTCCTCTGCCTACCGGGGTAGCGGCCACCAACTGAGGCGGCTCGGGGCGATCAGCTAGGCGGAGGGGCCAACCGGGCCAGGAGATCGTCGACGATGGCCCCGGTGGCACCCCAGACGAAGTGCTCCTGGTGCAGATAGCCGGGCACCTCAAAGCTGCCTTCGCTGACCGTCATCTCGCGCTGGATGCGCGCTGGGGGACCGCCTCCGGGCAGCAAGGGGAACCAGAAGTAGGACTCCACTTCGGCAGCGGACGCCTTCGGCTCGAACCGATGCCGGAGCAGAGCCACGAAGGGGGTGATGGCGTATCCGGAATTCCAGGTTGGGACCACGGTCGCTCGCCCTCGCAGCTCGACGGCCTCGGAGGGAACCGCCAGCTCCTCGTTGGCCTCCCGCAGCGCGGTGCGCCAAAGCGGACCGTCCTCCGGGGAGGCGCTGCCCCCCGGCAGGCCGACCTGCCCCGGATGGGAGCGGAGCCCGGAGCTGCGCCGTAGCAGGAGCAGCGGCAGCTCCACCTTCCCCGGGTCGATCAGGGCCAGCACCGCGGCCGGCCGGAGCGAGCTGCCCTCCCGGGTGCCGCGGTCCCGGTCGAGTGGCGCCAGGCTGTTGAGCAGCCGCTTCAGGTGGGCGGCGGAGGCCCCGGGCTCCCCCCTGGGAGTCGATCCCGGCGGCGGGGTCAGAAGCCGATCCTGCCGGTGACCAGCAGCACGGCCGCCGCCGCCACCAACAGCAGCAGAAACCAGATCACCAGGTAGCCACCGCGGCGCCTGAACTTTGGCTCGAACCGATATGGCTCCATAGCGATCAGCTGGGTGGACTCGCTCATCAGCTCGGATCCATCGCTCCCCCCTTCTGTCCGGAAGGGGAGTGATTGCGCTCGCAGTGATGCCGGGGTGAGCGGGGGATCGGTCGGCCAGCGGTCGGAGGCCCCGACGGAGGGCGCCAGCGGCTCGGGAGTTGTGCGGGCCGGGCTCGGTCTGGGGGTGGCGACCACCGGCTGGAGGGCACTCGGGAAGGTCTGGGGCGCGCCGCGATTGCTGGCTACCGCGGGCGTGGGGGCAGGCTGGGCCGGGATGGTGCGAGCCGGTGTGGGCAGTCCCCTCAGCGCGGCAAAGAAGTCGGCGGC
>JBARIA010000065.1:0-8169 GCA_049799515.1 Candidatus Dormiibacterota bacterium | reverse complement strand
CCCCCGGACCTCCAGTTCACCATGTTGGACAGCAGCGGCAACGCCCAGGTGGCGGACTTCGGCTACCTCTCAGCCGGCACCCACACCTACACAGCCAGCCTGCCGTCAGCCTGCGTCGGCGGTTGCTACGTCAGCTCGCTGTCCCCGATCTGGTACCCCGGCCCGGGAAGCACCGCCCACGTCAAGTACTCGATCAACATCTCCGGACTCCAGGTGCAGCGGGGATCGGACTGGAGCGATATCGGCAACCGGGTCTACAGGCCGACCTACTGGGGGACCAATTCCTCCGACGCCCAGGTCTCGGGAACGGGCCGGACGCTCACCATCCAGCTGAAGAACAGCGCCAACGAGGATGTCTCCCCAGCAGCGATCCCGGGCCGGCTGCCTAGTCAGCTCCGAGCGGTGTCCACGGTGGCGAGTCAGCCGACCGACCCCACCCACAATTCGATCCAAGACTTCGATGGGACCTCGATCGACGTCAACACCACCCCTGAGGTGGTGGCTCTGCCGAACTTGGGCTCGCTCGGCTCCCTGATCAGCCTGCCCCTGGCGATGCGGGCGGACGAGGGCACCCCGGTGGACACCACCTACTCTGTCTGGCTGGCTCCGGGGGCGCCCAAGCGCGTGCTGCGGAGCCTGATCTCTCAAGGAGTCACGGTGGTCTCGGTGCGAACGCCAGCGGCCACCCTGGCCCAGTTCAACGACGGGGGGTTGGGGCTCGCCTATCGTTTCTTCGTCTTCGCGGCCGGAGCCGCCGCGGCCCTGGCGGTAGCCACCACCATCCTCACCTTCTTCCTGACCGCCCGGCGGCGGGCCTTTGAACTGGCGGTCCTCCGGGCCCTGGGAGTCCCGAGCAAGAGCCTGCGACGTTCGCTGATCGCGGAGCAGGGCCTGGTGCTCATACCTGGACTTGTGCTGGGGATCGTCGCAGCCCTGATCGCCGCACTTGTCGCTCTGGCGGCTGTCCCCGAGTTCGGGTCCAACTCGGGCCAACCCCCGCTCCAGCTGACCCTGCCGGCGCTCCCCCTGATCGCTCTGGCCCTAGTGCTCCTTGTCTTGCTCTCGATGGCCGCGGTGGCAGCAGCACTGATCAGCGTCCGGGGGGTCGACCTGGCCAGACTGCGAATGGAGATCCGGTGAGCGTCGCGGAGCCGGTGGTGGCGGTGGGGATGACGATCCACTGCGACCGGGTGGTTCTCCTTTACCCCAGCGACGAGGGTGATGTGGCGGCGCTCCGAGGGATCGACCTGGAGATCGGCGCTGGTGAGGCGATCGCTCTCCTCGGACCTTCCGGCTCCGGAAAGTCCAGTCTGCTGGCGATCCTGGCGGGACTGGTCATGCCGTCCACCGGTCGGGTGTGGCTGGGTGGCCGCGACCTCGGCCGGATGACCGGCCGTGAGCTGAACCGGCTCCGGGCCACCAGCGTCAGCCTGGTGCTTCAGGACCCTACCCGCAACCTGCTCCCCTACGCCTCCAGCATCCAGAACGTCGAGTTCGCCCAGAAGCTGGGAGCGTCGCGGACCCGCAAGCCGCTCCGCCCACCCGCCGAGTTGTTGGACACCCTGGGGGTCGGCAACCTGGGGACCCGCAAGGTGGCTACCCTCTCCGGCGGTGAGCAGCAGCGGGTGGCGATCGCCGCCGGCGTCTCGCTCGAACCGGAGCTGCTGTTGCTCGACGAGCCCACCAATCAGCTCGACGCCCGCAACCGCGACCTGCTCCTGGAGTCGCTGCTGGCGGTGAATCGAGAGCTGGGCACCACCGTGGTCTGTGTCACCCACGACCCGGCGGTCGCCGGCGCGATGCCCAGGACCGTCAACATCAGGGACGGAGTGGTCGGGGCCGAGGGACGACTGGGGCAGATCTTCGCGGTGGTCAGCCGCGACGGCAGCATCCAGCTGCCAGACGCGGTCCTGGAGGTGCTTCCCCCCGGGACCCTGGTCCGGGTGGAGCGGCGTGATAGCGGCGCCGAACTCTTCAGCCCTAATCCTCCAGAAGGTACCTGAAGGACGGTCGGATGGCAGTTCAGCCGGGACTGACCCGCCCGTCCACCAGCCGCAGCGAGCGGTCGCAGGCCAGGACCACATCCTGGTCGTGGGAGGCAATCACCACGATCCCGCCCTTGCCGGCCTGTTCGCGGAGCAGGGCGAGTACCCGGACCCGGTCGTTGGCGGCCAGCTCGGAGGTCGGCTCGTCGGCGATCAGCAGTTCTGGATCCCCGGCCAGCGCCCGGGCCACCCCCACCCGCTGCTGCTGACCACCGGAGAGGTCCTGGACCAGATGGTCCGAGCTCTCCTCGAGGCCCACGGCCAGCAGCGCCTCCTTAGTGTGTTGCTCGGTCTCCGCCGGCCCCATCTCTCTCACCTGCAGGGGTAGGGCGACGTTCTCCTCCGCCGTCAGAATCGCCACCAGGCCGTGGTTCTGGAGGATGATCCCGATCCGCTGCCTGGCCCGGGCCAGTCTGGCGATGGGCTGGCCGTCCACCCGGACCTCGCCCGACTGGGGAGTCTGGAGCCCCGCCAAGAGCATCAGCAAGGTGGTCTTGCCCGATCCGGAGGGGCCGGTCACCGCCACCATCTCACCCGACTCGACCCGGAGATCCACGCCCTCCAGGATCACTTGGGAGTCGATCCGCGCCCCGACCTTACGGGCGTCGACCTCCCTCACCGATTGCTGCCCACGGGGCCGGCAACGCCCTTGCCAAGCAACTCCTTTGGCGCCAGCAGATTCTCCGCAAGCACCAGGGTTCGCCGCTCCTCACCGGCCAAGGTCTCGCGGACCAGCTCCTCAAGCAATCTCGGAAAGGCAATCCCGCTGGCCTCCCAGAGATAGAAGGCCAAGGAGCCTGGGATGGTGTTGACCTCGTTCAGGAAGAGCTCCCCGGAGTCGGAGATGAGGAAGTCCACCCTGGCCGTGCCGGAGCAGCCGAGTGCGTCGAAGGCGGCCACAGCCAGCCGCTGGACCTGCTCCCTGGTCGCCTCGGGGATCACCGCCGGCAGCTCACGCCTGGGGTCTTGGTAGCCGGCCTTGGGGCTCTCCCGCTTGACCCCCGCCGGCGGAGCGACGCCGCCCGTTGCCTGGGCCGCGTACTTGTCTGTGTAGCTGAGCAGGCCCGAGCTCTTGATCGGGCGCTCCACCTCGGAGAAGCGCGGCTCCAGCCGCTTGACCGCGCAGTTGAGGTCTGAGGCTCCCGGCACCGCACGCTCCAGCACCAGCTGGGTGTCGAACTCCAGCGCCAGGGAGACCGCCTGGTCCAGCTCCACCGGATCGGCCGCCATCCCTACCCCGATGCTGGATCCACCCCGGTTGGGCTTCACCACCAAGGGGAACCCCAGATCGCCGGCCGCCTCACGGGCCTCCGAGAGGCTGGTCGCCCGGCGGCCCGGCACGACTGGCAGCCCGATAGCTTGGAAGAGGCCTTTGGAGCGGAGCTTGTCCATGGCCAGCGCCGAGCTCAGGGTGTCCCCGCCGACCTGGGGGATCCTGGCCATCGCCGCCAAGCCGGCCAAGGTGCCATCCTCCCCGAAGGTGCCGTGGAGGATCGGGAAGAGCACATCCAGCGAGAGGTCGCGGGGCCGCGACAGCCGGGAGGAGCTGCCCGCCCGAAGCCGGCCGGTGGTCAGATCGAGCAGCACCGGTTCGCCGTCCTCAGGCAGCCTGCCGCGGAAGGCCGAGAGCCCTTTGAAGGCCGGCTTGGTGATCCAGCTCCCCTGCTTGGTGATGTAGAGCGGGACAACCTCGGCTCCCAGCTCTTCCAGGAGGGGCATCACCTGGCAGGCGGTGATGATGCTGATCTCATGCTCCACCGAGCGGGAGCCGAAGACCACCCCGACGGTCATCCGCTTGAGGCTCACGCCGGCTCCAGGAATGAATCCGGGAGGTCGTTCTCGAAGAGCACCACGCTGCCCGCTCCGGCCACGTCCGGAAGCCGGCTCTGGGCCTCCTCCAGGTTGGCGGCGACGGTCAGCTGCGAGGTGGGGTAGCCAGCCTCGGTCAGCCCGGTGGCGATGGCCGCGGACTGAATCGGGCCGACCAGGATGACGTGACTGCAGACCGCGGCCGCCTGCCGTCCCAGCTCGCGCATGCTCTGCTCCTGCAATGGTCCCAGCTCGATGAAGCCGGGCGTCACTAGCACCCGGCGCGACCCGGGCAGACTGGCCAGAAGGCGGAGCGCCGCGGCAGCTCCATCGGGGTTCGAATTGTAGGCGTCGTCGATGATGGTTATCCCGTTGACCCGGCTCACCTGCAGCCGGTGGGGAGCCCCCTTCACCCCCAGGACCCGCCTCTCCAGAGCGTCGGTGGTCACCCCGAGCTCGACCGCTGTCGCCCAGGCGCAGAGGAGGTCGGCCAGGATCGGCTCGCCGTGCAGGGGCACGGTGAGGGGGAGATCCTCGCCGGCCGAGCCCCGTAGCCGCAGCCGTGAACCCTCCGGGCTCGCCAAGATCTCCTCAGCCCACCAGCGATCGCCTGGCCGGCCCACCCAGACCGGCCGTGCCTGGAGGGCGGCGGTCAGCACCTCCCGCTCGTTGACGTCACCGGGAAGCACCGCCACCCCAGCCTCCGGCAAGGCAGCCAGCAGCTCCGACTTGGCCTCGGCAATCTTTCGGCGGGAGCCGAACCGCTCCAGGTGCATCACCCCCACGGCGGTGACCACGCCCATCTGAGGATGGGTGAAGGAGCAGATCTCGGCGATCTCGCCCTTGCGGTAGGCACCCATCTCCACGATGGCGAAGCGGTGCTCGGGCCGGAGGTCGTCATTGATGGCCCGGCAAACGCCCAAGGTGGTGTTGAAGCTCTCCGGGGTGGCGAAGCAGGGCGTCTCCGGGGAGTCCAGCAGCTGCTGGAGGAAGAGCTTGGTGGTGGTCTTCCCGTAGCTTCCGGTCACCCCGATGACCACTGGAGAGACAGCAGCGATCCGCATCCCCGCCTGGTGTATGTATCGGCGCCGGCGCCGGCCCTCGTCCGGGATCAGAACCCCGACCGCCGCCGCAAACGCGGCCACCAGGACCAGGTCGATGAAGGCGATCACCACGGCTCCGGGCCAGCCGGCCCAGAGGGAGAAGAAGAGCACGGCGACCGTGAGTGCCCCTCCGGCCATGGCCAGTCGGCCAGCCCGGGCGGTCCAGCGCAGCTCCCCCCGCTTGCCGAAGGGCCGATTGGTGCCCCAGGGCAGCAGCACCGCCAGCAGCAGGTAAAAGACCCTCGACGTATTCCCCGGCAATGCGGCGGTGACCGCCAGGATCAGCGCGCCCCCCGCCAGACCCAGCTGCCACCGCCAGTTGCTGCGCAGCCGCCGGAGCGATGTGCGGGCCAGCCGGCTCGCCTGGTACTCGTCTAGCTGGAGCAGGTAGAGCCAGCCCACGAACCGCTGCCGGAGCATCGCCGCCGCCAGCAGAGTCAGCAGGATCGCCTGCCAGATGGGGATGGTCACGGGATCAGAGTCTGGCGTCCACGAAGGCATCGAAGACGGCGGCGAACCGCGCCCGCTCGTCGACAAACGGGAAGTGGCCGCTTCCTTCGAACTCGACCAGTTCCGACGACCCGATCAGCTGCCGCAGCCGCCTTCCGTAGGGTTCCAGCGGCAGCTCCTGGTCGCGGCCGCCCCAAATGATCAGGGTCTGGACCCGGATTTGCCCGGCGAGCTCGCTGAGATCCTCCTGGACTGCCCGGACCAGAACTGGGCGAAGCGCCCCCGCCGAGCGGTAGTCGGCAGAGCCCATCCGCTGGCGCAGCCACTCGACCGTGGGATCGGCAAGCCGGGCAGGCAGGAGGGTTTCGGCGCTGCGACGGAGACTGCGAAAGACTCGGACTTTTCCTCCCACTCCGCCCGAGCTGGCCAGGGGCAGGCCGGATGGCGCGCAGAGCACCAGCCGATCCAGGGGAGCCTCTGGTTCGGCGGCGAGCCGAAGGGCCACGCCGCCGCCGTACGAATGGCCGAGCAGCGCGACCGGGCCCCAGCCCCGCTCTCGGATCAGATCTCGCACTAGGGCTGCGTAACTGCCGCGGGTCCAGTCGGGCACCCCCAAGGGAGATTCGCCGAATCCCGGCAGATCAATGGCGACAAGTCGTCGAGGGGTCCGGGCCAACTGCAGTAGCCCAGTAAAACCGGCCGCGCTGGCCCCCCACCCGTGCAGCAGGACGACTGGAGGGTCGCTCCCCTCCCGCTCCAAAAGCGAGATGCGGCGCTCACCCAGCACTTCGGTTCTCCGGTTCGGCGCCACCGAGCCGGGCGAGGGAGTCGGCATCGGAGTTCGAGTCTAAGCCGTGGCGAGGTTCGGTCTCCGCCTACCGGCACCGGTCCACGAAGCATTGGTCGGCCACAAATTCCGACACCGGAGGACTACATGGGTCACCACGTGGCCAGTGCAGGGTGGGCGGTCGATGGCGCGAGATGTCTAGATGCATGTATCTGATGCTAGGATGCGTCTATGCGTACAACAGTCCGGATCGCTGATGAATTGCTCGATCGAGCCAAGGTGGTGGCGGCGAGGGAGGGCACTACCCTGGCTGCGGTCGTGGACGAGGGCCTTCGCCTGGCCATGGGGCGGCGTGATGCGACTCGGCCCGCTGAAGCTGAGCCTTTAGCGACCTTCAAGGGCCAGGGTTTGCAAAGGGGTGTGGATCTGGATGACACCGCTGCCCTTCTGGACCTGATGGGAGACGATGCTCACCCCTGACGTCAACGTGCTGGTCTATGCGCACCGTGAGGACGCCCCCGATCACCTGGCCTATCGAACTTGGCTGGAGCAGTTGATGTCCGGGCCGGCTCCCTTTGGGCTCGCGGAATTGGTCCTGGCCAGCTTTCTGCGGATCGTTACCCATCCGCGCATCTTCAGCCCGCCGTCGGCGCAAGCACAGGCCCTGAAGTTCGCGAGCCAGCTGCACTCCCATCCACTGGCGGTGGTACTTCGACCAGGGAGCCGCCACTGGGACCTGTTTGTGGAACTGTCGCGAGCGGTCCAGGCCCGGGGCAATCTCCTCCAGGACGCCTATCTCGCGGCGCTGGTGATCGAGTCAGGATCTGAGTGGGTCACCACCGACCGCGATTTCAGCCGCTTCCCTGGTCTGACTTGGCGCCACCCGCTCGCCTCGGTGAACAGGTAGCTCCGAAGCCGACTCGATTCGGCGCTGGCGCCAGAGATGAGTGGGCTCCCCGGTGCAGCGCCCTCCATCTCCCTCTTGGAGTTCAGCCCAGTACTCAGCCTGACGTCTAAGCCGTGGCTCAGGGCAGACGCCAAGGTGAAGTGTTCTGATCGCCAGGTGGAGCTACCTATAATTCCGCTGCCATGCCTGAAGAGGTAGGGGACCGGCGTCCCGGCCCGTCCCGGGTCCTGGTGGTCGACGACGAGCCGGCCATCACCGAATTCATCAGGATCGGCCTAAGCCGGGAGGGCTTCGAGGTCGAGACTGCCCCCGACGGTCGGTCGGCCCTGGCCGCGGTCGATCGTTTCGCGCCGGACGTGGTGGTGCTCGACGTCATGATGCCCCGCATGGACGGGATCGCCCTCACCAGACAGCTGGCCGGCGACCCCCGCCGAGGACTGGTGATCCTGAGCGCCCGAGACGACACCCAGGACCGTATCCTCGGCCTCGACCTGGGCGCCGACGACTACCTGGGCAAGCCGTTCGAGTTCGGCGAGCTGCTGGCCCGGGTCCGATCCGTGCTCCGGCGACGCCAGCCGGACCAGGCGGCAGTGCTCCGGGTCGGACCCCTGCAGTTGGACCGCAGCACCAGGCGGGTCTGCCGGGACCAGAACGAGGTTGAGCTCTCAGCCAGGGAGTTCGATCTCCTCTCCTTCCTCATGGAGCACCGAGGTGAGGTGCTAACCAGGGACCGGCTGCTCAACTCCGTCTGGGGAGTCTCCTTCTACGGCGACGAGAACAATCTCGAGGTCTACATCCGTTACCTGCGGCTCAAGCTGAGCGACACCGACCGCCAGATGATCCAGACCGTCCGGGGGGTCGGCTATCGCCTCGCCGCCGACTGACCCCGCGGTCACCTGGTACCACAGCCTGCGCTGGCGGCTGACCCTCTCCTTCGTCGGCCTGCTGGCGGTCCTGCTGGTGGTGGCGGGCGGGATTGAGTACAACCTCCTGCGCGGGGCCATCCTGAGCAGCCGGGGCCAGAGCCTCCAGGCGACCTTTGACGACGGGCGCGCTGTGCTGCTGGCC
>JBARIA010000064.1:0-4355 GCA_049799515.1 Candidatus Dormiibacterota bacterium | reverse complement strand
CGATGGGTCCGCAGCTCTCCGGGTGGTCGCGGCCGACGGGGTCGGGGCTGAGGAACTCCTACGAACACCCCCTAAGGCGTCCGGCACGGCGTCACACCTGGTTATGAGGACGGGCCAGACCCAGACCGTGCGGGCGGACTCAGGTGAGTTCGACTCCAGCCTGATGGCCATCGCCGGGGTCCCGATCGGAGCTCTGCTGGTCGTGCCGTTGGTGATCGGGGACCGCGTCAGCGGCACGATCAGCCTCACTCTCTCAGATCATGGCGCCGACTTCAGCCCTGAGGCGCTCGGCCTGCTCGAGAGCTTCGCTGGCCAGGCGTCGCTGGCGTTGGATTATGCAAGGGTCCAAGGCCGATCCCTTCGCCTGGCGGTAGTGGAGGAGCGCACCCGGATTGCCAGGGACCTCCATGACGAGCCGGTCCAGGCGCTAATCCACCTGGCCCGCCGGCTAGAGGGGATGGCGATCGAGTCCACCACGGCCGGGACTCCCACGGCCAAGCTCGACGAAACCCGAGAGTTGGCGATAGCTGTTGTCGACGGCCTGCGCCAGCTCACCGAAGGCTTGCGCTCCGAAATTCTCGACATCGATGGCTTGCCAGCGGCCCTGCGGGATCTCGTTCAACGTTTTGGCACCCGGACTGGCATCCCAGCCGAGTTCACACTCCGCGGGGCGCAAGCCCGCTGGGATCCCGAGCTGGAGCGCAACCTCTTCCGGCTGACTCAGGAGGCCCTGAGCAATGTCGAGCGACACGCCGAGGCGCGGCGGGTCCAAGTGGATCTAATCGAGCGTCAGAGGGGGATTACGCTGCGAGTCAGCGACGATGGGATCGGGTTCGTCGCCTCTGGCGAGGGCGCGGCGGCGCCGGGTCTGGGGACCATCGGCATGCAGGAGCGTGTGGCCTTGCATGGAGGGCGATTGCTGATCAGATCGCGTCTGGGCCGAGGAACGCTCGTTCTGGCTACAGTGTCCAGCGGGCAGTTCACCAACGTAGGTGGCAACCACCCGGCTCCTGCTAAGTGATTTCACGTGCTCCTTAGGCGCAGCAGCCAATTAGGCTGGAGGCGAAGATGAGCGCCAAAGTGACCACGATCGTCGTAGCCGAGGACCACGCCTTGGTGCGAGAGGGCACGCGCCAGATCCTGTCCGGGGAGGCTGACCTTTCCGTGGTGGGAGAGGCGTCCAGAGGCGACGAAGCAGTTCGACTGGTGCTACAGCTGCGTCCCACCGTAGTTCTGATGGACATGCGCATGCCGGGTATTAATGGAATAGAAGCTACCCGACAGATCCTGGCTCAGGCTCCCGACACCAAGGTGGTGATCGTCAGCGCACACGAGGACGAGGACTACGTTCGCGAGGCACTCTCCTCCGGTGCGGTGGGATACATCCTCAAGACAGCCCCAGCCCGGGAGTTAGTGGAGGGAGTCCGCGCGGTGGCGGCTGGGTCGCTGGTGCTCAGCCCCAGCCTATCGAGACGCCTTACCCAGTCACGCGGTGACCCGGCGCGGGCCAGTGACAGGCTCAGTGCCCGGGAGCTGGCAGTATTGCGCCAGATCGCCCTGGGGCAGGCCAACAAAGAAATAGCCCGCGATCTCGGCATCAGCCAGCGTACGGTCGAAGGCCACCTGCACAACATCTTCGAGAAGTTGCGGGTTAGCTCAAGGACCGAAGCCGTGGTCTACGCGGCCAACCACGGGATCGTCTCCATCGAATCGGGGGAGAGCACATGATCCGCCGAACCGGCTCCTTGAGGCTTACACCCGACGAGAAAGGCGTGGCTGATGCGGCCGACAATCTGTGGGCAGAGGGCATCTTTAGTGAGATCGAGGCTGAGCGCCGTCAGCTGGCCGACCGCATCAATGAGGATCCGGTTCAGACTCTTGCCCACATCGCCCGCGTGCTACAGAGCCTGGAGGAGATTCCGGGAACTCCCACTCGGGCCGCCCGAGCCGCCAAGGAGGCTGGGCTACTCGCAGCGAACGTCAGCGAGCAGCTGCGCGGCCTGGCTCGCGGGCTCCGGCCGCCGCTTCTCGACGATGTCGGATTGGGCCCAGCGCTGAGTCAGCTGGCTTCAGACTTCGCCGCGTCCGCTGGAATCCCCACGTCTGCCGACCCAGGCGACGTCCTCCGGATCGCGCGACCAGGCGCCGACTTGGTGCTGTTCCGGGTGGCACAAGCAGCATTACAGAACGCGGAGAAGCACTCCGCTGCGACCGAGGTCGCCATCCGGCTTCGGCGCCACGGGAGCCGTGTGACTCTCGCGGTCAGTGACAACGGGATCGGGTTGACTAGGGCGCGAGAACGCACCAGCATGAGAACGGGTATTTTGGAGATGCGGGAACGATTGAGATCAGTGGGCGGCCAGTTGGTGATTCGTTCTAGTCCGCACTCGGGCACATTGGTATTGGCGTCGGTGCCGAGCTCGTCGCTGCCCCCGACCTACCCATCGCCTCGCTCCTGCGCATAGATACGAGGGTCGCGCCCAGGACTTCCCGAATCGCATCAGCGCCAAGGCCACCTCGAGGATTTGGCACCGCAAAACTCGCCCTAAGATGGCCTCGGTGACCTGAGAGAGGGTGGGTTGCGCTGTGGACCTGGCCTGCGAAGTCGCTGGGCCCGGCAGGCTAGGCGATATCACTCGCTAGATACCGCGGGTTACCCACCTAGGCGTAAACGGCTGAAAAAGTCACGATGGTCGAGACATGGAGGACAAAGTCATGATCGACCACAAAGCACTTTCAGATGATAGCGACGCGGTAAACAGCCGGATCATATGGGCGGCCTGCGGGACGCTGGTCATTGCAGCGGTGGTTCTGACCGGGCTGTTTGTGACTCGTGCTCCTGGCTTCACCTCTTTGCAGACGGCGACCGCTACCTCCGGCACGCCCGGGGCAGGTCAGCAGGTGCCCCTCACCATCGTCACAGATGCCGGCCCTCAACAGGATTGGCCCGCCTTCGAACCCTCGAGCTTTTCAATTCCGGCAGCTCAGCTCGTGACCATCACAGTGACCAACTTCGACAGCGCCACCCCTCTCCCAGCGGCTCTGGGCAGTCACGCGAAGGTGACTGGTGTAGTGGGAGGTGCTGCCACGGTGACGCCCATCCGTCAGGTTCGTCCATACACGGCTAAGGGAGAGGCCCGCAGCGTGAGGGCGATCAATCTGAAGCTCGTCTCACACACCTTCAGCATCCCGAGCCTGGGGATCAATGTTCCCATCGCAGCGAACTCCAGGACCAGCTTCACGATCCGAGTGGCCAAGGCGGGTAACTACTCCTGGACGTGCTTTGATCCCTGTGGAGCGGGGACGTCTGGCTTCGGGGCGCCGATGGGCCTGGCCGGATACATGACCGGAACAGTGACCGCGACCGCATAGCGACAACTGGCCGTCCCGGCCGCGCAAAGGTGGCGGCGGGCACTCTGGAAGGGAGAATAGGACAACTCCTACCCTCACTGCTCCGCCCCAGCAGTTAGGGGATTCCGCCTGAAGCACGGCGCTGCCGCGGGGTTGGGCGCGTCCGTCCTCTTCTCTTCTAAGGTTTAGGCATACTTGCAGCGGGTTCCTGCCACTCAGTCGACTCCGCTACCGCGATTCCAACTCTAAGAGTAGGTGTTTTCACCCCCCAGACTTCGCGGGGTAGCATCCTTCGCCCCAGCGTCTGGCGGCCCGAAGATGAATTCAGTTGGTGATAGCAGCCAACCGGCGAGCGGGACCGAAGGCCCGCGGAGGTTATGAAGATGGCGACGGGGATTTTCACGAAGATGATCAGACGGGCAGGTGCTCCAACCCAAATTCCGGAACCAAGGTTCGCGAGGTTTCTCTTTGCCGACACTCGACTGAGCTGGCTGTGGCTGATCGTGCGGGTTTATGTGGGGTGGCAATGGGTCAGCGCCGCGATCGAGAAGATCCAAGGTCCGGGGTGGGTCGGATCCACGGCGGGGGTTGGACTGAAGGGATTCGTGAGTGGCTCGATTGGTCAGGCGGCCGGAGCCCATGCCAGCGTGCAAGGCTGGTACGCGACGCTACTCAAGGACATCGTGCTCTCCCACGTCGTCGGTTGGTCCTACGTCATCACATGCGGCGAGCTGGCCTGTGGCATCGGGCTGATCCTGGGCATATTTACCGGAGTCGCCGCATTCAGCGGCGCCTTCATGAACATGAACTACATGCTGGCTGGTGCCGTCAGTATCAACCCGATTCTGCTTTTCCTGGAGCTGCTCCTGATCCTCGCGTGGCGTGTTGCTGGCTTCATCGGTGGCGACTTCGCGCTACTTCCCTTCTTGGGCACACCTTGGCAGCACGGACCGCTACCTGACCGCACGCCTCCCTACCTGAACGGCCAGCACGCCGAATGATGA
>JBARIA010000063.1:0-3785 GCA_049799515.1 Candidatus Dormiibacterota bacterium | reverse complement strand
CTAACCTGAGGGCAAGGTCCTCGGGCGGGTCGCACTCGCGGGCGGGGGCGGGACCTGTTCTCCCAAGTCCGTCGGAGCCCTCCGACGGAAGCCGCCGCCCCGGGCCCACCCGAGGCGGCGGATCATCGAGATTCAGACGTCGGCGTAGAGCATGAACTCGTAGGGGTGGGGGCGGAGTCGGACCGGGTCCACCTCCCGCTCCCTCTTCAAAGCGATCCAGGTGTCGACCAGATCCTCGGTGAAGACGCCCCCCTCGTAGAGGAACTGGTGGTCTTGCTCCAGAGCCGAGAGCACCTCCTCCAGGCTGCCCGGCAAGTTCTTGACCGCCTCGGCCCGGGCGCCCTCCAGCTCGTAGAGGTCGGCCTCGATCGGGGTCGGGGGCTCGATCCTATTGCGAATCCCGTCCAGGCCGGCCATCAGCATCGCTGAGAAGGCCAGGTAGGGGTTGCAGGTCGGGTCGGGGGAGCGGAACTCCAGACGGCGCAGCTGGGGCCGCTCGCTGTAGGTCGGGATCCGAATGCAGGCGCTCCGGTTACGGGCGCTGTAGGCCAGCTTGATCGGGGCCTCGTAGCCGGGCACCAGCCGCCGGTAGCTGTTGGTGGTGGGAGCGGCGAAGCCCAGCACCGCCGGAGCGTGGGCCAGCAGCCCGCCGATGTACCAGCGGGCCAGGTCGCTGAGGAGGGCATAGCCGTCCTTGTCGTAGAAGAGAGGGACGCCCTCCTTCCAGAGCGACTGGTGGGTGTGCATGCCGCTGCCGTTGTCCCCGAAGAGGGGCTTGGGCATGAAGTTGGCGACCAGCCCCTCGCGGTGGCATACGTTCTTGACGATGTACTTCAGAACCAGGACCTTGTCGGCCATCGAGACCATCGAGTCGTAGCGCACGTCGATCTCGGCCTGACCGGCTGTCCCCACCTCGTGGTGGTGGACCTCCACCTCGATGCCGGACTCCTGGAGCGCCAGGGCGATCCGGCTGCGCACGTCCTGGAGCTGGTCCACCGGGGGGGTGGGAAAGTACCCCTCCTTGAGGCGGGGCCTGAAGCCCAAGTTGGGGGTGCCGTTCTGGCCGCTGTTCCAGATCCCCTCCGCCGAGTCAATGTGGTAGAAGCCCTCGTTCACCGACTGGCCGAAGCGGATGGAGTTGAAGATGTAGAACTCCATCTCCGGCCCCCAGTAGCTGGTGTCGGCGATGCCGGTATCTCGGAGGTAGGTCTCCGCCTTGCGGGCCACATACCTGGGATCCCGGCTGTAGCGGCTCTTGGTGATGGGGTCGCCGATGTCGCAGATCAATGAGAGGGTGGGCACCTCCAGCACCGGGTCGACAAAGGCGGTGCGGGGGTCGGGGAAGAGCAGCATGTCGCTCTCGTAGATTTGCTGAAAGCCCTTGATGCTGCTCCCGTCGAAGCCGACTCCCTCCGAGAAGACCCTCTCGGTCAGTTCGGAGATCGGCACGCTGAAGTGCTGCCACTGGCCCAGGAGGTCGCTGAAGCGGAAGTCGGCGAACTTCATTCCCTGGTCCCTGGCGAAGGCGATCACCGCCGCGGGATCTTCCTTGGCGGTCGACTCTAGCTTTCCCTCGACGGACATGACCATGTACACCCTCCGCTGCTATGGCGGACTCTCCTCACCGATCTTGGGGCCAGCCTATCAGCCCAAGCCGCTCCGACCATCATGTCCCTAACACAAGGACATCCAGCAAGAAATTGTGTCTAGGACCCCAATCCGAAGTCGAGGTCAGCCCGGTTGAGCGGTCTCTGGAGTCTTGGCGTTGACCTGGGCCCGCGCCTCGTCGGCGCTGGCGAAGTAGAGCTTGTTGATGCCGGTCCACTCCGTCCACTCGGCGGGGAGGTCTTCCTCAGCGTAGATGGCGTCCACCGGGCAGGGATCGACGCAGGCCCCGCAGTCGATGCATTCCTGGGGATCGATGAAGAGCATCCGGTCCTCATCGGCCCCGATGATGCAGTCCACCGGGCACACCTCGACGCAGGACTTGTCCTTGACGTCGACGCAGGTCTCGCCGATCACGTAGGTCATCGGACTCTGAACTCCTAGAACCGCTCTCCCGGCCCCTTGGGGGCGAGCCCGCCAAGGGACCTGAGTTCAGGATAGCAGAGGCCCGGAGGGCCCCCTGGGTCGGGCTATCCGGCCATTCCGAGTCCGTTGTTGATGTTGGAGTAGAGATCCGACACCCGGTGGCTGACAACTATGAAGATGACGAGAACAACCAACGCGACCAACACCAGAATCAACGAGTATTCGACCATCGCCTGCCCAGGGGAACCGCTCCGGAGGCGTCGAGAGAGCCGGATCCCGGCCACGCGCCGGGCTGAGCCCCTCGCTCGCCGCTTTAGCCCCATATCGGGCTTCTGCATAGCCGGACCATAGGTTGAATTGGCCGATTTAGTGGCCTTCGTCCCAGGACTGTTACCGATTCAACAAGGAAGTGCGCCAGCCAAAGCGCGCAGCCGCCTAGAATTCGGGCGGGGAGCCAGGCTGGCCAGCCGGCGCAGCCAACCCAGGGAGATGCCGCCATGAGCCAGCTGTGATCGCCACTCGAAACTCGTCGCCGCCTGGAGCCAGGCCCCTGCCGTCCTGGGAGAGGCTGGGGGCGGCGGTGATCGATTTTCTGGTGCTGGCCGTCCTGGAGCTGATCGCAGCGGTGCCGATCGCCGGCAAGCAGTACGCCAAGATCATCTCCTTCGAGGAGGCCCATGGCGGGAGGACCGCCAACCTGGCGAAGAACCCCCATTTCGTCTCCCTGGCCAACAAGTTCAGCGTCCAACTTATGCACCTGGGGATCGTGGCCGCGGCACTGACCGCCATCTATTTGATAGGAATGTACCTGGGCGCTGGAGCCACCCTTGGCAAGCTGGCCCTGGGACTGCGGGTCACCCGAGTTGACGGTCGCCCCATGACCATCCGCGACGCCGTGTTTCGATCGATCGTGTTCTGGGTCGCCAACCCATTCCTTATTCCGGTGATCGGGGTGTTGCTCTGGCTCTTGCAGTTCATCGGCGGGACACTGGTCCTCCTGATTCGTCCCGACCACCGTGGTCCGGAGGACCTGCTGGGAGGCACCATGGTGGTGCGCAAGGCCGACCGGGGCCGCACCCTGGCGGACATCGCCGGCTACGACCTCCCCTCGGTGCCCCCGGCCCAGCCCCCGGACGCGCCCACTGTCCGGAGTGGCCATCTCCCAGGTTGGGGCCCGGTCGGCGACCAGCCGCCCCCTCCAGCTGGGAGTGGACCGGAGGAGGCTCCTAAGTGACCCTGATCGAGACCTTGAAGTTGCCGGGGACGGCCGCCCGGGCCTGGGATCTGCTGGCCATCCGTCACGGCGCCCTCCGGCTGGCTCCAGGACTGACAGTTGGCGAGGACGGACGTGGCACCCTGAGGGTGGTGATCGCCGGACACTCGGTCACCTACCGTGGCTACGCTCGCCAGCACATCGAGGAGGAGGGTCGGCACCTCACCTGGACCCTCAGCGGCAAGGAGGTGCGGGGCACCGGGCGGGCTCACGCCGAGGTCAGAGCCCGCTTCCGAGACGATCCGGCTGGCGGTAGCGACCTCCGATTGACCGTGCTGGTGGATGGCCGGGGCCGACTGGGGGAGCTCCCCGAGGCCGACCTGGACCGGGCGGTGGGTTCGGTCATCGCCAGGTTCCGACGCGCGGTGGCCAAGGAACTGGGCGAAACCGCCCCCGCGCCCACACCAGCCCTAGCTCGGCCGCCGACCATCGCCGCCCCGGAAGCGCACCGGACCGGGCCCGATGGAGCGCCGGGCCGGCC
>JBARIA010000062.1:0-5154 GCA_049799515.1 Candidatus Dormiibacterota bacterium | reverse complement strand
CGTCCACCCGGGCGGCGGTGGTGCGCAGGGCCAGCGAGTCCGAGCCGGACTCCGGCTCGGTGAGTCCCATTGCCCCCAGGCGGACCTCCTTGGGGTCGCAGAGCAGCCCCAGGTAGCGGGCCTTCTGATCCTCGGTCCCCATGGCCATTATTCCCGCCCCCGCCAGCGAGCTGGCCGAGATGCTCACCGCGATCCCGGCGTCCCCCCAGGCGAGCTCCTCTGAAACCAGCAGTTGGGTCAGGGGATCGAGTCCGCCCCCTCCGTACTTGGTGGGCAGGCTGGACGCCGCCCCCAGTCCCACCTCCTGGGCCTTGCGGATGACTTCCCAGGGGGTCTCCTCCCGTTCGTCGTAGTCGGCCGCCACCGGACGAATCTCCTGCTCGGCGAACTGGTGGGCCAGGGCCCGGATCTCCTCCTGCTCGGGGGTGGGGGAGAAGTCCAGGGTCATCGGTTAGGCCTTGCTCAGAACGCTCGCAGCTCGACCTTGGCCTTGGTTAGCGCCCGCTCCCCGGTGGAGGTCAGCGCCGACAGGTCGAGGGTGGCGGAATCCTCGGTCGCTCCACTCACCAGGGCGGTGCAGGCCAACTCCTCGCCGGCCGGCACCGGGGCTGAGAACCGGCACGAGACCCTGGATGCCCAGGCACCCTCCGCCGCCCAGCGCTCGATCCCGGCGCAGGCGGTCCCCAGGGTGAGCAGGCCGTGGGCGATGGTGGCGGGCAGCCCCGCCTTCCGGGCGTACTCCAGATCCAGGTGGATGGGGTTGTGGTCCCCGGAAGCCTGGGCGTAGGCCGAGATCACCTGCTGGGTCATCAGCCGGCGCCGCTCGGGAAGCTGCTCGCCCACCGTGGGAGGGAACCGGTCCATCACGGAGGAAGCTGTCACTCGGACCCAGTCACCACGAAGAGGCTGCGGGAGTGGGCGACCACCTGGCTCGACTGGTCCCGGCCCTGGCAGCGGAAGTCCATGAAGACCATGCCCCGGCGCCGATCCACCTGGGTGACGACTCCCTCCGGGGTGATCGTCTCGTCGAAGGCCAGCGGCCGCTCGAAGGAAAACTCCTGCTCTCCGTGGAGCAGGTGCTCGAGGTCGAGGCCCACCTCCTGGTCCTCAAACAGCTGGGGGACGATCGGCCAGAGCAGGTAGACGGCGGCGAAGCAGGCGAGCGGCCGGGTGAAATCGTCGCCACGGGCGGGGGAGGCCCCGACCGCCTCGGCGTATGCCGCATGCCGCGGCCGATCCAGCAGCTCGGGAGCCGCCCGGTAGCTCCTGCCGACGCAGTCGAAGTTGAAACTCAAGCTGGCTCCCAGCATAGTCAGCGTTCTCAATCCATGGGCGTTAGACGACGAGGGGATGACAGGGGGATCGCCTGGGCCCCCGGCAACTACCGGGCCCGATCTGGATCGGGGCCAGGGAGCCAGGCCTGCTGAACTCAAGAGACTTTGACACCCCCTCGAGCGCTCTGGTAGGGTCGGGGCGCGGGCGCGCTGCTTGAGGGAGTGAGGGCGCCACCGATCGATACTCGTCCGCCGAAGGCAGCTGGGGAGAAGCTCCTGCCGGGTCCTGATAGTCGTCTTACCCATGTCGCCGTGATCCTGGCCGCGTGCGGCCTGCTGCTTGCGGGCTGGATCTCGGCGTCCCGCAACGGGATCCAGACGGTTTCGACCTCGGCATCGTTCTGGCCCTCCCCGGCGTCCGCCCAGGCTGGGCAGTACTACGACAAGCCGGCAGCCGTGCCCGGAACCATCCAGGTTGCCCCGGCACCGGTGATCAGTGCCCCGGCTGGGTCCACCCTGGCAACCCTGGCCGCCAAATATCAGACCACTCCTGAGGAGCTGGCCTGGAGCAACCGCCTCACCGCCAGCTCCACCATCCAGGCGGGCCAGGACCTGCTGATCCCTCCGGCCGGGACGACGGTGCTGGTCCGGGTTCTGCCAGGTGAGACCCTCAGTTCCTTCGCGGCCCGGTTCAGGGTCAGCCCCGGGGTGGTGCTCAACTACAACGCCCTGACCTCGGGAACCACGCTGGCCCCCAACAGCTTTCTGCTGATGCCCAGCGCGGCCTCCCCAACCTCCCTACCCACCCAGGACTTCCTCCCGGTAGAGGTGGGAGTTCCCGAGGTGACTCCGAGCCAGCCCGAAGCGGTGGACCCCTTCCCTTGGGGGGAGTGCACCTACTGGGTGGCCAGCCAGCGTTACATCCCCTGGTCCGGCAATGCGGTCAACTGGTGGGTGAATGCGCAGGCCTTCGGTGAGCCTGAGGGGCAGGTGCCGGTGGTGGGCGCGATCGCGGTGTTCGACAACAGCTACGACGGCCACGTAGGCTTTGTCACCAAGGTCCTCCCCAACGGCAGCTGGGAGCAGAGCGAGATGAACGTCGACGGGCTGGGGGTCGAGGACACCAGGACTATCAGTCCCACCCTCAGCTACTTCATGGGCTTCATCTACTGAGCTGATTGCCCCCAGCAGGGCCCGGGTCTAGCCGGCGAAGCGGTAGCCGATCCCCGGAACTGAGTGGATGTAGGAGGGGCGGTCGGCCGAGGGCTCGATCTTGCGCCGCAGGCGATAGACATGGGCGTCCACGGTGCGGGTCTCTATCTCCACCTCATAGCCCCAGACCCGGCGGAGCAGCTCGGCCCGGCTCATCACCTGACCGGGACGGCTGGCCAGCAGTGCCAGCAAGTTGAACTCGGTCAGGGTCAGCTGGATCTCCTCTCCGTCCCGGTAGACCTGACGGCGGCGGAGGTCGATCGTCAGGCCGGGGAACTCAAAGCGCTCCTTGAGCTGGTCGGTCGGGGCGACGTCGGAGCGGCGTAGATGGGCTCCCACCCTGGCCACCAGCTCGCGAACCTCGAAGGGCTTGACCACGTAGTCGTCGGCCCCCAGCTCCAGCCCCACCACCACGTCGATGGTGTCGCTCTTGGCGGTGAGCATGATGATCGGCACTTTGTAACCGTCGGCCCGCAGCTTGCGGCAGACATCTAGCCCGCTCATCCCGGGCAGGTTGATGTCCAGGATGATCAGGTCGGGGGAGGTTTGCTGGGCCATGTCCAGCCCTTCCAGGCCGGTTCCCGTCTCCACCACGGTGTAATGCTGCGGCTCGCAGGCGAGCCGGACGATGTCGCGGGTGGCCTGATCGTCCTCCACCAGCAGGATGGTCTTGTTCCCGCCGCTCATGCGCCCTGTGCCTCCAGGTATTCGGTGACCGTGGACACGAAGTTTTTCACCTCGATCGGCTTAGTGATGTAACCGGAGCAACCTGCCTCCAGGGCTTCCTTCTCGTCGCCGACCATGGCCCTGGCGCTGAGCGCCACGATCGGGGTCTGGGCCGTACGCGGATCTGCCTTGAGCAGGCGGGTCACCGTGAGTCCGTCGATGCCGGGAAGTTGGATGTCCATCAGGATCAGGTCGTACGCCTGCGACTTGGCCTTTTGCAGCCCCTGCTGACCGTCCGTGGCGGTGTCCACCTTAAAGCCTTGGCCGCGTAACACCAAGGTGGAGAGCTCCAGGCTACTGGGGTTGTCCTCGATCACCAGGATTCGATTGCGCATCTGGCCGTCCGGGCGCAGTCCGTGCAGGGGCAGGGTCACGGTCATGGTGGTGCCCCGGTCCAGCTGGCTGTCCACCTTGATGGCGCCGCCATGGAGCCCGACCAGCCGCCGCACCAGGGCCAGCCCCAGACCGGTGCCCTCGAACTGACGGTCATCGGACGCCTGCACCTGGAAAAACTCACTGAAGATCTGGTCGTGGTGCTGGGGATCGATGCCGATCCCGCTGTCCTTTACCTGCAGCACCAGCTGCCCCGCCCGGGGCCGGGCCTTGGCCTTGATGGTCGCCTGGCCCCCCTCCGGGGTGAACTTGATGGAGTTGCTGAGCAGGTTGTAGAGCACCTGCTTGAACTTCCCCTTGTCGGCGCGCAGCAGCACGGTGTCGTTCTCGATCTCCACCTCAAGGGTGACGCCGCCCCGCTCGGCCAGCGGGCGGACCACGGTCAGGACCTCGGAAATGCAAGGTCCCAAGGGGAATTCCTCGTACTGGAGCTCCAACCGCCCGGCCTCAATCTTGCTCAGGTCGAGCACGTCGTTGACCAGGTTGAGGAGATGCCGTCCGCTGGTGTGGATGTTCTCCAGGCACTCGTGCTGCTGGGCGGCGCTCATCTTGCCGGCCAGGTTGTCCTTGAGGATCTCGCTGAAGCCCAAGATGGCGTTGAGCGGGGTGCGGAGCTCGTGGCTCATGTTGGCCAGGAACTCGCTCTTGAGCCGGCTGTTCTCCCGAATCTGGGCGTTGGCCACCTCCAGTTCGTGCTTCTGGAGAGCGATCTCCTGCAACTGGCGCTGCACCGCCGCATGCAGGGCGGCGTTGTCGATGCTGATCGCGGCCTGGTTGGAGATCACCCGCACCAGCGCCTGCTCCAGCTCGGTGAACGGTTTCACCCGCTTGCGGGTCAGGGTCAGGGCCCCGACCACCCGGTTGGGAGATTCCAGCGGCATCACCAAGGAGCTCCGCGGTGCGTGGGATGTTGCCAAGGCCTTGAAGCGTGGATCCAGGGTGGCGTCGTCGACCCGCACCGCCTTGCGCTCGGCCACTGCCCAGCCCACGATTCCCTCTCCCAACGCGAAGGAGGCGACGTTGCTCACCTGCTCGGTGTAGGGAAAGGTAACCATGGCGGTCAGGCGAGTTTCGTCCTCATCGAGGAGGAAGACGGTTGCTCCGTCGCAGGCGACCAACTGCGAGAGAGCCCGCAGGGTGAAGTCGATATTGACCTTGAGGTCAAGGCTGGACGTGAACAGATTGCCGACCCGCTCGAGCAGGTCGACCATGACCTTGTCGTCCATCCGACCTGAATTATATGCAGGGGCCAACTGACCAACTCCTGCCCAGGGAGGGCGGTGGGGAGGGTAACGCACCACCTGCCCGCGAGGTGAAGATTGCCGGCTCGGAGCCGGCTGCCGGTGCTTGCACTCCAGCCATGATTGCAGGCTCGGCCGTCCCACCGGGCGATTGACGCCTTATCAAGCCGTCATCTGAGTGCGAAAGCGCAGCTGCCCGGGCCAGGTCGTCGCAGCCCAGCGTCAACCTCGTCCAACCGGGGCTGACGGATCGGCCCCAGCTCTAGGCCGTGCCCCGGTGGGGACCCGCTGGGCCGGAGGGAGCGAGC
>JBARIA010000061.1:0-3022 GCA_049799515.1 Candidatus Dormiibacterota bacterium | reverse complement strand
GGTCCACCCGGGTCGGGAGTTGGGGCCGCAGCCGTCCCGGCGGTACCGGCGGGCCGTCTGCGGCCGGCGGCCGGCCCACCAGCAGGTAGTAGACCAGCGCCGCCAGGCCCCAGAGATCGCTGGCTCGAATTGGCCCGAAGCTGGTCGGGGCCTCGGGCGGCCGGAACGCCCTGGTGATGTCCACCCAAGCCGCCTCCGGCGTCACCCGGCTGACCACCGTCCGGATCGAGTGCCCGGCCAGAACCGGTCCGGGTCCGGCGATCGCCACCGTTGCCGGTTGGATGTCTCCGTGAACCATCCCCAACGCGTGCATCTGGTCCACGGTCCTGGCCAGCCGGCCGGTGATGGCGAACACCCCGGGGGCGCGCCCGGCCTGGAGCAGGCTGACCAGGAATCCGTTGGCGGCGTCCTCGGTGACCAGGTACACCAGAGGCGTGCGCAGCTCCTGGACACCGATCTCCAACACCTGGAGCAGGCCGGGAACCTGGCGCGCTCGGCGGTCTCCGGCCAAGAGTTGGAGGGCTTCGAGGAAACCGGCCGCGCTGGCATACGGCTCCTGAAAAGTCCACACCAGCACCGGCCGTCCGTCGGCCAGAAGCGTGCCCCGATGAATGGTGGCGTACGGCAGCACTTGAAGCCGCCCCCCAACCCGGTAGCGGCCGATGGCGGCCCCAGTTAGCTCATCGACCCGCACGGTGGCTCTCATCTTACGTTCCGGCCGCGCGCCACCGAGTGGTGCGCCACCCGCCCTATCCTCTGATCGTGATCGATCTTCCTGGTCTGGGCGGCTGAACGTGGGTCCTGGCGAGTTCCAGGGACTGCCGCCACTGCCCCAGGGGCGGCTCTGCAGCTGCGGCCAGCGCACCCGCCGGAGTCACCTCCAGTACCTGGGCCGGGGCCGAAGCGCGCCGGTCTACATGTGCTCGGGCTGTGGCCTGGTCTATCGGGGTAGCGAGGGGGAGGGAGCCCGGCAGCCCGCGCCGCCCAAGAGCCACCGACCGCTGCCCCAGGAGGGCCCGCCGGAGAACCCCGTACTCGACGATGAGGTTGCCGCCAAGCTCCGCCAGCTGCTCTCGGATTCCTGACCGTCGGTCTGGTCGGACTACCCGAGGTAGCGCTCCAGCCAGTCCGCGCCGAGGGTGGCCACCTCCTGGCGGTCCACGTCAACGCTGATCCCGTGGCCACTGCGGGGAAAGAGCCGGAGCCCGCGCACCTCGGAGCTGACCCGGCTGATGATGCGGCCGGCACTGGAGGGGTCGATGACGCTGTCCCGGCCTCCCTGCATCACCAGGATCGGTCGAAAGATCGCCGGCAGCTCGGCCTCCACCAGACGGCCCAACCGGGCCAGCTGGTCGATCGCCCGGGTGGGTCGGCGGGCGTAGCTGTAGAGCTGGTGGATCGCCGCCCGGTCGTAGAGGTCGACCTCGTTGGGGGGGCTGTGCCAGCGCACAAAGTGCTGGGCCACGGGCAGCAGTCTCACCCGCCAATCACGCAACTTCACGAAGGCCGCCTGGGATACCACCGCCCGTGGCTCGGGCCTGGTCGCGGCCAGGTGCAAGGCGATGGTGGCTCCCATCGACTGGCCGGCCACTCCCACGTATTTGCAGCGGCACTGAAGCTGATCGAGGGCCTGGTTGGCGGAGCCGATCCAATCCTGGTACTTGGTCTGCTCCAGATCTTCGGGCGAGGTGCCGTGGCCCACCAAGAGGGGCGCGTACACAGTGAAGCCGCGCCCCGCCAGCTCGTTGGCCAGTGGCCGCATCTCCGGGGGGGTGCCGGCAAACCCGTGCAGCAGCAGGACGCCCCGGTCACCACCCTCCAACCAATAAGGAGCGACCCGGGCTTGGGGCAGCACCCCCGACTGTCTAGAGGTCACGGCACGTCATCATGCGGGGCAGGGTAGCGAACCTCGCTCAGCCGACTGCGCCCCACTCCGTAGACTCGCCCGGTGGCCACCGCCCTCTTCCGGTCGACGACGTCTGCAGGTAGTCCGTGGGCTTTGGAGCCGGGCTGCCAGGCGCGAATGGGCCATCGACTAAGGGCGCTGCTGGAGCTGTGCCCGCCCGACGGCCCGGTGGCCGACATCGGTAGCGGACACGGTCGGCTGGCGCTGGAGCTCAAGCGCCGGGACCCCGCGCGCCAGGTATTTGCCACCGAGATCAATCGCGGCCCCCAGGCGGAGCTCCGGCGGCTGCTGGGACCCGACAGCGGCGTTCAGGTCCTGGAGGGGGAGGGGCTTGGGCCACTATCGGAGCTCGGCTGCCGGGGGGCGGTCATCGCGGGGATGGGTGGAGTCACCATCGCCCAGATGCTGCAGCGAGATCGCGAGGTCGCCAGCAGACTGGAGTGGCTCCTGCTGCAACCGGCGCAGCGGACGGAGCGGCTCCGGGAATGGCTGGAGACGGCCGGCTGGCCGCTCCGAGACCACCGCCAGGTGGCCGAGAAAGCCCATCTTTATCAGCTTTTTCTGGTGGCTCCCTGGTGAAGGTCGCCGAGACCTTGGCCGCCATCGAGGCCCTTGACCTGCGTCACCAGGGGCTGCTCGCCGAGCAGGAACAGGCGGCCCAGCGCGCCAAGACCGATCCCACCGTCCGCCAGCTGCGGCAACGCCGGGCCGGCCTGGAGACCCAGGTCCAGCGCCAGGCATCCCAGCTCAAGCAGCTGGAGCTGGAGGTGGCCGAGCTGGCCACCCGGGTCAAGAGCCATCAGCAGGCGATCTACGACGGAAGCGTCCGGCACCCCGCCGACCTGCAGCGGCGCCAGCACGAGCTGGAGACGTTGCGGGTCAAGATCCAGGGGCTGGAGGAGACGGAGCTGAGTCAGATGGAGGGCCAGGAGCAGACGTCGTCCGAGCTGGTCGAGGTCACCGCCCAACTGACCGACCGTGAGCGCGCGGTGGAGCAGCTCCGGACAGCGGACCGCCTGAACGCTCCCGAACTGGCCGCGGAGCTCTCGGCGGTGGAGGCGGAGCGCCGGCAGCTGGCCGAGTCGCTGGCCCCGTCCGAGCTGCGCACCTATGAGC
>JBARIA010000060.1:0-22234 GCA_049799515.1 Candidatus Dormiibacterota bacterium | reverse complement strand
GCGCTGGGGCGGGTCCGGGCGCGACGACGGGCACGCCTCACCCGGTTGCGGCCGGCACGCTTGGCCCGGTACATGGCGGCATCCGCCGCGGCCAGGAACGAGGCCCCCTCGAGCTCGGTGTCAGCCGAGCCGGCAACTCCGATCGACACCGTGACCGGGAGGGGCGCCGGGGCCGCTGAGATCCGCTCGCGCAGATCTCCCGCCACCTCCACGGCGGACTCCATGTCGGTGTCCGGTAGCAGGACCACGAACTCGTCGCCTCCGTAGCGAGCGGCCAGGTCACCGCGGCGCAACCGCTGCCGGATCAGGGCCGCCACCTGCTGCAGGATCTGGTCCCCGGTGGCGTGATCCCACTTGTCGTTGACCTGCTTGAAGTGATCAAGGTCGCAAAACAGGACAGCGCAGGGTCGGCCGCTGCGCTCGGCCCGCAGCAGTTCGCGGGCCAGGGCATCCTCGAGCACGTGGCGGTTGTGCAGCCCGGTCAGGGAGTCGGTCATCGCCAGCTGCTCCAGCTGCTGGTGCAGCTGGACACGGGAGATAGCCGCGGCGCACTGGTCGGCGAAGAGCTCCAGCGCCTGAACCGTGGCCAGATCCGGGTACTGCTGGTCGACCGGCTCATCCAGGGAGAGCAGCCCCAGCCGGTTCTGGCCGTCGTCGAGAGGAATGGTGAGTGAATCCAGAGGGTGCCACTTTCCCGGGCGCCAGTTGGGAGCGAGCTCGGGCACGCTGAGGGCGGTGTCCAGGATGCTATTCGTCGGCATCTGGTGGCGGCGGTGGTCGAATAGGTAGGAGCGGCTAATCTCCATCTCCGGCCGCATCAGGGGCTGCATTCCCTCCATCGGAAAAGCGTTGGCCCGCATCCGAGCGACGTCCTCGTCACTGACCCCGACAGTGGCTCGGAGGTGCAGCAGACCGGTGCTCTGGTCGAGGATGTAGACGGCAACCCCGGCGAAGCCGCCGGCCGCAGCAAGGATGTTGGCGATCCTCCCCAGCACCTCGTCGAGGCCCAGCGCCTCGTGCATGCTGGCGCTCGCCTCCAAGAGCCCTCTGAGGAGTCGGCGCTCGCGCTCCAGGGCCACCCGCTCGGGGGTAGCTGATTTGCGGCTCGCATGCTCTTGTGCCACTTTGGCCGGCTTACGGATGCTGAGCACAGCCGTACCTACCCACCAGTCAGTGACTCATGGCAGCCACGAGCGATGGTGCCCACTCTGCCATGAACTTGACCCGGGTCCAGGGTCAGGGCGCGCCTGTCCCACTTCCTCATCCACTGACCTTATGGACGTTCGTCGTCTGATTTAGAGCGGACAACCAACCTGGTGCGTACGGGTTACCCCGGCGTGACGTTTCCGTCGGTCGAGGATCCTGTCCGGGAACACCCGGATCCATTCTGGTTCGGCCTGGGTGGCCAGGCCCCGGCTGGCGTCGCGACTGCGACGGGCCCCACCCCAACCGAATCCGTCGGAGCCGCCCTGTCCTCAAGACCTCTGAGTTGGCCCGAGCGCCATCGGATCTCGGAATTGGCGGCGACTCTCGACCCTAGCGCTGCTTCATCCCACAGCCGCTGGTACTATCGCCGCCTGCTAGCGCCGCCCACCCTGAGCTCGTCAGGCATCCGCCAGCGACCAGCTCCGCCCCTGCCCCGCCGCAGTAGAAGGATCTAGAAGTGAGCACCCAGTCCGACGCCGATGGACCTCTCGTCACCTCGGGACAGCCCCAGGGTGAGCCCGAGGGCGCCCGTCCCGATCTGGCGGCTCCGGCAAGGACCCGTTGGCAGAAGCTCCTGAGAGCCACCGCCCTGCGCTACTCGGTCGACGCGGTCCAGTACGGGGTCGCCTTGGTCCTGCTGATGATCGCGGCGGTGGTGCTGATCCGGACCACCGTCGACTTCCTCTCCGCGCAGTCGAGCTATCCCCAGAGTCTGATCGACGCCATCGACGGCGTTCTGATCGTGATCATTGTGGTCGACGTCCTGCGCACCGTGCTCACCCACTTCGAGGGGTCGGGATTCCCCCTGCGGCCCTTCCTGATCATCGGAATCATCTCGGCCGTGCGAGACATCCTCTCTGTCTCCGCCCGCCTAGCCCTCCAGGGACCGGTCAGCGGAGCTGGCTTCGAGCGTTTGGCAATCGAGCTAGGAGTGAGCAGCGGGGTAGCCCTGGCCCTCGCCGGAGCAATGGTCCTCACCAAACTCAGTGAGGTGAGCGCTCAAGCCCCGGGTTAGCCGAACTGATCGGCCGGCGGCCGAGATCATCTCCCGGGATCCTCCCCGGGTCCCGAAGGCCGGCCCGACGACACTAGGATCTGGGGATGTCCCGGTTCGCCGACTTCCAGTCAGAGATCTACCTAGCCGGCCTGGCCGGGAGGACGCCCGACCTGCCCCTGACCGCTGATGGTCTGGAGTTGGCGGCGGCCGCGGTGATGGCTCCCGAGGTCTACAGCTACGTCGCGGGCTCGGCCGGGACCGAGTCAACCGCTAGAGCCAACCGGGCCGCCTTTCAAAGATGGGAGATCGTGCCTCGTCACCTACGAGGAGTCTCGGAGCGGGATCTCACGGTCGAGCTCTTCGGCACCACCCTCCCCTCCCCCCTGCTGCTGGCACCGATCGGGGCCCTGGGAGCTGTCTGGCCGAAGGCCGAGCTGGAGGTGGCCCGGGCGGCCGCCCGGCTGGGCGTGCCGATGACCCTCTCGACCCTGTCCAGCACCACCATCGAGGAGGTGGCTGCCGAGCTGAGTCTTGCTCGGAGCCCTAACGAGGGACCAGACGTCGCCAGCGCCGGTGGTGTCGGGTGGTTCCAGCTGTACTGGCCGACAGATCGGGAGATCGCCCAGAGCTTTCTGCAGCGTGCCGAGCGAGCCGGCTTCCGGGCACTGGTGGTGACCCTCGACACCTGGACCCTGGCCTGGCGGCCCCGCGACCTGGCGAACGGGTACCTACCGTTTCACCGGGGCGAGGGGCTGGCCAACTACCTATCCGACCCGGTGTTCCGCTCCCGCCTGCCGACTCCCCCAGAAGTGGACCTCGCCGCCGCCGTGCAGCTGTGGTCGCAGATCTTCGGCAATGCCGGGCTCCGCTGGTCGGACCTGGCCTGGTTGCGCGACCAGACCAAGCTTCCGATCCTGGTCAAGGGGATCTGCCACCCGGACGATGCCCGGGCCGCCCAGGACGCCGGTCTGGACGGGCTGATCGTCTCCAACCACGGCGGCCGCCAGATCGATGGGGCTCGGGCTGCCCTGGACTGTCTGGCTGAGGTGGTTGGAGCCAGCGGCGGGCTGCCAATCCTGTTCGATTCCGGGATCCGGACTGGCTCTGACGTGATCAAGGCGCTGGCGCTGGGGGCCCGGGCGGTGCTCTTGGGCCGCCCCTACGTATTCGGGCTTGCCTTGGCCGGAGGGCGAGGAGTGGACCACGCCCTGCGCTGCCTACTGGCGGAGCTCGACCTCACAATGGCATTGAGCGGCCACGCTTCGGTTTCCTCGCTCAAGCGCGACCTTCTTGTGGGTCCTGGCTCGGAAGTCCAGAGCACCTCCTAGTCCTGCGGGATGCCGAGGATGACCACCGGTTTCGGAAAGACTCCGGCGCTTCGGCAAGGAGCGAAATGCTCGGGCTCCCCTCTGAGCTGCTGGTCCCCGTTCCAGCCCGGGGACCGACCGTCTCACCGTGGTCTAGCTGAGTGCCCGGCGTCGCAACAGAGATGCCCCGAGAGCCGTGACCCCAGCCAGAGCCAGGATGGCGGCCAACCAGATGGGGAGCCCCACTCCGGTGGTCGGGACCGTGATGGAGGCTGGCACTACCGCGCCTGAGGTGGCCGATACCGTCAGCCCGCCCGCGAGGGTAAGCGGATCGTAGGGAGTGAAGCCGGTGGTGAAAGAGCTGGTGGCGATGTCGTCCAAGGAGTCGCTTGTGGAGTCGCCAAAGGTGCTTGGGTGGCTGTCCAGCACCAAGGCCCCAGAACCATCCGGACTCAACCCGATTCCCAACAGGCCGGTGCCGGTCGTCTCGCCGGTGCCAGTAAGGTTCGCGGACTGCGTGTCGACCATGTAGGGGACTTTGTAGTCGGTCAGAGAGACTTCATACGCGTGCGGTCCCGCCTGGTCGGCGATGTACAGGGTGGTCCCAGCCGAGTTAATGGCAATAGCCCCCGGGGCGACCACGTCCCGGAGCCAGTCGAATCCGACAACTGCCGCCGTCGTGTAGGGGGAGTCGACCTGCCAGACGCCTTGATTCTGCTCGTCGGTGACATAAATGTCGCCGTTCTCGGGCGAAATCACGATCGACTGGATCCCCGAGTACACCGAGGCGTCGCAAGTATCCTCGCATTGCACAGACGTCGGACCGAGACCAACGTCAAGCTCAGCGGTCGTTACCGTCGGCTCGTTGGTGAGGGAAGCGACGCTGAAGGTCCAAACACACCCCGGTGCGTAGTCGCCCACGTTGGTCTGACACAAGCTGGAGTCCGCGCCGTCCGGGTAAGTGACATCGGCTGCCGAACTGGAGACGCCTTGACCGGTGACGGCGACCAGGCCAGCCGAGTTAGCGGAGATGGCGGCCGGCAGGTATGGCAAATCCACGTAGTCGGGCTCAGAAGTGGAACCCACTCCCTCCGACAAGGTGTAGTTGAAGAGATATACGCCATAGCTCGGGTTGTAGTCATTTAGGACTGCGACCACGTCCCCGCTAACGACGATCCCGGCGGGCGCAAAGCCCTCGCCGTATGCGCCATCCGAGATGATCGGGGTCCCGACGGTACCGTTGAAGGCGCCCTCGGCGGTGAAGGTGAACGGTCCGGTGATGGGAACAACTCCCCACCCCTCTATGCCCGACTCAGTGGCGAAGGCCTCCGTGCCCGCGGCGTTCATGGCGACCCCGAACGCCTGGGAAGTACCGGAGCCGAGGTCGATGGTGCCAGAGGTACCGCCGGGTAGATTCAGCACCTTCACCGCGGCCTGATTAGCGGTGGCGTCACTCCCGGCGACCAGGGCTTGATAGCTGGTCGAGGCTGCTGCCGGCATCGCCAGGGTGGCACCCGCCACGACAAAGGCAGAGGCGCTCAAGCTCACCGCGGCCAGAACGGGCAACAGCCCATTGAACCGACGCGTCCTAGCCATTCGGTCGCTGTCCTCCTGCCCGAAAAGCGGTGCTGGGCACCTTGCGATTCGGCGAGCGGATGGTAACAGAACTCACAGCATTGTCATAGTCTTGCGACGCCAAGATCGC
This sequence comes from Candidatus Dormiibacterota bacterium, assembly GCA_049799515.1. Classification (GTDB taxonomy): domain Bacteria; phylum Chloroflexota; class Dormibacteria; order Aeolococcales; family Bog-877; genus Bog-877. The sequence continues at coordinate 17,019 of JBARIA010000060.1, read as the reverse complement.
CCGGGGAGTGCTCGCTGATCTCGAACCGCCGCACATCCCGACGGCCATCGGGTGCTCAGATCCGGGCCCTACCTGCCCACCAGGCCACCGCTCCCGGGGATTCGTCGTGGCCATGCTCGATCGCGGAGAACTCCGGCTGAATGTCCGCTCTGAGGTAGCGCCCCTGGGTCAGAGTTGCTGGCGGCCGGAGAACGCTCTAGCCACTGTCCTCTCGTCGGCATAGGCCAGCTCTCCGCCTACCGGCAGACCATGAGCCAGCCTGGTCACCTTGACACCGCTGGACTCCAGCCGCCGATGTAGATAGCTGGCGGTCGCCTCCCCCTCCATGTCGGAGTCGGTGGCCAGGATCACCTCAGCTATTACCCCCTCCTTGACCCGAGCCAGCAGCTCATCGGCATGGATCTCTCCCGGGCCCACCCCATCGAGCGGTGAGAGGGCCGCCCCCAGCACGTGATAGAGCCCGCGGTACTCACCGCTGCGCTCAATCGCCAGGACGTCGCTGGGGTCTTTGACGATGCAGAGCAACGACTGCTCCCGGCCGGCTTGGCCGCAGATGGCGCACAACTCACCCCGCAGGGATAGGAAGAAGCAGCGGGGACAGCTGGCCACCTCCTGGACCACGTCGGCGACCGCACCCGAGAGCGCCAGTCCATGGGCTGGCGCCATCCGCACCGCGTGAAAGGCCAGCCGTTGCGCCGTCTTCGATCCGATCCCCGGGAAGCGGGCGAACTCCTCCGCCAAACGCTCTACCGGTGGCGGCAGCAGCCCCACTATCCGCCCTCTCGGATGGCCGCCGAGGTCAGCGGAGCCCGGGCGGCAGCAGGCCCGGAGGCAGCAGCGACTCCATCGACCGGGCGGCCAGCTCCCGGGACCGATCCAGGGCGTCGTTGACGGCGGCCAGGACCAGGTCGCTCAGCAGCTCGGCACCCTCCTCGAGCACCTCGGGATCGATATTGACCGCGGTGACCCGCTGCTGGCCGTTGGCCCGCGCCGTCACCGCGCCGCCTCCGGCGCTCCCCTCGACCTCCTGGCTGGCCAGGTTGCCCTGAGCCTCCTCCAGCTGGCGCAGCATGGTCTGCTGCATCTGGCGCAATTGCTTGGGATTGGGCTGGGGCAATGATCAAGGCTCCTGTGACCGCTTCGGGCTCATTCTAGGGCGGGGCTCGGGACCGGCTACGGCTTGTCGGCGGTGCCCAGCCGGGTCACCCGGCTGCCCGGGAAGACGCTCATCGCCTGACTCAGAGCCGATGTCGTCCCAGCCGTGACCTCCGGCTCCTGACCCCCGCCCTCCCTGGCCGGTGGCCCAGAGCTGGAGGATGTCACCACCACCACCACCTCTTCTCCCAGCACCTCGAGGCAGGCGCGCTGGAGAAGGTCCCGATTGGCCTGGGATTGCAGGCGCTCCCGGTGGAATCCGAACTTCGGATCGAACTCAATGGTCAGAACGCCTTCCCTAAGACTGACTGCCCGTTTCGACTCCAAGAGCGACTTCACAGGAATGTCGTCGCGTCCCAGCCAGGTCATGATCTCCGGCCAGCGCGCCACCTCGTCGGCAACCGAGGCTCCGGCTGCCGGCAAGACCGGTGATGACCCAGCCACCGACATCTCCGGGATCTCATCTGGCAGGGGCAGGACCACCTCCCTGGGCTCGAGGGCTAGACCATCGACAGAAGGCGCCGGGCCGGGTGCCATGGCTGGTAGAGGCATCTCCTCCACCGTCCGGGCGGCGGCCGGTTTGGAAGTGGCCTCAGAGATGGCCGGCGCCGCCGCCCGGGATAGAACGGGGCCGTCGGAGGGGATCGAAGATCCGGAGCGGCAGAGCCGCAGCAGGCTCGCCTCCAGGGACATCCAGGGGTCGTCGGCCCGCCGCAGCTCGGCTCCGGTCGCCGCGGCGGTCGCCATCACCTCCAACCAGAACCCAGGAGGCGCCGGCAGGTCGTCCAGCTCGGCGGCGGCAGCCGGGGAGCCACCACCGAGCTCCCTCCAGAGGTAGAGCTTGGCGAGCGCCCCCAAAGAGCGCATCATCTGGCGGGGCTCCACCCCTGACGCCTGCAGCTGCTGCAACTCCTCCCAGGCTGCGCCCATCTCACCTTGGGCCAACTCCGACGCCAGTCTCAGCAGCGCTCGCGGATCAGCCATCCCGAGGCCCGCCTGGACCGCGTCGCGGTCCAGTTCCCCTTGGGCCAGGCCCAGGAGCCGGTCCAGCAGCGAGAGGGCATCGCGGAGCGATCCGGCACCGCCCTCGGCCACCAGAGTCAACGCGTCCTCGGTCGCCCGGACTCCCTCCAGGGCGCAGATCTGGGCCAGATGAGCCGCCATCGCCTCTAGCGGGATACGACGGAAGTCGAACTGCTGACAGCGCGAGAGCACCGTCTCCGTCAGCCGCCGGGGCTCGGTGGTGGCCAGGATGAAGCAGGCGTGCTCGGGGGGCTCCTCCAGGGTCTTGAGGAAGGCGTTGCTGGCATCCGCAGTCAGCATGTGGGCCTCGTCGATGATGTAGACCTTGGTCCTGAACTGGCTGGGCAGGAACTGGGCCCGCTCACGGAGGTCACGGATCTCGTCGATGCCCCGGTTGGTGGCGGCGTCGATCTCGATCACGTCGAGGCAGCGCTGCTCGGCGATCGAGAGGCAGGCCTGGCACTCGCCGCAGGGCTCGCCATCCTGGGTCTTCTCGCAGTTGATGGCCTTGGCCAGAATCCGGGCAGCACTGGTCTTGCCGGTACCCCTGATCCCGGTGAACAGGTAGGCGTGGCTCAACCGACCCTCGCGTACCGAGTTGCGCAGGGTCTGGGCCACCACCTCCTGACCCACCAGCTCCGAGAAGCGCTGTGGTCGGTACTTCAGGTAGAGGGTCTGTCGGACTGAGTTCACGCTGCCCACGATGATGTAGATGATGGCGCACCACTGGTCGCCCAGCTAGCCCCTGGGGTACGCTGGGCCAGCGTGCCCATTGGCCGCAACCCCGTTCCAAGTAGCCCTCGAAGTCTGGCGGATCTCGGGCATCCCCGGCCAGGGGCAGCGCCGCCCCTGGCCGGGTTCCCGGATGATCGCGCACCCCTCTTCGATGAGGCATCCCCGACGCTGGCCGACCACAGAGCTCGAGCCGGGGAGCCCGGCGGCACTCCAGATGTTCCGCGTACCGCTGCTTCCTTCCGGACCTGACGGGGTTGGCGGTCGCTGGTTGCGCCGGACCCGGCTGTCAACGCTCGGGCGGTCGGGGCTGACCCGATGACACCTCCCCTCGGAGGGGAGTTCGACCCCGCTGTAGCGGATTGCGGGTGCAGGGCACCGCTAACTCCCCGTCTAGCGCGATCAGGCCGATTCTAGCTCGCCTGGTCCGGGGGTGGGCTGTCCTGGGTGGTGTTGATCTGCTCACCCAGGCGGTGCTCCTCGCCTCGGCTGAGCCGGGCCAGGTTTTCCTGGTGCCGGTACACCAGGAAGCTCAGGGCGAAGAGGCAGAACGCCGGGCCCTTCTTGGGGCGGTTGCCGGGACGGATGAGGGTGGTCAACAGGGCGACACTGACCCCGGTCAGGGCGCCCAGCGAGACATATCGGGTGGTGAGGGAGGTGGCGGCCCCGGCTGCCGCGGCAGCGCCCGCCGCAGGAGGGTCGATCGCCAGCAGAGAGCCCCAGCAGGTCAGCACCGACCGGCCGCCATTGAACTCGGCGAAAACTGGCCAGCTGTGGCCCATGGCGGCTCCCACGCCAGCGGCCACCGCACCCTCGTCGCCGGCGATCCCCTCCCCCAACCGGGCTGCCAGATATCCCTTGGCGGTGTCTAAACCGACGGTGGCGGCAGCCGCTCTCGGGCCAGCCGTTCGGAGCACGTTGGTGGCCCCGCTGACCCGGCTGCCGTACTTGCGCACGTCGACCCCGGCCGCCAGCCGCCCGATCATCACCCCGATCGGGATCGATCCCAACAGGTAGCCGGACCCGGCGGCGATCGCGAGGCGGCCCAATTTCATACCCACGGTTGCCGAGTGTACGAACCAGGAGCCGGCCGAGGACTCGGGCTCAGGAGGTGGCGACGCCCGCGAACTGGGAGGTGGTGTTGGTGGTGAGCCCGGTCAGCTGGCCACTGTCGGGGTCAACCAGGGCCACCTCCGAGAGCGGCGCCGCCCCCTTCCGGGCATACGCCAGTTGGGAGTACCGGGTGGCCACTATCTGTCCATTGGGGAGCCAGGCGTCCGGGACCAGACCGGGCGCCCCAATTGATTGGATCGAGCCGGTGAGCGTGTTCAAGATCTCCATCTGGCTGGCCAGGTAGGCGGCGCTCGGGCTCGCCCCGCAGCCCTCGCAGTCTGAGAAGACGATCTGGTTGGCGGATGGGTTGAAGAACGCATCTCCGTAGCCGCTTCCCGGCGATAGGGACCAGGCGCCGGTGCTGATACCCGCGGTCCCGGTCACCAGCTCGGTGGCTTGGCCGCCACCTTGCTGGAAGCAGAGGTAGACGCCGTTACCGGCTATGGCGCCGATCGGACAGTTCTGCGAGTTGCTGAGCAGGGTCTCCGCCCCAGTCTGGATGTTGACCGAGGAGACCTCGATCGCCGCGCTCGCGAAGGAGTCAGACCCAGATGGAACCTGGGCCAGCACCAGAGCGCTGTCGACCCAGCCCATCAACTGATAGGTCCAGCCGTTGGGAAACTCCGATGAAGGTGCGCCCGGACTCTGGGTGGTGCTGAGCAAAAGCTTCGGACTGCCATTGGCTTGCCCCACCCACACCTGCTCGGTCTGGTTCCCCCCGATCGAGACCGACTGCAGATAGGCCCATCGGGTCCCTCCCGGAGCCACTGCCAGGGCGCCCGGCCCCGGCTCGGGGGCGACCGAGGCGCCACTTGCGGTGGGAGCTTTGGCCACCGTGCCCACGACGGACGTGGCGCCGTCGGCTCCCAGCTTCATCAGCTGAAGTCCCAGCAGGTAGTAGATCCCCTCAGTACCACCCTCTGGCGGTGGTTGGGCGCCGGCGGCGAGAGTCACCGAGCCGAGCACGCTGCCGCCCAGTGAGAGCAGACGCAGGGTTGAGCACTGGCAGTCTGTCGTTGTCAGGGTGAGGGTGGCGACCCCGTCGACGGTCAGGGGCACCGTCGGTGCTTGGGCCGCCTTCACCCCAGAGGGCGGCGATGGGCTCACCGACGCTCTGGGGCCGGGGGATGCAGCGCACCCGGCCAGCAGGATCAAACCGAGAGCCAGGCCAGCCGGCCTCCACCTCCGCGTCAACGCCACCTCCTCCCCACCGTCCTGGGTAGTTGATCGGATCCACCGAGCCTAGCGTGTAGCTGGCAGGGTTGGCGTCAACTATGCAACACCGATCTGGGCGTCCTGCCGGTTTCGGGCTAGTTGGTTGGCGCGGTCGGCCGGAGCGGGTAAGCCAAGGAGATCGGCCGCACGGCGACCGCCGGCGACCACCGCTCCCGGCCCACTTCCGCGACAGTTGGTGGCCGGAGCCGGAGGGGGCTCAGAGCTCGAGCCGCCGCAGCCGGGCGTAACCCAGTCGCATGGCGGTCGCCCCGACCAGCATCGCGCAGAGAGCGCAGGCGGCGATCGCGGCGAGATCGGAGCCCAGGGTTCCCAGCTGGCTGATCACCAACGGCACGGTCAGCGCCACCAGGCAAAGCCCGATGTAGACGGCCCCGAACACCAGGAAGACCACTGAGAGCCAGATCCCCGTGGCGCGCCGGGGATCGGTCCAGTCCAGCCGGGGCCAGATCGCGCCCAGGCCAGTCGCCAAAGCGGAGAGCCCTGTCACCGTGAGCACCAGCAAGACCGCCGAGAATCCCATCTGGCCGAGAGGCACGTGAGCCCGCAACTCAGAAGACCACAAGAGGGTGAGCCCCGCCCCCACTGCTACCAGCACGGGAAGGGCGAGCTTCCCCAGCAGCAGGTCGCCCAACCCGAGCGGGGCGCTGCGGAGACACCAGAAGTGCCTGCCCTCGGTACCCACTGCCCGCAGACCAAGGCCGCTTGCCACAAAGAGGGCAGCGAAGACCGAGGTCGTCAGCGGACCGTACCAGACTGGGAAATCCTGGAACAGGGTCTGGGAACCGGTGGACTGGGGTGCCAGCAGATAGATGGCGAAGAGGGCCAGGGGCAGGACCAACTGGCTCAGCTGCACCGGGTCCCGACGCAGGTTGCGGCCATCCTTACGCAGGAGTGCCAGCACCGGGGGCAGCCGGACCCAGCTGGCGGCCGCCCGCTGCCGTCGCTTTGGTGCGATCTGAGCTCTCGCCCACCCCTCGCGATGGAGGGGCCCGCTGATCCAGAGCACAGCGGCTGCCGCTAGCACCGCCAACACGAGCAGCGGAACCAGCCAGGCCAGGGCCGGCACCCACTCCCCCCGCCAGCTGAGGTTGACCACCCGGGCCGCCCAGGCGGGCGGAAGAAAGGCCGAGTGCAGCCACCCGGAACCGAGGTGGTTGATCGCACCCGCCCAGCGCAACCCGCCACCATGGCCGTGGGCGGTGATGCCGAGCCCGGCCATGGCCAGCCCCACCAGGCAGATCAGGGCCGCCGTACCGTCCCGGACCCGAGTGGCAGGGATGAACCGGACCACCACCACGACCAAGAGGAGCCCCAGGGCGACCGGCACTGTCAGTAGCCCGACCAAGGCCAAGGCGGCCAGAGGCAGGATTTGCAGGGTCCCGGTGTGGAGCGCCGCCCCCACCAGGATTGGTCCCAATAGCGCCGCTCCCACTGCGATCCCCAGGAAAAGTTGGGACAAGAGCCGGTGCGCCAGCAGGCCTCGTGCGGAGACGGGGATGGTGAGCAGCCACTCGATGTCCTTGGCGAAGTAGGCGGAGGCCACCGCGAAGCTGACCGAGGTGACCAGGGTGAAGCCGGTCAGCAGCACCAACGCTCCGGTCACGGTGATCAGCAGGCGGCTGGAGCTGGCCTCCAGTGAAGGGCCCAGTGCCAGGTCGACCACAGGAATCGCCGCCAGCCAGAACACGCTCGCCAAGCCCACCCCGGCCAGCGCACCCAGCCGGCGAGCCCGGCCCCGATGCCAGGCCGCGTTCCAGAGGGACCGGCGATTGGCCCGAAGGAGGGCCGCCACCTGCCCGGCTCCGGATGGGAGCCGCTGCCTGGCACCGCTGCGGAAGGCGGCGCTGGTCAACTGCGAAGAGCGGACAGCAGGTCGGAGGACTCTTGCTCCTCGGACCCGGTGACCGCCATGAATGCGTCCTCCAGCCCGCCGGCGCCCCGGCCGCGCCCGCTCTCCTCCAACTCGGCGACCGTGCCACAGGCGGCCAGCCGGCCGTCGCTGAAGATCCCCACCCGATCGCAAAGGGCGGCGGCGATCTCCAGGGCGTGGGTGCTGAGGAAGACGGTGTGGCCGCTGTCGCAGAGGGTACGCAGCATCACCTTCAACTGACGGGCGCCACGCGGGTCCAGTCCCACCGTGGGCTCGTCGAGAAAGAGGACCTCCGGGTCGTGAACCAGGGCCGCGCAGAGAGCCAGCTTCTGGCGCATTCCGCGGGAGTAGCTCATGATCAGCTGCCCCTGGGCTTCGGTCAGGTCGAAGCCGTCCAGCAGGGCCGGGATGCGCCGCCGGCGCCTCTCAGCCGACACCCCCTGGAGGTCGGCCGCCAGCTGGAGCATCTCCGAGCCGGTCAGGCGATCGTAGAGCGCGGCGTTGTCCGGCACGTAACCGAGGTGGCGCCGCGACTCCCGGCCTTCTGCTTGCACATCGTGGCCGCAGATCAGAATCCGCCCCCCCGACGGGCGCAGCAAACCGACCGCCATCTTGATGGTGGTGGTCTTGCCGGCGCCATTGGGTCCGATCAGTCCGAACAGCTCACCGGGAGCCACCTGGAGGTTCAGCCCACGAACCGCGAGCTGGGCGCCGAAGCTCTTGGAAACTCCTTCGAAGCTGACCTGGCTGGCACGGTTGGCAAACTGGGCCATCCGCCGGATTATCCCCAGCGCAGGACACTCCACCTAGCGCCGATGCGACGTTGTAACCTCGGGACATGAGCATTAGCGAACCGATCGCCCCCCCCCTGCCCCGCCGGGCCTTCCTCGACGACCTCGACCTGCCTCAGGGAAAGCGGGCTCGCCTGCACACCCTTCTCTATGAGCACGGTCCGGCCAACGGCACCCTCTTGATGCTGCCTCTGGACCAGGGACTGGAGCACGGCCCGGTCGACTTCTTCGTCAATCCGCCAGCTCTGGACCCGGACTTCGAAGTGCGGCTGGCGCTGGAAGGCAACTACTCGGGGATCGCCCTGCAAATCGGGCTCGCCAAGCGTTACCTCACCAAGCAGGCGGGACGGTTGCCGCTGGTGCTCAAGGTGAACGGGCGGACCAACCCACCGGGCTTCGATGAGGCCTTCTCTCCCTTGACCTCCTCGGTGGAGGACGCGGTGCGGCTGGGAGCTGCGGCAGTGGGCTACACCTGCTATGTCGGCTCCCCGGCCCAGGACCGCGATCTTCGGCAGATGAACGAGGTCCGGCAGGAGTGCGACCGCTACGGCATGCCTCTCATCTGCTGGGCCTATCCGCGGGGCGCGGCGATCGCCAAGAAGGGCGGCCAGGACAGCCTCTACGCCATCGACTACGCCGCCCGGGTGGCGGCCGAGATGGGTGCCGATGTGATCAAGCTGAACATCCCCAGGGAGCACTCCCAGGCGGATGCCGCCTCGCCCGCCCCCTACGACACTCTGGTCGAGGACCGCCGCCAGATGCTGACCCGGATAATCCGATCCGCTGGCCGCTCCCTGGTGATCTTCGCCGGCGGCAGCAAGCTGGGCGACGAAGAGCTACTGGGACGGATCGACGACTGCATGGCGGCCGGCGCTACCGGCTTCATCTTCGGGCGCAACATGTGGCAACGGCCCTTGGACCAAGCCCTGGCCATGAGCGCTCGAGTGCACCAGGTGTTGCTGCGGTACGGTCACCCGGCGTAGTCCCAGCCTACCGAGGATCTGATCGACCGGCCGCCGACGGCGGTGCCTTTCCCGGGGCACTTGACGATATCGGAAGAGCGGACGCGCCCGGCGCCCAACCGGTGCGCCGCCGCCGTCGTCGTTTCAGATGATCGGGTGCTGCTCGTCCACCGCCATCCGCGACGCCGATGGTATCCCGACGTCTGGGACCTCCCCGGCAGTCACCTGCGAACCGATGAGTCGGCAGCCGACGCACTGGTTCGCGAGCTGGCGGAGGAACTTGGCATCAATATCGAAGCGCCCGTGCGCACTGCGCCCCAACGGATCTTCCTTCCCGATGCGACGTTGGAGGTGTGGGTGGTACGCAGATGGCAGGGGACCCCGGCCAACTGCGCTCCCGAAGAGCACGACACGCTCGGCTGGTTCCGCCTCGACGAGATCCCCAAGCTGACGCTCGCATACCCGACGGTCGAAGACCTCTGCGCCCTCGCTTTGAGGTATCCGGGCTGAGTATCGGCGACGACTCCCTGTCAGAACTGCACCGGCTGCGGGTCGTGACCAGGACGGCGGTGCGCGCTTGGCTCACTTGGGTTCGTGCACCCAACTGGGGTTCGACCGGGATAGCCTGGCTGCGGTGGCGGCTACCGCCACCATCAGGATGGGGGCGATCACCAGTACCAGGGGGGCCCTGCCCGATTCGACCAGGAGCGCTCCGGCCAAGCCTCCGAGAAAGATCCCCAGCACCGCCGGGAGGCGTCGACCCAATTTCGATCCGCGCCCACCTGTCAGTCCCGAGTCGGCGGCCATACCGGTGATGGTCAAGGTCAGCACCGTGGTCGTCAGGTCCGGCACGGCGAGCTTGCGGGCAGTTGCATTCTGCAGGCCCATGGCGGAGCCGAGCAGGGCGATGAGGATGAAGCGCGCTGCGCCTCCATCGAGGGCCGGAGCCGTCAGAGCGACGATCAGGGCCGCGGCAGCCAGGACCGCTTCGACACTGGCCGCCAGAGCCAGCAGACGGCCACGGTTGACACCGAGTCGGTTGATCAGCCAGCCGCCCGCCAGGGCGCCGGTGGCAAACGCCGCGATCGCCAGCAGGGAGGCCGGTACCGAGAACCCGTGAGCTCCCGCCAAGGCGAAGGCTAGGAAGGCGATGTTGCCGGTGGCGTTGGCCACAAAGACGTGGCCCAGGGCCAGGTAGCTGAAGGCATCGACCAGTCCGGTGACCACGGTCAGGACCAGCAGGAGGGGCGCGAGCGGCCCGTGCCGATCGTCTGGAAGCGGGTGGATCAACCTCCAGGCATCGACCAGGGTGTTCATTTCCATTTCCTCTCGGTAACAACCAGCCACCACCATGATCCGCCTCGAGGCATGGGCTCTGGCGCGCGCTGGCGTCGGTCAAAGTCTGGACGGCGCTGCGGCGCCCGGCGATCGCCAGCTTGCCGGCAAGGATTCTTCCGTGGCGCAGCATGCTCAGTTGGTCACGTCGGGGTATGCCGCGGTAAGTCGCCACATCCGAGCTAAGCGGTTACTCGGAAAGTGAAGTACTCGACCAACCAGTTGTCTCTCACCAGGTCTGTTTGGGCGACGACTTCAGCGGTGAATCCTTCTTGCTCGATCAGCTTTCGGAGAAAGCTGAGGTCACCGGAACTGCCGAAGAAGATCGGCATCCTTCCAGACTCGGTCAGATGCTCCCGCGCCTGGCCAAAGAAATTGCTGAGGCTGTGGTAATTCTCATCGGTCATGGCGGCTTCAAGCAGGTCGCGGGGCGCGAACCAGCGAAATGGCGGATCAAAAATGATCAGGTCGAACCTACCTTCAACCTCGCTGAACACATCGCTCTGTCCGACCTCGATTTCGAGGCCATTGCGCTCGGTGTTGCTGCGTGCCGCATCCAACGCGTGGGGAATTATGTCGACCGCCAAGACATCCGCCCCCTGCGTCGCTGCCAGGATGGCGTTCACCCCGCAACCGGTGCCCATGTCGAGCACCCGGTCGCCCGGGTGAACCTCGGTCACCACGGCCTCGCCGAGGAGGTGGGAAACCGGCGTGATAGGCATAACCTCAGGCGGTACCAAAAGGGTGAGGCCGAGATAGGCAAAGCTTCGCTCGGAGCGGCCCTCAGTCCTACCCACTTGGTAGGCCGCGTCGTGCCACCGTCGAATCTGCTCAGCATGGTCCTCGGAGACCATCGGCAGGTATCCGAGCGGAGGATCAGTGGCCCTTAATAGTTTCGCGCGCCCCCGTCACTTCGGGACTTAGTCGCCTGGCCGGTCGGCGGGGGGTCGAATCTGAGCCAAGCCGACAGGCATTCGTCCCCTAGGGACCGATCAGAGGTGGGAGGGCGCCACGGCTCGCGATCGCGAAGAGTGGCCCAACCAGTAAGCCAAAGCTGAGCACCGCCCCGGCGCAGAGCACGATCCCGATCACCGCCGAGCGCTCCGGCGGAGCCAGGTCCGGTCCGTCGACCCGCGCGTCGAAGAGGATGAGCAGCCAGCGGAAGACCACCAATGCGCTCAGCACCGCGGACAGCAGCTCCAACCAGGCCAGCCACCCTAATCCCGCGTGCAGGGCAGCGTCTACCGTCATCAGCCGGGCGAAGAATCCCGCCAACGGTGGCAGCCCCGCCAGACCCGCCAGCAAAAGCGCCATCCCTGCGGCCAAAACCGGGGAGCGGGCCCAGAGGCCGCGCAGCTCGGAGGTACCGGACCTCGCTCCTTGAACGGCAATCGAGCCGAGCAGCCCGAGCAGTCCGGCGGTCAGCGGGATGACGCAGAGCAGCAGGTAGAGAACGGTCGCTGTCCCCTGTTGGGAGATCTCCGGCAGGGTGGCAGGCACCAGGGCCAGCTGGGCGATCAGCAGGTAAACCACCGCCCGTCCCAGATTCCGCTGGCGCCAGGCCACGAAGGGGGCGACTACCAAGGTGACGCCGGCGAGCACCGCTACCGCCAGGGTCCAGGTCGAGGGGGCGGCGCCGAGGGCGCCGGGCAGCAGCCGGAGCAGGGCGGCCGTCCCGGCCAGCGACCCCATCAGAGTGGCGGCCAGGAAGGGCAGGGTGGGCAGCCTCGCCCCCAGGCCGGACCGCCACCACAAGAAGGGGAATACTCCGAGCTGGGCGGCGGCGCCCAGGATCAGGAGGATGGCTCCCACCACCAGCAGGGGATCCACCTGGCCCAGTCCGGCGGGGATGGCATGCAGGGTGGTGCTGCCGGCCAGCCCGGCCAGGATGGCGGCCCCCAGGAAGAAGACGACCAGGGAGAAGCCGCTCACCGAGAGGGCTCGGGCCGCGGTCCTAACCGAACTCGCGTCGGTCTTGTGCAGCCCCTGGGCCAGCGCCATCGGCAACACCGCCAAGGCAAGCCCGGCCCCCAGCGATACCAGATCCGTTGAGGAGGCGCTGAAGAGTACTCCTGCACAGCTCATCAGGAGCAGCAGGTGAAAGACGCCCCGATGGGGATCCAACTCACTCTCGGCGTCGGAGCCGCAGAGCACCACCGCCCCCGCCGCCGCCAAGGTGATGGCGTAGAAGAAGAGCGCGAAGCGATCAATAACCAGGCTGCCGTGCTCGATGTCCGGCGGGGTCGCTCCGAACGAGGACTGCCAGAATCCGATGCTGGCCCCGAACGCCAACACCAGCGTTGCCAGAGTCACCCAGCGGGTGATCTGCGGCCGGCGGCCGTGACTGTCGAAGGACCTCAGGTCGAGGGCCGCGCAGACCACCGCCCCCAGCAGGAGGATCCCGATTGGCCCGAAGTCCTGGAGGAAGCTGAGCTTCACGTTTTGGCCTTGGCGTGAACGGCCGGCGCGACCGCCGAGACCCGGGCGGAGACCAGGGCGGTGCCTTGGACGGTGTAGGGAATGAAGTACCCGGCGAAGATGCCGAACAGGATGGCCGCCGCCGCCAGCATCCACCCGGAGTAGAACTCGGAACCGTGGGAGTCGGCGACCGACACCACCTCTGCGTTGTCGGGGTTAGCGGTGAAGACACGGTGCCCCACTCGCCACCATGCCGCCGTCAGCAGGAGCAGGCCGAGCAAGGCGAAGGCGGTGACAAAGCGATTGGTGGCCAGTCCGGATACCACGATCTCGAAGATCGCTGGGAAGCCGACCAGCAGGGGAATCCCGGTCAGGCTGGCCGCCGCCAGCATGAAGAAGAGCCGGAGCCGGGGGGAGTTCGCGGCCGCGCCCGAGAGCGGCTGGATCTTGTGGAGCAGAGCGCGATCGCAGATGACCCCGACCACCAGCAGCATCAGGGGGGCGGCGAAGAGGTAAGCGAAGCTGAGATACACGGCGCCGCTGATCGAGGTCTCGGAGTAGGTCGCCACCCCCAGGATCACCAGGCCGCCCACCGCCACCAGCGTGTTGGCCGCGATCCGGCGCAGCTCCTGGGCGGATCTGGCGCAGAGCCCGCCCCAAAACAGGGTGATCAGCGCCAGCGCCAGGAGCGGCACCGTCAGCTGGAGCGCTCCGTTGGGCTCCATCGCCACGGCGATCCGGATCAGCCCGTAGGCGCCGACTGGAAGCGAGCTCACCGCCAGCAGCATCCCGACCGGGGTGCTGGCCTCGGAAATACCGTCGACCAACCAGCGGTGGAAGGGAAAGGCGCCCATCCGCAGCAGAAAAGCTGCGAGGAACAGGGTCTCCACGATCAGCCCCGGAGTGCCGCTGGCGGCCTTGATAGTGGTGAGGTCGACGAAGTTGAGGGTGCTGTCGCCGGTCTGCAGCAGCAGCAGCAGAGTACCCGCGATCAGCGCGGCCAGTGAGAGCGACTGGGTCACCAGCAGCCTTCTTGCCACCGAGCGTGACCCCGGGCTGTCCCCAATCGCCAGCAGGAGCGCCAGCGGGAGGATCGGGAGCCCCAAGAAGATGATGAACATGCCCAGGTCCTGGGTCGCGAAGGCCCCGGTGAGCCCCACCTCCACCAGCAGCAGCAGCGCGAAGTAGGTTCGGTAGCGCTCCCGGTGCCGCCAACTGGCCAACACCAGGGCCGGGAAGATGACCGTGGTCGCCACCAGCAGGAGCATGTTCAGGCCGTCGGTCCCCAGGTGGTAGTCGAGCTGGAAGAAGAAGCCGCGCAGCCAGGGAGCGTCGATGCTGGGGGTGGGGATCGAGCCCTGGCCTGAGTTGCCGACCTCCGCCAGCAGGTCGAAGAGCGCGACCAGGAGGGGGACCGCGGTGGCGAACAGCGCGGTTGTCCGGACTCGGAAGCGGTGCAGGTCAGTGCGCACCGGCATGGTCAGCACGATCAGGGCGCCCACCAAGGGGACGAAGACGATTGCCGAAAGACTCAGATCGGAAGGCATCTAAGGCTGCCCCACTCCAGCGTGGCCGGCGGCCACCACCCAGATCACCAAAGCGACCACCAGGGCCACTCCGGTGACGGTCACCAGACTGCTGGCCAAGCCCCACCGGAACCAGTTGCGCGCCGGTCCTGGCTCCAGGCGCGCCAGATCGGCGATCGCTCCGGCTGCAGCGTCCCCAGCCGGACTGAGGGCCCGGGACTGGGTTAGCTCGACACCCCGGGCCGGAGCGCCGAATCCGAAGACATCGGCGGAAATCGCTAGGCGGGTCCCGTCCACCCAGGCGATCCAGCCCGGATCCTCCACCGCGAAGATAGCCAGCTGGTGGCGGCGGGCCGCTACCACGGCCACCGCCAAAAGGGGAGCGACCAGAGCTACCAGGAGCGCCGGCCCCTGGAACGGCAAGGCCGTGACCCCAGACTTGGGGCCCATCAGGGCGCCCAGCCCAAGCCCGATCCCGGGCAGGCTGACCAGGCCGCTGACCAGCGCCAGGGCAGTCGCCGCCGAACTCGGCCAGAGCGGCTGAAGCCCTCTTCCCTGGGCCAGCTGGCGGCGGACCAGTCGGGCCTGGCGGGGATCGGAGGACTCCTCGCCGCGCATGGCGATCAGGGCCACCCGGGCGGCGGCCGCGGCCAGGATCAACATCGCCACGATCTCGCCGCCAGCCCCTACCTCCCGGAACAGGGCCGGCAGCATCGGGGCCCCGTGAGGGCCCACGCCAAAAGCGGCCGTCAAGACCGCAACGTGGCCGAAGAAGGTGCCCAGCCCGACCACCCCGGTGACCGCGACCAGGGCCGCCAGCAGCAGCAGCACCGGCCGCCGAGCCAGTCGCCAGGCCGCCCCCAGCTGATCGATAGACTCCACCCGCTGGTCCCTCCCCAATGAGCTCACCACCCCGAAGAGAGCCGCCGTCCCCAGTGCCGACGAGACCAGCACCGCCAGGGCGGCGGCCGGTGATCCGAGTCCAATCCCGGCCAGACACCAAGACGTCTGGCTGAGCGCGAACCACACCGCCAGCCTGCGTAGCCGTTGCTCACGCAGAGCCAGGGCGGCGGCCACGATGCTGGTCAGAGTTGCCAGCACCACCAGGGCCGGTAGCACTCCCGACGCCCACCTCAACAAGGTGAAGGTCTGAAGCAGCAGGGCTATCCCGACTACACCCCCGGCTAGGGCCACCACCAATCCGGCAGCCGCTCCCGGAGCGCTGCCCAGGTTGCGTCCCAGGCCGTGCCCGGGCAGCTGCCCGCAGGCACAGACGGCCGCGACCAGCACCAGCACCGCCGCCAGGGTCAGGGTTCGGCCGCCCACTCCGTGGACCAGCCCCTTGGTGGCCGCCACCCAGATCTGATCCAGGGCCGTCAGGTTGAGCGAGTCCGGAGTGGGCAGGACGACCTTGTGCTTGGCGGCCGCCGCGACCGCCGCCGCCGCCGTGGTGGCGAGCGACCCGGAGAATTTGACGTAGATGAAGCCGATCGCCAACAGCAGCGAGAGCGCCCCCGCCCGCCAGACCAGATAGGCGCTGCGGGCCTGGCCGCCAGCCCGTCCGCCCAGCGAGGCACCCACCAGCAGAGCAGCGGCCAAGCCGCAGAGCTCGAAGCCGAGCAATGTCTGAAAGAGCTCAGGAGCCAGCACCACCAAGAGGGCGCCCAATCCGAGCAGGTTGCAAAGGCGGGCCAGCTGACCCAGGCGGGGGTCGCGGCGGAATTGGATCAGCAGCTGGAGCTCGCAGAGCAGGGTGACCAGGGTCACCACCACCGCCAGCACCGCCGTGGTCGGGTTCGCCAGGTAGCCGACTCCGACCTTGAAGGTCTCGGCCAAGAGCGTGGCCGGGGCAGCGTTGAACGGGGTCTGGACCACCTGGAATGACCAGAAGGTGATCGTCGCCGAGTGGGTGACCCGCCCCCCGGCAACCACCGCACCCAGCAGCACCAGCGCCGCCAGCACCGCCAACCAGGAGGTGAACACCACCGCGCTGGCGATGCCCCGCCGGGTCTCCGCCAGGTAGCTGATCAACAACCCGGCGACTGGGAGCAGGAGCAGGGCCAGGGCCACTGCGTACACCGTCAGCCCTCCTCGTCCAGTTCGCCCGCCTTCTCAGAGGTGTCCTCGACCTCCTCTGGCTCCTCCGCGTCGGGCTCCTCCAGGGCCGACCCGTCCTGGTCGTCGCCTGGGTGCTGCGACGCGGCTGGCCGCGGCCCAGCGAAGGCCAGTTCCAACAGGTCTCGGCCGCCAGTTCGGCGGCGTAAGAGGGCCGCCAGGGAGATTCCAGCCGCGGCGAAGAGGACCCCGACCACCTCAACCAGGAGGGCGAAGGACTGAAGCTGGGCCGCCGCAGCCCGGCTGGCCGCCAGACCAGCGAAGCCGACCAAAGCGCAGGCCACCGCGTCGAAACCCAGGACCACCGCCAGGATCGCTCCCAGGGCGTCACGGCGGTGGCTGAGCGCGAAAACGCCGACCCCGAAGAGGCAGGCGGCGGCCGCCAAGAGGGTTGCCGAAGTCTGGCTCAACGTCCGCTCCGGCGCCGGGCCGCCCTAGCGGCTGCCCGAGCTTGCTCGCGCTGGGCCTGGCGACGTCGCTGGGCCTCGAGACGGCGTCGGCGAGACTGCTCCATCTGCTCCTCCGCCGCCTCCCTTGGGTCCCTCTGGAGCAACGCAGCACCCCCCACCACCGTGGTCGCCGCCAGCAGCGCGACCGCCAGAACGGCGATGCCACTGCCCATCACCAGCTGGCGGCCGACCTGAGCCAGCGTTGGCTGACTGGCGAGGGTGGCCGCCAGGGCACCCCGACTGGCCACCCCGGTTCCGATCAAGACCCCCGCGGCGGCCCGGGCCGCCGCCGCC
>JBARIA010000059.1:0-3692 GCA_049799515.1 Candidatus Dormiibacterota bacterium | reverse complement strand
CCCGGGGCGGGACAGCGGCGCGCAATGGTCGCCGCCCGGTTGCCTCGCGCTGAATGGCCGGACCGGCCGATGATCGTGACGGCTGTCGACGCGCATACCGGCGAGTTGGCGGCGTTCGACCGCGATTCCGGCGTCGACCTGGTGGATGCGGTCACCGCGAGCACCGCGCTGCCCGGTCTGGTTCCTACCGTCCGCATCAACGGCGTGCGCTACATCGACGGCGGCGTGCGCTCCCCCGACAACGCCGACCTTGCCTCGGGCTATGCGAACGTCGTGGTGCTCTCGCCATTGGGCGGACGGAGCCAGACACCACCGGAAGGGGGCGCGGATCCGGCAGGCCAATTCGAGGGCCTGCGCAGACCACCGGAATGGGGCACGGACCTGGAAAGCCAGGTCGAGGCCCTGCGCAAGCAGGGCAGCCGCGTCGAGGTGATCACACCGGACGCCGATTCCCGAACCGCAATGGGCACGAACCAGATGGATCCGGCGACCCGCATCCCCGCCGCCCGTGCCGGTTTCGCCCAAGGCAAGCAGGAAGCGACCCGCGTGACCTTTCTCTGACGAGTGCACGCCGACGGCCAGCGCTACGCCGTCATCTGTGAAGAGCCAATGAACCAACGGGACTCACTCATCTAGGGGTAGTTGCGGCGAACCTCTTCCACGGTTGCAAACCGGACCTGCGAATGTATGAGCATGTTCGACCGGCGGCTGCAGGTCCGGGTCGACCACCCCCGGATTACGGCTCCGAGCCTGCTTCGACAGGAGCTCGGCGCCTCAGTCAGCCGCCTCGATGTCATAGGCGAACCTCAGTGAAACCAGCGGCACTGAAGTCGCCGTCGAAAGCCAGCGCCTCTCTGATTCGCATCCGGCGCATGGTGGTGAAGCTGGTGGCGTCTACGAACGAGTACGGCCGTTCGTCGTGCCGGACCAGCCAGCGCCAGGCCTCGACCTCCAGCTCCTCATCAACCGTTCGGACCACCATCGTAGTACTGGTGCGAACCGCTGCCACGAAGCGGCACGCTTCCGGGTGACCCAACCGCCGACGGAGAAAAGTCCAAGTTTCGCCAAGAACTTGGTTGCTGGTCAGCAGCGCTCCCCGTTCCTGCTCCCAGAGCGCCTGAGCCTGGCTGTGGTTCCGGTCGCGCCGGAACTGGAGAGCCACGAAGAACGAGGTGTCGACGAACTTCATCCGCCGTAGATGACCTCGTCGATTACCCCGGGCTCCTGATCGTAGGCGCCGATCAGCGCGTCGAGAGGGTCAGAGCCCCTTAGCTGGCGGCCGAAGCGCTCATCGACGGCCTGCCGGATGAGGGCGGCCTTCGAAGTCCTTTTCCGAACCGCCTCGGCTGCCAGCTTTTCGTCCAACTCCTCGTCGATATATATCTGTAGCCGCCTCACTCTATCAGTATACATCACTGCCTCCGAGGTCGCAGCCGCCACCGGAGCTGGTGGGCGGGCCAGGGACACCCGGGATGCCGTCACAAAGCCAGAGGGTCCGCTCAGCTCCAATTTGGGCCCCGGATCGGTCTGGCCGGGGCGGGCCTGCCCCAGCTGCTGGCATCTTCTGGCCAACGCCCCAAAGATCGATCAGGCGCAATCCTCGAGAGCTGGGGCGGCGGGCTCGGGGAAGAGCTCAATCCGCCGGACCGGGACTGTTGCCGGATTGGGACTGGTGCCACACCGCCGAGTTGATCTCCCCGGGCGGAGCCAGGTTCTGCCGTAGCGGGCCATGATCGTCGGCCAGAGACCGCCTGGGTGGTGCCCCAGGGAGTGGGCTTTGGCCAAGCTGGCCCAGCCCTCTCTGTCCCCGAGCTTGCCGTGGCTCCCCTTTCTCAGATGAGCTTGCGGCGGAGCTTCGGCTCCCCCTTCCCCTTCCCCTCCCTAAAGAGCTTGTGCGGGTCGGGCCGGAGGCCAGACTCGCCGCAAGCGGGACCTTGCGGCGGCCACGTACCAAAGCAGCGGGAGGACTGCCCCTCTCTACTACCAGACGGTGATGGGCCGGGGCTGGGGATGACCCCGCATCCGCTGGTCCTTAGTGATCAGCTGCCAGCCGTGCTCGAGCGCGGTCGCGTAGATCAGCCGGTCGGCCGGGTCGCCGGGAAAGCTAGCCGGCAGTCCGGCCGCGGTGCCGGCCACCGCCGGGGAGATCACCACCGTCCGAACCAGGTCACTGAGCTGAGCCAGCCAGGCTCGGACGGGCACGCTGACCAGGATTCGTTGATGCTCGGCCAACCAGGCCAGCTCAAACCAGGAGATCGACGCCACCGCCAGCTCGTCGGCGCCCTCGATCGCCACTTTGGCGGCCGGGCTGAGGCGCTCGGGCTCGGCCGACCACCACTGGATGGCGTGGGAGTCCAGGAGCAGGGTGGTCAAGGCAGATCCCAGGGGGCGCCTGTAGAGAACAGGCTTTCATCGTCGCCCACGCTTCGGGAGATCTGGGCCAGACGCCCTCGGGTCGCCCTCGGACCGCGGGCCCCGACCAAACGAGCCACGGTGCGGCCATGCTTGGTGATCTCGATCTCGTCCCCACCCGCGACCTCATCCAGCAGAGCGAGCGCACGGGCCTTGAACTCAGTGGCGGTCATTTGTCTGGCCATGTGGTCAGTATACTAGTCATCTCCTAAAGGGCCGGAAGCGCGCCCTGAAGAGGGCGGCTCAGGCCAGCGGGTTGACCCGGCGCGCCTCGGGAAGGCGGGCGAAATCGCTGTCGGTGGAGAAGATCGGCAGGCCGTGCTCGATGGCCAGCGCCGCCCAGTCCGCGTCGGGGATGAGGTTGCCGCCCAGGTCGTGGGCATCGATCAGCGGCTGGAGGATCTCGGCGTGTCCTTGAGTGGGTTGGGGGATCCATGCCCCAGGACAGTTGAGCCAATCGGCCACGAATCCCCAGGCTTGGGAGCCGTCCAAAGGGGCGCACAGCGCCCTTGGGCGAGAGGCGGTGCGCAGGAAGGCCAGCAGGGTGGGCCACGAACAACCCCACCCGGGTCGGGCGGGACAGAGCCTGCTCCAGCCAGTTGGCGGCCGTCTGGTGGGCGCGGCTCTCGCGGTCCACCGCGAAGAGGAGAAGATCCGCGTCGAGCAGCGTCAGCTGGGTTCCGGCTGCTCCAACACCCCGAGCGCTTCGGCGACGTTGCTGATGTCGAGGCGCAGCCCCAGAGCGGCCGTGCGCTGACGAAAGCGCTTTGGCACTGGGCGGCGGTCGACCAGGCCCCTCCCGACCAGTTCGTTGAGCGCAGCGCTCAGCCCCAAAGAGCGCCGGCGCCGCAGCTCGGGCAGAGCCGCCACAACGTCCGGATCCAGCCTGACGGTGGTTCTCACCCGGTCAAAAGAGCACCTTGATGCGTGGCTCGGAGCACCGAGATGGGTCCAAGCTGTCTAGCGGCCCCAGCCCAGCTCAATTTGCTGCTGGCGACTGGCCCAACCCGGCAACGGGGACCGCCCATTCACGGGGTCCCAGGGCGGGTCGGAAGGGTCAACTCAGACCGGCTGTTGGCGCCGCCTCACAAAGCCCGCCAGGGAGAGCAGCAAAATCCCCAGCAGCAAGGCGGCCGCGCCCAGGGGCAGGGGGAGCTCACCGGAGCTGGCCCCGGTGATGGGGATGGTGGCACCGAGCGTGGCCGCGGCGGTGCCGGAGGCGTCCGGTCCGGTGGGGTCAAAGGTGGCGGTGACCTGGTCCGTCCCTGATCTGGTCACCC
>JBARIA010000058.1:0-1873 GCA_049799515.1 Candidatus Dormiibacterota bacterium | reverse complement strand
GAATCAAGCTGGTCTGAACCGGCCCTCTCGGAGCTCGGACAGGTCTCCCTCCCAGCCTGATCCCCTGAGCGCTCGCGCCTCCTCGACCGAGAGCTCGGCCGCCAGCTGGCGGAGGGCGAAGTTGACCGCGGCGCGTTTGCTAGGCAGCTGGTAGCGCCGCATCACCGTGGCGCAGGCCCGCTCATCCAGGTCAAGGTTGGTGCGTGCCATACACATACCGTACACCATGGTCCGTCGACTCAGGCGCGATGGGGCGGGGCACAAGCAACCGAGCTCCGGCCCCGGAGCCGCCAGCCTGGCGCCTAGCCCCTCCCCTAGCGGCTAAGCCGCAGCCCGGGTACCCGGCCGAAATCCCGCTGGTTGCGGCTGGCCAGGGCCAGTCCGTGAACCAGTGCGGTGGCGGCGATCAGGGCGTCGGGCAGCCGAAGCGCCGGCACCTCCCTCCGGAGCTGTCCGGCCCGATCCGCAACCCGGCGGTCGACCGGGACCTCGGCCATCCCGGCGAGCAACCGTCGCACCTGGGGCTCCCGGTCCACGCCGCCCGCCAGCAGCTCGGCCCTGGTGATCACCGAGTAGGCGAGTCGCCCAGGTCGCTGGGGCAGCCGCCTCAGCCCCTCCAGGTGATCGACGCAGACATCGGTGTCGACCAGCAGCTCAGCCACGCCCCTGCCACTCGGATCGATCTGGGATCGTGGCCCGAATCCCCTTGGCGGCTCCGAAGGTCACCTCCAGGTCGTCCTCCTGGCCGAGCAGCAGATCGACCGCCTCCCTTACCAGCTCCGCCATGGCGACCCCTTGCTGACGGCCACGCTCGGCCAGCCGGGATCGCTGCTCCTCGGTCAGGTAAACCTGGGTTCTTACCGACATATACACCAAGCAGTATGCAGCACCCAGCGACAGGCGAGCGCGGCGGTCTTTGGGGCGGGCACGGTCCGGTCAATCGGGTCAGGCACCGGATCCGAGAAGTGAACCTGGACCACTTTGGGCCAGCACTCTCGGACCTTTGCTCGGCTCTGCCAACGCTA
Organism: Candidatus Dormiibacterota bacterium; assembly: GCA_049799515.1. GTDB lineage: Bacteria > Chloroflexota > Dormibacteria > Aeolococcales > Bog-877 > Bog-877. Next base: position 848 of record JBARIA010000058.1, on the reverse strand, counting down.
CGATCGTCAGGACGGTCACCGAAAGCGGGCCTGGGCCCGAGGAGCCTCTTGGCAACTCCTGAGAGCAGCGCTTCCATCCGATCTCTGATAGAAGGCGCCCCTCTCGATAGCCCGCCAATCCTGCTCTGGAAAAACTTTCGGACCGACCAGCCGCGCCAGCTGGCCCAGCAGACAGTCGCCTTCTACCGGAGGTACCGGCTGGCGGCGGCCAAGATCATGCCGGACATCCCGCTCCTATTCGAGGACTTCGCCCTCTCCTCCTTCGCCCAGCTGGCCCAGCTGCGCCGCTTCGGAGCGGTCGCAGAGGTGGGCCGGGCGGCCGAGTACATCCGCACGGTCGAGCTGACCCGGAGCCAGTTGGATAAAGACGACGTGCTGCTGGTCACCCTCTTCTCGCCGCTGGGACTGATCGGGCTGTGGTCTGGCCAGTCCGGGCTGAGGGAGATGGCGGATGGCGACCGGGCGGTGGCCCACGAGGTGCTCTGGGCGCTGGCCGGCCTGGTCAGCCGGCTGGCTGAGGCCTGCGTCGAAGCCGGCGCCGACGGCGCCTACTACTCTTGCTGGGGCCAGGACGTGCTCACCGAGATGGAGTATCTGGAGCTGGGGGTCCCCTACGACCTGGCCGGACTACAAGGGGCCGCGGCCGCTGAGTTTCGGCTGCTCCACGTTCATGGGGCGCTCGACACCGCGGTCGAGCGCTATGCCGGCTACCCGGTCCAGCTGGTCGGTTGGAGTGAGGCGGAGAGCGCCGTGACCCTCCCTGAAGGGGCGGGCTCACTGCCCGGGAAGTTTGTCATGGGAGGAATCTCGGAGCTCTGGCGGGCCGGCTCCGAGAAGTCCGATGGCGC
>JBARIA010000057.1:0-11358 GCA_049799515.1 Candidatus Dormiibacterota bacterium | reverse complement strand
CTCGGCTTCCAGAGCAGCGCCACCGACGGGATCATCAGCGCGGTCGGGCGCACTGTTAGCGAGCCGAACGGGGTCACCCTCGCTGACGTGATCCAGACCTCCGCCCCGATCAACCCCGGCAACAGTGGCGGCGCCCTGGTGGATCTGGAGGGACAGGTGGTGGGGATCCCCACCCTGGCCGCGGTCGATGAGCAGCTCGGTGGTTCCGAGGCCTCGGGGATCGGATTCGCCATACCCAGCACCACGGTTGCCAACATCGCCGGCCAGATCGTCAAGTACGGTCAGGTGCAGAGCTCCGGACGTTCTTGCATCGGGGTCGAGGTCGAGCAGGTGACGGGCTCCAAGGGTCAGGATGACGGCGTGCTGACCAAGTCAATCGACAGGTCCGCGGTGACCCAGGCGGGACTCGCACCGAAGGACGTGATCACCGGGGTCAACGGTCAGCCGACGCTCGCGGTTCAGGACCTGACCGACGCTCTGGCCAACATCAGCCCCGGCAAGACGGTCAACCTCTCGGTCACCCACCCCGACGGCTCCAAGGCCACGGTGTCGCTCGTCCTCGGCCAGCTGACTGCGACCGGCTGTGCCTAAGGGTCCTCTGCCGCCGCAGGTGCGGGAGTTCCTCGAGGCCCCCAATCTGGCAACTGTGGCCACCTTGGGTCAGGACGGGTCCCCGCAGGCGACGGTGGTCTGGTTCCTCCTGGAGGGAGAGCTGGTGCTTATCAATACCAAGGTCGGCCGCTCCAAGGTGCGCAATCTCGGGCGCGACCCCAGGGTGGCGCTGGCGATCTTCGACCGCGAGGACCCCTACCAGTCCGTGCAGGTGCGGGGAGTGGCCGGGGGACGGCGGGATGGGGCAGCGGCCTCGAAGGACATCCACCGGCTCAGCCGGCGCTACACCGGCCACGGCTACCGAGATCCCGAGGGCCGGATCAGCTACCTGATCACCGTCCTGTCATGGACCAGCTACGGTCTGCCGGAGCCTGGCTGAGTGAAGGGTCCGTCCGATTCGTCCTAACATGGGCGTCGGGGAGCGGGCATCTTAGGGAAGGAGTTCAGAACATGGCCGAGCCGTCTGACGACTTATCTGCCGGGTCGGATCCCGACCAGCAGGTAGCCTGGATCGCGACCCCCTACCACTCCCCGGTCTTCGACACCGTGGGCAGTGAGTTCGGAATTACCGACTCGCTGCTCGGTGACGAGGCCTCGGACATCTTCCATGGCCTGGCGGTCAAGATGCACGAGGGCGGCCATGTGACGGAGATAGCCGCAGCCCAGGTCGACAAGATCACCCTCGGCGGAGTGCACACCAGCGTCACCCCGGAGCAGGTCCAGATGCTGCCTCCCTACCAGGAAGAGCGCTGGTACCACCTGGGCCAGGGCGGGCTCTTCCGCAAGAGGCCCGAGTGGAAGGAGCGCTGACGGCGAGCTCCAGGGCCGCAGCCGAGGTTCCCTTCCGCAGGTGACCAGGGTGCTCCGGCTACGGTACCTGGCCGTGCTGGTGGTGGCCGCTCTGATTGTCGGGCTGGGGGTCACAGTGGGGCTGCTGGTGCGGGGCAACTCGACCTCGAGCGGCAAGCTGCTGGTGCTGCTCACCGTCGACACGCCCGTGCCCCAGCACCCCGCTGCCTTCCGGGGCCAGGCGGTCGGGTTGCGGCTGCTGCCTGAGGCGGGCGGCAGCCGCTGGCTCTCGGTGACGGTGAGGTCCGCGTCACTGACTCTCCCCGGCAACTGGTCGGCACCTAATTCCGACAGCCTGTTTCTGGAGTCCGTCCCGGCGGGCGAATATCGCGGGGCTGAGCTGGTGCTGAGATCCAGCTCAGGCAAGCAGCTGAACGACTCCCAGAAGGTGGTATTGAAGGTGGCCAAGACCGGACTCACCCCGATCCTCTTCACCTTCCAGGCGAGCTCCGCGAGCACCGCCACCACCACCGCACCGATCAGCTACGCCGCCGCCTATGGGGGCAACAGCGAGGTCAACTTCGGCCTGGAGGTGGCCCAGGGAAAGGTGATGAGCCTGCCCAACGTGCCCCTGGTGAACCAGGCGGGCCAGGCCGTGTCCCTCAGTCAGTACCGGGGCAAGGTAGTGGTCGTGGCCTCCTTTCTGACCGAGTGCCAGGAGACCTGTCCTTTGGTGGCAGCCGCCCTGCTGCAGCTCCAGCACCTGCTGGTCCAGCAGCATCTCCAGAACCAGGTTCAGATCATAGAGGTGACCCAGGATCCTCAAGACGACACCCCGGCCATTCTCACCAAGTACCAGCATTACTTCTCTTTGCCTTGGCCGCTGCTGACCGGGACCACCGCCAACCTTGACCAGTTCTGGTCGCAGCTCAAAGTTCCCCCGATCCAGGACGATGCCTGGGACGGCCCGGCAGCGATCGACATGTTCACTGGCCAGGCGGAGCCCTACAACATCGTCCACGCCTCGGTGGTGGACGTGGTCAACCCGGAGGGCTACGTGGTCGACGAGGAGGAGGACCAGCCCACTCTCAATGCCAGTTCGATCCCGTCAACCATCTACAAATACCTGGACGCCCAGGGTCACCAGGAGCAGAAGGCGGGCGGCTCCTGGACCCCGGGGTCTCTTCTGAGCGAGATCACTCCGATCCTGGAGCAGCAGGGCACCTACACCAAGCTGCCGGTGTCCGGGGTGGCGGTCGGCGACTCGGCCCCGGACTTCTCATTGCCGAGCACGGCAGGAGGCAACGTGGCCCTCAGCCAACAGATCGGCCATCCCGTGCTGATCGACTTTTGGGCCACCTGGTGCACCAACTGCCAGGCCGATATGAAGCTGGTGGCGGCGACCGCGACCCAGTACAAGGCCCAGGGACTGCGGGTGCTGCTCGTCGACTTCCAGGAGAAGGCGCCGACCGCCGAGAAGTTCCTGAAGGGGCTGGGGATCGACCTGCCCACCCTGTTGGACACAAACGGTGACGTCGCCCAAAAGTACGGCGTCCCGGGGCTGCCAGTGGCGGTGTTTGTGAACAGTCAGGGCAAGGTCACCGCCATCCAGGTCGGCCAGCTGGACCAGGCGGAGGCCAATCACGACGTTCCGACCTCGCTCGGTTAGTGAACTGATTTGCTAGCATTTCAGGCGTGGGAGAAATGAGCGCGATAGGGCTGGCTTGGCGTGCCGCCGTCGGTCGGCGATGTAGGTGGGCGCCCGCTGGGCTAGTCCGCTAGCCAAGGCCGTCGCCAGCGGGCCACTGATGGCAATCCGGACTGGTCTCCACAGGTGGCGGCGCCGGATGACGGCATCCAACTAAACCGATTCCGGTTTGAACTTCTGAATCCTTATCCCAAGGGAGAGAATCGTGAGCGAATACGCCAATCCAAATTCCCTAGTCACCACCGAGTGGCTGGCGGAACACCTCCAGGATCCGGACATCCGGATCCTCGACGTCGACGAGGACACCGAGGCCTACGGCCGAGGCCACATCCCAGGCTCAGTCGGGGTGCACTGGCGCAACGACCTGCAGTCGCAGCTGGAGCGCGACTTCGTCGGGCCCGAGGCCTTCGCCGCACTCCTCGACCGTTACGGGATCACCCCCAGCACCAAGGTTCTCCTGTACGGCGGCAACAAGAACTGGTTCGCCGCCTACGCCTACTGGTACTTCAAGTACTACGGTCACAACGCCGTCCAGCTGGTCAATGGAGGCCGCAAGAAGTGGGAGCTGGAGGGCCGGCCGCTGGTCACCGACGCGGCCAGCTTCACTCCCACCAGTGGCTATCCGGTGCCCGAGGGCAACGACGCGATTCGCGCCTATCGCGACCAGGTCGCCCATGACATCGTCGGCAAGCCCGGCAAGGGGCTGGTCGACGTCCGCTCCCCCGAGGAGTACCGGGGCGAGACCCTGGCGCCGGCCCACCTGCCCAGCGAGGGCGCCCAGCGGGGCGGTCACATCCCGGGAGCTCGCAACATCCCCTGGAGCAAGGCGGTCGACCCCGAGCAGGAGACCTTCCTGACCGCCGACCAACTGAGCCAGCTCTACCAGGGCGAGGGCATCACCCCAGATCAGGAGGTGGTCGCCTACTGCCGGATCGGGGAGCGCTCGGCGCACACCTGGTTCGTGCTCCGCGAGCTGCTCGGTTACCCCAATGTCCGCAACTACGACGGCTCGTGGACGGAGTGGGGCAGCCTGGTCAAGGCACCGATCGAAAAGTGACCAAGCGACCGGGGGGCGAACCTGCCCCCCGGTCCGTCCCAGAGCGCCGATCGTCGCCCGCGCGGTAAGTTCAACTCCCGTGAACGCCAAAAGGCCCACCGCATCGGCCCTCCCAGGCTGGGTGTTGCGATGAGTGCGGCGCCGCCAGGAGGGCCCGAGCCCACCGGCTCCCGGGCCTTCCCCACCGAGGAGAGCCAGGCGCCAGGCGCCTTCTCCACCTACCGGATCGTGCGTACCCTTCGGTTGCGCAACGAGAACCTTCCCGGGGTCCTGGGCGAGGTGGCGACGGCGATCGGGTCGGCCGGAGGCAACCTCGGGGACATCCGGACCATTCAGCGTGGGTCTCGCCACGTGGTTCGCGACATCGACGTGAGCACCACCGACCTGCACATGCTGGAGGTGGTGCTGGACCAGATCCGGCTCCTCTCTCACACCACCCTCCTGGATGTCCGCGACGAGGTGCTTCGGGTGCACCTGGGAGGCAAGCTGCGGGTGGTCCCCCGCTACCCGGTTCACTCGGTGGCGGACCTGCGGCGGGTCTACACCCCGGGGGTGGCCGAGGTCTGCCGGCTGATCGCGGGCGACCCGGGCGTCGCCGACCGTTACACCGGAATCAACAATTCGGTGGCGGTGGTAACCGATGGGACCGCCATCCTGGGGCTCGGCAACATCGGGGCGGTGGCGGGGATGCCGGTGATCGAGGGGAAATGCGCCCTGATGGCCCAGATGGTGGGCATCGATGCCTATCCCCTGCTGGTCACCCCCGGGCCGCCGGAGGCGATCGTGGACGCCATCGCCCGGATCAGCCCCACCTATGGGGCGATCCAGCTCGAGGACATCGCAGCTCCACATTGCTTCGAGATTGCCCCGGCGCTGCAGGACCGGCTGCAGATCCCGGTGATGCACGACGACCAGCACGGCACCGCCACCGTGGTGCTGGCCGCGCTGCTCCGGGCGGCGACCCTGACCGGGCTGGAGCTGGGTACGCTCACCGCGGGGGTGATCGGCCTGGGTGCGGCGGGTTCGGCGATCGCCCAGCTGCTGATGCGCTACCAGGACCGGCCGGTGCTGGGGACCGGCCGGACTCCCGACTCGGTGGAGCGGCTGAGAGCGGCCGGTGGGGAGGCGGTGGAGATGGACGAGTTGCTGGCCAGATCGGACGTGGTCATAGCCACCACCGCTCAGCCGGGCCTGATCAGGCCGGAGCAGATCCGGTCCGGGCAGATCATCTTCGCCCTTTCCAACCCGCTTCCTGAGATCGAGCCGGAGCGGGCCATGGACGCCGGCGCGATTCTGGCGGTGGACGGCAGTGTGGTCAACAACCTGCTGGGGTTCCCGGGCCTCTACCGCGGTGCCCTGGACACCAAGGCCAGCCGGTTCGACACCGAGATGTACCTGGCGGCCGCCGAGGCGATCGCCCGCCTGGCCCAGGACGACGAGGTGGTCCCCGACTCTCTGGATCCCCGGGTCCACCGCAGCGTGGCTCGGGCGGTGGCCCGGGCGGCGGTCCGCACCGGGGTGGCCCGGGTCGAGCCGCTGCCCGACTACTACGACGAGGTCGAGCAGAAGGAGAGCTGATCGTCGGAGATCCCTACGATGGCGAGGTGGTGATCGAGACGCTCCCGGAATCGGAGCTGGGGGCGATCAGACCGCTCTTGGTGGACCTGCTCCACGGTGAGCAGGAGCAGAGCGCCAAGGCCAATTTGAGCCGCGAGCAGCTGGAGCGCTGGCTGCCCGCTACCACGCCCTCGTTCGTGGGCCAGAACCACATCTTCGCCGCCAAGGACGGGGGTCGGATCGTCGGCTTCTGCTGGTGCCTTCTCTTCGACCCCGGCACCGGCCTTGAGGGTGAGGTGGCAGAGCTCTTCGTGACCCCCGATGCCCGGGGCCGGGGAGTTGCCTCCAAGCTGGTCGAGGAGGCGGTGGCTCTATTCGCCAAGAACCGGGTCACCTTCGCCTGCGTCTGGACCCGGGAATCCAACCCGGCGGCGATCAGTGCTTATCGCCGGGCCGGGTTTGGTCCCACAGACCAGCTGGTGCTGACCTGGTACCCGTCCTCGTGAGCACGCCGGCGGCCACCGCGCCGGATCCGGTTCCAGCGGCACCGGCTTCTTCCGGCACCCAGCCGGCGCTTCGTTTGGGTGCGGTGGCGGTGGTCGCCGCCATCGTCGGAGTGGTGGTGGGCGGAGGAGCCGCCTACTTCCTGGTCCGGCACTTCGAGAACAGCTCGCCGGGACCGGTGGAGATCCGCAACATCACCACCCCCGGGGGCAGCAGCACCGCCACTCTGCCGGCATTGGTGACTCAGGTGAGCCCTTCTCTGGTGCAGGTGATACGAGAGCCCACCGCCGGCAGTGCCGTCACCAGTGACGACGTCTCCAGCGGATTCATCGCCACCTCTAGCGGCCTGATCGTAACCAGTGAAGGGGCAGTCGCCGGTGCCTCCGGCGTGGAGGTGGCGCTCGCATCTGGACAGCTCCTCCCGGCCACCATCGCCGCCGCTGACCCCGACACCGGAGTCGTGGTGCTCCAGGTGAGCAGCAGCTCCTTGCCTTCCCCTTTGACCTTTGCCTCCTCCCCGCCGGCGACCGGCGATGCGGCCATCGCCGTCTCGGTTCCCGTCGGCGGAAGCCCTGAGGTGGACGTGGGGACGGTCAGCGCCGTCGGCTTGACCGTGACCGTGCCAGACCTGGCGACAGCCAGCGGGGAAGCGGTGATTGACGGCGTGCTGCGGACCGATACACCCCAGCCGGTGGGCAGTAGCGGAGGACCCTTAGTGGACTCGGCCGGGGCGGTCATCGGCGTCCTCACCGGCGACCGGATGCAGCCGGTCGACCAGGGCACCAGCGCCGACGCCTCCGGGTTTGCCCTCGACGCCTCGGCGGCTGACCTGCTGGTCACCTCCCTCAGCACCACAGGCTCCCTCCCGCATCCGATCGGGCTGGTCTCGAGGTGGCTGGATCCCGCCTCGGCAGCCGCCCTCGGACTTCCCACCGGGGTCCTGGTGATCTCGGTCGACGCCGGCTCCGCCGCCGCCCAGGCGGGGATTCAGGCGGGGGATGTGGTGACCTCGGTCGGCGGAAGCTCGGCCTGGAGCACCAAGGCGACGGTCTACCCAAGCCTTGCCGACTACCTGGACTCGCTCGGCTCGGGAACCCAGGTGGCGCTGACGGTCTACCGAGATGGGGCTAGCGTCCAGCTTTCGCTTACGCTTCCCTCACCCTGATCGCGGGGACCGCATCGAACTCGGCGGCAGAGACTTAGTGAGGTAGCAGTTGGAGATCACCTGGCTGGGCGAGAGCGCCCTCTTGCTCAAAGGACGTGAGACCAAGGTGTTGTTGGATCCCGCCTACCAAAGAGGAGGTGCCTTGGCCAACAGCGCCGCTGAGATCGTGGTCAGCGCCGCCGGCGAGGCCAACGTGCTCAGCCCCGCCCAGGGCCCCCAGGTGGTCGCTCGGCAGGGGGAGTACGAGCTTCGGGGGGTCTCGGTGCGGGGGGTGGCGACTGCCAGCGGGACCGTGTTCGTGACCGAGGTGGACGAGGTGGCGGTCTGTGATTTCGGGGAGCTTCCCGGTCCGCTCGACGTCGAGGCGCTCGACGCCATCGGCACCATCGACGTGCTGGCGGTCTCCCTGCAGAAGGGGTCGCCAGCGAGGGCGGTCGAGGTCGCCGCGCTGGTCTCCCAGCTACAGCCCTCAGTGCTGGTCCCGGTCGGCTTCCAGGCGAGTGGGGACGAGTCGCAGGGGGAGCTGGCGGAGTTCGCCAAGGAGATGGGGCTGACTCAGGTGACCGCTCAGGCGAAGCTCACTCTAGCGGGCTCCCCCGGGATCAGCGACGACACCCGGGTGGTCATCCTGGAGGCGCGCCGCTGACCGTGGCGTGTTAGGATCCGGCTACATGGGTGATGCTGACCCGTGTACCCGCCGGAGCCGTTGATGGCGAAGTTCATATTCGTCACCGGCGGGGTAGTTTCCGGGATCGGAAAAGGGATCACCGCCGCCTCGTTGGGCACCGTGCTCAAGGCTCGCGGCCTCACGGTTTCCTTACAGAAACTCGACCCCTACATAAACCTCGACCCCGGGACCATGTCCCCCTACCAGCACGGTGAGGTCTTCGTCACCGATGACGGAGCCGAGTCCGACCTGGATCTCGGTCACTACGAGCGGTTCGTGGACACCAACCTGACCAAGGCCAGCAGCGTCACCACCGGGAAGATCTACAGTGAGGTGATCGCCAAGGAGCGTCGGGGCGACTTCCTGGGAGCCACCGTCCAGGTGATTCCCCACATCACCAACGAGATCAAGGACCGGGTTGCCCGGGTGGCCGAGGAGTCGGCGGCCGACGTGGTCATCGTTGAGGTCGGCGGTACTGTCGGCGATATCGAGTCGCTCCCCTTCCTGGAGGCGATCCGCCAGCTCAAGAATGACATCGGCAGGCGCAACACCTTCTACGTCCACGTCACTCTGGTTCCCTTTGTGGACGCCAGCGAGGAGTTCAAGAGCAAGCCGACCCAGCACAGCGTGCAGACCCTGCGGGGGATCGGGATCCAACCCGATGCCATCGTCTGCCGCTCGAGGGAGCCGGTCGGGGCCGGGGTCCGCGACAAGATCGCCCTATTCGCCGATGTCGAGCCGAGGGCGGTGATCAGCGTTCCCGACGCCCAAACCATCTACCAGGTTCCTCTCCTGCTGGAGTCGAGCGGCCTTGGTGCCTACGTCACCGAGCAGCTGGGGATCGAGGCCCCCCCGGCCGACCTAGAGGCCTGGAGCGAGCTGGTGGCTCGGATCCTCGGCGCCGAGGAGAAGGTGGTGGTCGGGGTGGCCGGTAAGTACGTGGCCCTCCCCGACGCCTACATCAGCGTCACCGAGTCACTTCGCCACGCCGCCGTGGCCCACGGGGTGGGGCTGGAGATCCGGTGGATCAACACCGAGGCGCTGGTAGCCGGGGACACCTCGGTCTTCGAGGGTCTCGACGGCCTGGTCATCCCGGGCGGGTTCGGGCACCGCGGGGTCGAGGGCAAGATCGCGGCGTCCCGCTACGCTCGCCATCACCGGGTGCCTTTCCTGGGACTCTGTCTGGGAATGCAGTGCGCCTGCATCGACGTGGCCCGAGAGGCGCTCGGCACCGAGGACGTCAACAGCACGGAGTTCAACGCCTTCACCGAGAACCCGGTGATCGACCTACTTCCTGAGCAGCGGGACGTCGCCGACAAGGGCGGCACCATGCGACTGGGCCTCTATCCCTGCAAGCTGGAGCCGGGGACCAAGGCTGCCCAGGCGTACGGGGAGTCGGTGGTCTACGAGCGCCACCGCCACCGGTTCGAGTTCAACAACCGCTACCGGGAGACCCTGGAGCAGGCGGGCGTCGTCTTCAGCGGCACCTCTCCGACGGGACGGCTGGTGGAGATCATGGAGCTCAAAGGTCACCCCTTCTTCGTCGGCAGCCAGTTCCATCCCGAGTTCCGGTCCCGGCCCCACCGTCCGCATCCGCTCTTCCACGGCTTCATGGCCGCCTGCCTGGAGCGGGCCGGCCTGGCGATCGAGCCGGAGCTGCCCCAGGACCCCGCCGTAGCGTCGGTCTGAGCGGCGGTCGGCGCCTTCGCCCGGCGGTCCCGCTCAGTGTCCAGAGCTGGCGAACGGGGTCCTGACTCGAATTCCGTCGAACTTGCGCAGGTCACGATCGGAAGTCCAGATGGTGGACACACCGTGGGCACGCATCAGTGCCACTAGGTGAGCATCCGGGACCAGGTTCCCGGTCGCTGTGACCTCTGTCAGGGTGGGACGTACGACCGCCCAAAAACCCTCGCCTTCTGACGGAACCCGAAGATGGGGACGGTTCACCAGTTCATCCAGATTGGCCGCCGCCTCGGCCAACGAGAGCGGATGGGCGAAGACCGCCGGATGGGTGGCGACTCGAAGGTAGCCCATCAACACCGGCCAGAAGAGGTATCCGATTCCTGGTCCCTAGGCAAAAGCCTCAACCAGGTCCCGGGCCTCTAGGTGGCGCTCGCTGCCGGCGTCGGAGGCATACACCAGGATGTTGGTATCGAGGGTCGAGCTCAGTTCTCCTCCAGGGCACGTCGTAGCGCTTCCGTGTCCTCGAGCTCCACCCGCGCCCCGAGATCGCTAGCATTCCAGCGAAGCGGTGGGACGGGGGCGACCGAGGTCTCAGCGAGGGCGCATGCCAATAACTCGGGGGCTAGTTCACCCAGCGTCCCCCCTGGCGGCGGTGGCGGCGCTTGAGCTGGTCCAAAACGTCGGCCTCACTGTTCAATGTCGTCCTCGTCATGGATCTGATGCTAATGCAGGGCGCATCAGGTGTCATGCCGGTGCGGGCCAATGCCCGAGAGAGGGGAGGAGCGCTATGGCGACGGCTTGTACCCGGGTCGCGCACAGGACGCTAGGACGGCATACTTGACAGTTCTTCAGTGCCGCAAACTCGGCGGAGTCTGCTTCGGTCCGGCCTATGATCCGAGGATGGCCGTCACTCGCACAGCCGGGTTCGCGGATGCGTAGAGACCACCTTTTACAGGGTGAAAACATACCTGGCGGGATCGTGGCGGATCGATCGTCGCCGTTGGGGCGCCCCGATGGTGGCCAGTGTGGTGCCGGCTTCACCTGTTGTGTCCCCCTGGCTATTCCCGCTGGAGCCGTCGACCATCGAGTGATCGCAGAAGAGAAACTTGGAGGTGGTCGATGACCGTGCGGTTGCGGCCGCTCGTCAGCGACGCCTCGGGAGAGATGCGGTCCGCGCCAGCAGGCTGGGAGGCACTGGGGCAGAGCGGCCTGCGTGCCCAGCCGCTCTCTTCCTGGATACCGCTTCCGCCTAAGTCGACGCTGATGCACCTGCCCCAGAGGCAGGCACTGGGTAGGAGGCGCGGGACTGGGACCATCGAGCCCATCGCTGAAGGAGGCCTGGCGGTGGCGGCGGTGCTCCCGGTCGGATATCTACGGCTGCTCTTTCCCGCGTACCTGTCATCCGGTCGAGTCCCGCCGTCCACTCTCCCGCTCTACGGCTACGCGGCAGTTGCCGAGCGGGATGGGGAGGTGGTGGTGGCTGCCTCGCGCAGCGACGACTTCTCGCCCTGGACCGGACGCCGGCCCTCGCGGGCTCGGCTGGCAGTCGCGGTCGAGCAGGCCCAACGCCAGATGCCCAGAAGTAGGGTGATTGCCCAGCTCTCGGTCTGCGCTCT
>JBARIA010000056.1:0-14361 GCA_049799515.1 Candidatus Dormiibacterota bacterium | reverse complement strand
GCCTGGCGCCGCCACTTGTAAAGAGTCTCCTGCGAGATCTCGAGTTCGGCGACGAGGTCCTTGACCGACTCACCGGCGAGCATCCGCCCGCAGGTCCGGCGGCGAAGCTCGGCTGGATAGTGTCTTGACATGTTGGCTCCTGATGGATCAGGGCCAAATTGTCATAAGAGCGGTCCACTTTTTGGGGCCTAGGTCAAGTGGCGGAGAGGGCGGGATTCGAACCCGCGGTGGCTTGCACCACACCGCTTTTCGAGAGCGGCACCTTAAACCACTCGGACACCTCTCCGTGAACTCTGGGAATTGTAGGACGGGCCCGGAATCGTTCGACCCGCCCGGGCCGGTCCTGGAGCATTGGCTGGGGACGGCGACAGATCGTCCGCCGACGGAACTCAGGAGGAGCGGGAGCGGAGCTCCTGAAAGAAGTTCTGGAGCAACCGTCCGGCTGGCTCCGCCTGACAGCCCGGCGATACCACCGGGTGGTGGTTTCCGGCGGGACTGCCCAGCACGTCGTAGACGGACCGGAAGGCTCCCTTCTTGGGGTCGTCAGCGGCGTAGACAACCCGGTCCACCCGGGCCAGCAGAATGGCGCCCGCGCACATCGGGCACGGTTCCAAGGTCGAGTAGACGGTTACCCCTTCAAGGCGCCAGGATCCCACTCGACCGGCGGCCTGGCGGAGGGCCAAGAGCTCGGCGTGGGCTGAGGCATCCTGAGAACGCTCGACTCGGTTGGAGGCCGCCCCCAGCACCGCAGGGCCGCGGACGACCAGAGCTCCCACGGGCACCTCGCCCCGCCGGGCCGCGGCTCGGGCCAGCCCCAGGGCCCGCAGCATGAAGTGCCGGTCGCTCTCGGGCGAGGCTGAGAAGCCGGGTTGGGCGGCAGACAAAGTGATCCTCGATGGGGTGAGAGTTCGGGCCCCACCTATAATTTGGCCCCTCGTGGTGGCTATAGCTCAGTTGGTTAGAGTGCCAGGTTGTGGCCCTGGAGGTCGAGGGTTCAAGTCCCTCTAGCCACCCCATCTACCGCTTCGATCAGCCCGCCGGGCCGACCCCCTCCGACCGTTCCTTGAGCCGTTCGGGGCTGTGCTATGCTCAGCTGGACCCGGAGCCCAGCTAGACACCGGTCGTGCCGTGTGGGGCGGGCTCCGTGGCGGCTCAAGGAGAAATACCCAACCATGCTTCAAGGTGAAGCCAAAGCTGCGGTGATCGAAGATCACCGCCAACACGAGGGTGATACCGGCTCGCCTGAGGTCCAGATCGCGATCTTCAGCGAGCGGATCCGAGAGCTCACCGAGCATCTCAAGGTGCACCCCAAGGACCACCACACCAGGCGAGGACTGCTCAAGCTGGTGGGCAAGCGGCGGCGCCTGCTGGACTACCTGATGCGGGTGGACATCACGCGCTACCGAGCCCTGATCGCCAAGCTGGGGCTGCGCCACTGACCTGGACCGATTTCCGGCTGACTCGATTGCAACCGAGAGCCGGTTTCTTTTACGACCGCGGACTCTCTAGCTGGGAGTGGCGGCAGACTTTGCCAGAGCGCCAAGCGCGCGGTTGGAGACTGGCGATCGGAGCCGAACCAAGGTTCAGCTCTCATCCCCTTTCCCTAACCGCGACGGCCTCTCCGAAGTCGAGCCTACCTCTCTCTCAGCTAAGAAGGCGCGGGGAGGACTCTTATGGAAAAGACCGTTGTCTCTCGCACGTTTGATGGCTCGGAACTAACCCTCGAGACCGGCCGGCTGGCCGGTCAGGCCAATGGGGCCGTCTGGGTGCGCCAGGGCGACACGGTGGTGCTGGTCACCGCCACTGCCAGCAAGGGGCCCCGGCCGGGAATCGACTTCTTTCCCCTGACCTGTGACTACGAAGAGAAGATGTATGCGGTGGGGCGGATCCCGGGCGCCTTCATGCGCCGGGAGGCGAGGCCCTCGGAGGCCGCGATCCTGACCGCTCGGATGATCGACCGTCCGATGCGACCGCTCTTCCCCAAGGACTTCCGCAACGACGTTCAGATCGTGGCCACGGTGCTCTCCACCGACCAGGTCCACGACCCCTCCATCCTGGCCCTGGTCGGGGCCGGCGCGGCGGTCGCGATCAGCGACATCCCCCACCACGGCCCGGTGGCGGCGGTCCGGATGGGACAGTTCGAGGGCCACCTGGTCGAGAACCCCGGGATGCCCGACCTGGAGCGCAGCCAGCTGGACCTGGTGGTGGCCGGGACCAGGGACTCGCTCAACATGGTCGAGGCGGGAGCCCGCGAGGTCTCGGAGGAGACCCTGGTCGAGGCGCTGGCGAGGGCCCACGAGCGGATCCGCGAGATCATTTCGATGGTTGATGAGCTGGTCGCCAAGGTGGGCAAGCCCAACATGGAGTATCCCCACGTTGGAGTTCCCGCCGAGATCAAGCAGGCGGTCGCCGAGGTGGCCGCGGATCGGATTGACCAGGTCTTCCGGGAGGCCGACAAGGCCCAGCGCGATGACCAGGTCGACAAGCTGCGGGCCGAGGTTGTCGCTCAGCTGACCCCCCGCTTCCCGGACAAGACCGGAGACATTGGCGGCGCCTTCGAGTCGGTGCTCAAGTCAGCGGTGCGCAAGGCGATCCTGGAGCAGGGACTGCGCCCGGACGGCCGTCGGACTGACGAGATTCGTCCGATCTGGTGCGAGGTCGGGGTCCTGCCCCGGGCCCACGGCAGCGCCATCTTCACCAGGGGCCAGACCCAGGCCCTCTCCATCGTCACCTTGGGCACCATGTCCGACCACCAGAAGCTGGACGGTCTGGGCCTGGAGGACTTCAAGCGCTACATGCATCACTACAACTTCCCGCCCTACTCAGTGGGCGAGGCTCGTCCGCTCCGGTCTCCTGGACGACGGGAGATCGGGCACGGGGCCCTGGCGGAGCGGGCGGTCAAGGTGATGGTCCCCCCGTCCGACGACTTCCCCTACGTGATCAGGATCGTCAGCGAGATCCTCTCCAGCAACGGCAGCACCTCGATGGCCAGCGTCTGCGGCAGCACCCTGGCCCTGATGGACGCCGGGGTGCCCCTGGCGGCCCCGGTCGGGGGCATCGCCATGGGGCTGGTGACCGACGAGAGCGACCCCAACCACTACGCCATCCTCTCCGACATCCAGGGGATGGAGGATGCCCTCGGCGACATGGACTTCAAGGTGGCCGGGACCCGGCGCGGGGTCACCGCGCTGCAGATGGACATGAAGGCCCGAGGCCTCAGTTCTGACCTCTTCCGCAAGGCATTGGAGCAGGCCCGTCAGGGCCGGCTTCACATCCTCGACAAGATGGCCGAGGCGATCGCCAACCCCCGGCAGGCGATGTCCACCTACGCCCCTCGAATCACCACTATCCAGATTCACCCCGACAAGATCCGCGACCTGATCGGGCCCGGTGGCAAGACGATCCGCCGGATCCAGGAGGAGACCGGATGCCAGATCGACATCGAGGACGACGGCAAGGTCTTCCTGGCCACCGTGGACGAGGAGGCGATGGAGCGGGCAGTGGCCATGATCCGCGACCTCACCGAGTCGGTGGAGGTGGGCCGGATCTACAAGGGCAAGGTGGTCCGGATCATGCCGTTCGGAGCCTTCGTGGAGATCCTGCCCCGTCAGGACGGCCTGGTTCACATCTCCCAACTGGCCGATCAGCGTGTTGGCAAGGTGGAGGACGTGGTCAACATCGGCGACGAGATCATGGTCAAGGTGACCGAGATCGACGATCGGGGCCGGGTCAATCTATCCCGCAAGCAGGCCATCCTGGAGCTGGCCGGTGGGTCCGGACCCAGCGGCAACGGCGCTCCGACTGGTGAGCGACCCCCGGGTAGCTGAGCTGCCCGAGGACCCGACGTCAGAGGCGCAGGCCCGCCTGGAGGGGATCGCCACCCAGGTCAGGGCCTGCGTCCTCTGCTCGCTCCACCTGACCAGGACCCAGGGGGTTCCCGGCACCGGCCCGGCCACCGCCCGGGTGATGGCCATCGGCGAGGCCCCGGGTGAGAACGAGGACAGAGAGGGTCGCCCCTTCGTGGGGGCGGCTGGCCGGCTGCTCACCCAGCTCCTCGGTGAGATCGGGTTGAGCCGCGAGGACATCTTCATCACTAACGTCCTGAAGTCCCGTCCACCAGGTAATCGAGACCCGCTTCCCGAAGAGGTCCAGGCTTGCGCGCCCTATCTGGACGCTCAGATCGAGGTCCTGCAGCCGCGGGTCATCCTGCTCTTGGGTCGGCACGCCCTGCTCCGGCTGTTGCCTGAAGCGCCGGGTATCTCGAGGGCTCACGGAACTCTCATCCACCAGGGCGGCAGGACCTATATGCCCTGCTACCACCCAGCGGCAGCCTTGTACAACGGAGGCCTGCTGGGGACCTTGCGGCAGGATTTCCAGCGGCTCAAGGCTCATCTCGAGCAGGACTCCGGGCTCCCCCCGGCCGGTCCCCCGGAGCCGACCAACCCCAAGCCCGCCGACGAGCAACTTGGCCTCTTCTAACCGGGGAGCGGTGGAGCTGGGCTCCCGGGACTTCCTGGGTCAGCCGGCCCCGGGCACCCTGCGCTTCATTCCCCTGGGTGGGGTGGGGGAGATTGGCAAAAACCTGGCCCTCCTAGAGGCCGGGCCGGACGTGGTGGTGATCGACGCCGGGTTGGCCTTCCCTGAGCAGGAGACTCCCGGGGTCGACGTGGTCCTGCCCGACATCGCGTTCCTTCGTACCAGACTGGACCGACTACGCGGCGTCCTCCTGACCCACGGCCACGAGGACCATATCGGCGCCCTGCCCTTCTATCTCAAGGAACTCAACGTTCCCGTCTACGGAACGAGGATGACCGTGGGGCTGCTGCGCAACAAACTGGAGCGGCGCGGGTTCGCAGGCCACGCGGTGCTTCGCGAGACGGCGCTGGGCGAGCCGTTTCAGGTGGGCCAGCTGACCGTGGAGCTGTTCCACATGACCCACAGCGTGCCCGGCAGTTGCGGGTTGGCGGTCCACACTCCCGGGGGCCTGGTGGTGCACACCGGAGACTTCAAGCTGGACCAGACTCCGGTGGGTGGGATGGTGCCTGACCTGGGACGGCTGAGCCAACTGGGCCGACAGGGGGTCCGGCTACTCCTCAGCGACAGCACCAACGCCACAGCGGGCGGGCTCACCCCCTCGGAGCTGACGGTCCGGCCGGCGCTAAAGCGGGCCCTGGAGGACGCTCCGGGACGGGTCATAGTGGTCACTTTCGCCAGCAATCTAGCGCGGATGCGTCAGACTCTGGAGCTGGCCGAAACCGCCGGCCGCCGCTGCTGCCTGGTCGGTCGCAGCATGCTCCGCAACGTTGACACCGCTCGCGAGCTGGGCTACCTGCAGATCCGGTCCGGGTTGCTGGCGGCACCTCGCGAGCTGACCAGCATTCCGCCCCAGCAGCTCTGCCTGCTGGCGACGGGATCCCAGGGCGAGCCGCTGGCTGCTCTGAGCCGGATCGCCTCGGGAACCCATCCCTTCATCAGGCTTCGCGACGACGATACCGTGGTGCTGGCGGCCAACCCCATCCCGGGCAACGAGTCCACGGTCGGACGGATCGTCAACCAGCTGGCGGAGCGGGGAGTTACGGTATTGGCCGGAAGCGCCTCCGGGGTGCACGCCAGCGGCCACGCGGCGGGGGAGGAGTTGCGCTTTCTCCTGGAGGTGGTGCGGCCCAAATACTTCATCCCGGTCCACGGGGAGCCCCGCCATCTGCTCGCTCATGCCCAGCTGGCCCTGGACGTCGGGCTGGCCCCCAAGGCGATCGCGATCATGGAGAACGGCGATGTGGCCGAGGTCTCGGAGGCCCAGCTCCGGGTCAGCGGCAGCGTCAGCGTGGGGTCGGTGCCCATCGACGCGGAGGGCAAGAGCCCTGGTCCAGGAGAGTCCCCCAAGCGCCCCAACCCGCAACTGGTGGTGGTGTCGGTCACCATGGACCGGGCCCTGAGGAAGCTGGTGGCCGGGCCAGAGACGGTCCTGGTCGGCGAGGCGAGCGGGGAGGAGCGGCGTCTGGTCGACGAGGGGAGAGACAAGGTCCGAGAGGCCCTCAGACATCGCCGCCAATTTCGCGACCCGGGAGAGGTGCGCCGGACGGTGGGGTCGGCGTTGGAAGGACACCTGGCGGAGCGCGGCGAGTGGCGGCCCCGGATAGTCGCCGTCGTCAGCCTCATCTGAGGCCCCGGTGAGCCCCCGGGTGCGTCGCCTGCTGCTCGGGGCAGCGGCAGTCCTGGTGCTAGCTCTGGTCGGTGGGGCCGCAGTCCAGCTGGGGCGACCAGTCCCGGTCCCCACCGTCCACGACGATCTCGCGGACGCCTACACGGTCTCGGGGAGCGCGGCCACACTGCCGTGGCCCGACCAGGGCCAGGCGGCCCTTTATCTGTCTGGCTTCGGCTGGCTCGGCTCAACCCCCGGCGAGACCGCGGTCCCGGTCGCCAGCGTGACCAAGGTCATGACCGCCCTGGTGATACTCAGAGCCCACCCACTCAAGGTGGGCATGTCGGGGCCGACGATTACCGTCTCCGCCGCTGACTTCTCCGAATACCAGAGTGAGCTGGCGGCCGGGGACTCGGTAGTGCGGGTGGCGACCGGCGAGACCCTCTCTGAACTCCAGGTGCTGGAGGGCTTGCTGCTGCCCTCCGGGGACAACCTGGCCGTCCTGCTGGCGGATTGGCAGTCGGGCTCGGAAGCGGCCTTCGTCCAGCAGATGGATCAGCTGGCGTCGTCGCTTCACCTCAGGCAGACCCACTTCACCGACAGCAGCGGACTGGACCAGGGCAGCGTCAGCAGTGCCCGAGACCTGGTGACCCTGGCCACGGTGGCGATGAAGATCCCGGTCTTCGCTTCGATCGTGGCCCTGCCGACTGTGACCCTGCCGGTTGCCGGGGTGGTCCGCAACTACAACCCTTTGCTGGGGCAGGACGGGGTGGTCGGGATCAAGACCGGCTGGACCGAGGCCGCCATGGGCTGTCTGGTCTTCGCCGCCAAGGTGAGTGTCGCCGGGACCCCGCGACAGTTGATCGGGGCGGTGCTCGGCCAGCCTGGCGGGCCTGAATCCGGGCTGGCGGCAGCCGGTCGGGTGGCGGCCGCCCTCCTCAGCTCGGGCGAGGGTGAGCTGCACCAGTTTCGTCTTCCAGGGGGGGGTACCGGGGTTGGGCGGGTCACCTCCAGCTGGGCTGGACCGGTAGCGGTCCGGGCGAGCCGGGCCATCTCCCTGGTCGGTGCCGCCGACTCCCGGCTGGAGTTGCGCCTCCAGTTTCATCGGCTCCGGTCACCCCTCCGAGCAGGCGAGCAGGTCGGCTCGCTAACCGTCACCACTCCGGGTGGCTTTAGCTACCGCGAGCCAGTGGAGATGGCCCGAAAACTGGCCGCTCCCAGCTGGTGGTGGCGTTTGACCCGGTCTCCCTAGAGCGAGCAGATGTGCGGTCTCGCTGCTAGACTTCGGCGAGCGGGTGGCAATACCGCTTTTGACCCATCCAATCCCACCCATGCCAACGCCCTCATAGATGGCGAAAACGAAGCGGCGCCGAGCGCCGAGACCGCGGGCGGCCAGCCCCCGACGTCGACCGTCGACCAGTAGGGGAAGTCGCCAAGCCGGTCCGGTCCTGCGCCTAAAGTCAACTCAGCAGCGAGAGCTGGCCGGGATCGCCGCCATCGTGGTTGGTCTGATCTGGATGATCCTGCTGGCCTTCCCCCAGGCCAAGGTGGCCTTCGACTTCGGCCGGGCGATCACTTCCGCTGTCGGAGTGGGCGGTTGGATCATCGGGGTGGCCCTGGTGGCCGGCGGAGTCGGCATGCTGGCCTCGCGCACCTCGGAGCGGAGTGGAGGCCAGGTCCTAGTCGCCCTGGTGGTGTCGGCGGTCGCCGCGATCTCCATGGCGGCTACCGTTCATGCGGGAAGTGGGGGCGCATTGGGCCGGGCCATCGGGCCCCGGCTGGCCTCCTGGGTGGGCGCACCGGCCACCCTGGTCGCGCTCGCCGGCCTGGCCCTGGCCGGTTTGATTGTGGGGCTGGAGATCTACCCGTCCCGACTCTCGGCTCGGGCTTTGAGCCGGATGGGAGATGCTGCCTCCCGGGCCTTCTCCGCCACTGACTCACAGCGATCGGCTGCCAGATCCTCGGCCCATTCCAGCGCAGCCCCCCACGCCCACCTGGGCGGGGTGCTGCCGGCGCTCACCGATCCTGAGGGTCCGAGAGTGGGGGAGGATGAGCCGGCCCCTGAGGCGTTCCAGCGCATCTTCGAAGGACTGGATCAGGACGAGCCGGACCCGATCGCCGTCGAAGCGGCTGCCGAGGCGGTCGAGGTCGGCGGAACTCCCGTCAGCCCGGTATTACTGGCATTAGGGCAAGAGTCCGCCGACGAGGTTGACGACGAGCCCGAGCCGAGCTGGGTCCTGCCCAGCGTCGATCTGCTCGACTCGGCAAGCGGCAAGCGCGAAAGGCTCCGCGACGAGATCCGAAGCCGGATCCGCACCATCGAATCCACCCTCGGCAACTTCGGGGTGCAGTGCAAGGTGATGGGGGTGAATGCCGGCCCGACTGTGACCCAGTACGAGCTCCAGCCAGCGCCCGGCGTTGCGGTCCGCAAGGTCCTGGCCTATCAGCCGGACCTCTCCATGGCGCTGGCGGCGCCGATTCGGATCCAGGCTCCGATCCCCGGGAAGTCGGCTATCGGGATCGAGGTTCCCAACAAAGCGGCCCAGCTGGTGACCCTCAAGGAGGTGGTCCAGGCGCCCACCTTCAACGGGGTCAAGAGCAAGCTGGCGATGGCCCTGGGGGCAGACGTGAGCGGCCATCCTGTTCTGGGGGATCTGGCTGGCATGCCCCATCTGCTGATCGCCGGCACCACCGGCTCCGGCAAGAGCGTCTGCATCAACGCGGTGCTGGCCGGGCTCCTGCTGCAGTCCACCCCCCGCGACCTGCGCCTAATCCTGGTCGACCCCAAACGGGTCGAGCTGAGCAACTTCTCGGGTTTGCCCCATCTCCTGGTGCCGGTGGTGGTCGACGCCGATCCCGCGGTGGCGACGCTGCGCTGGGCAGTGATGGAGATGGAGCAGCGCTACAAGCTATTCGCCGGTCACGGCGCCCGCAACATCACCAACTTCAATGAGCGGGCACCCCAGCTGGGGCTGCGGACTCTGCCCAAGATCGTGATCGTGATCGACGAACTGGCCGACTTGATGATGGTGGCAGCCAACGAGATCGAGGATCTGATCTGCCGGATCGCCCAGCTGGCCCGGGCGGTGGGAATCCACCTGATCGTGGCCACCCAGCGTCCCTCCGCCGACATCATCACCGGACTGATCAAGGCCAACATCCCCTCCCGGATCGCCTTCGCGGTGAGCAGTGGAGTCGACTCCCGGGTGATCCTGGACGAGATGGGAGCCGAGAAGCTGCTGGGCCGGGGAGACATGCTCTACCTCCCGATCGACGCAGGCAAGGCGGTCCGGCTTCAGGGGGCTTACGTCTCCGACCGCGAGCTGGACCAGCTGATCGGCTGGTGGAAGGCTCAGGGTCGCCCTCACTATCAGGAGGAGATCCTCCAGGCGGCGGCGCTGGCACCGACCCAGGGCGACCCGGCCCTGAAGCGTGACCCGCTCTTCGAGCGAGCGGGACGGATCGTGATCGGAGAGCAGCGCGGGGCCGCCTCACTGCTGCAGCGCAAGCTCAACGTCGGCTACACCAGGGCGGCCCGGTTGATCGACCAGTTGTCGGACGCCCGGGTGGTGGGGCCCTACGAGGGCAGCAAGTCCCGGGAGGTTCTGATGAACCTGGCCGAGCTGGAGGAGATGCTCGACTCCAGCGAGGACGCCGAGTAGCCGCTACCCTTGGCTCGTGCCCAGCAGCGAACATTCCTTCGACGTGGTCTCCGACTTCGACCGCCAGGAGTTAGTCAACGCTGTAGAGCAGGCCAAGCGGGAGATTGCCACCCGCTACGACTTCAAGGGCATCACCGCCGAGCTCGACCTCCACGAGAAGGAGATCGTGGTTCTGGCAGCCTCCGACAGCCGGGCCGACGCCATGATCGACGTCCTCAAGAGCAAGCTGGTCCGCCGGCAGCTATCGCTCAAGATCCTCGATCCTGGCAAGCCCGAGCCGGCTGCCAAGGGCAACGTCCGTCAGGTCATCGAGCTCCGCAAGGGGATCGCCGAGGAGACGGCCCGGGACCTGACCAAGCGAATCAAGGCGAACCACCCCAAGGTCCAGGTGCGTATCCAGGGCGACGAGCTCCGGGTGACCAGCAAGGACAAAGACGCCCTGCAGGCGGTCATCAAGGAACTGCGTGAGCTGGATCTGCCGGTGCCTCTGCAGTACACCAACTACCGATGACGACCAGGGGGACCCTCGCTCCCCCTGAGACCTCCCAGGAGGTCGCGAAGCCCCTGGGGGCGACCTGGCGAGGATTCGCCAACCTGATCACGATCAGCCGGCTGGGCCTGATCCCGGTAATCCTCTTCTGCCTGGAGGCGGGCTTCGCCGGGAGCCACCAGATCGCGGCCGGTCTCTTTGTCCTGGGGGCTGGCACCGACAGCCTGGATGGGATGGTGGCTCGCCGGCGCCAGGAGGTAAGCAGCCTGGGGATCTTCCTCGACCCCTTGGCCGACAAGCTGCTGGTGATCGCCGCACTCTTCCCGCTGGTCAGCGAGGGGGCGCTCCCGGCCTGGGCCGGTTTCGTGATCGTGGCCCGGGAGGTGGCGGTGGTCATTCTCCGGACCAGAGGGACTCGCTCAGGGGTGTCGATAAGTGCCAATCGAGTGGCCAAGCTCAAGACTCTGAGCCAGGACGCCATGGTGGTGGCCCTGATCCTCCAGCGTCCTTACCCGGTGCTCGGGCCGTATGCCGGCTGGCTGGTCGCGGTGGCGGTGGTCTTCACCGTGTGGAGCGGGGGAGTCTACCTCTGGCGCTTCCGGTCCCTGCTGGGGTGGCGGTGACAGAACCTGGCCTCGAGGACCTGGCCAGAGAGGTGCTGGAGCGGGCCGGGCGAGGCTCGATCAGAACCTTGGCCACGGCTGAGTCCTGCACCGGGGGGCTGCTGGCGGCGGCACTGACCGCGGTCCCCGGAAGCTCGACCTTCTACTTGGGTGGGTTGGTCACCTACGCCAACTCGCTGAAGATCCAGGAGTTGGGAGTCCCGGTTCAATTGCTGGAGACCCACGGCGCGGTGAGTCGGGAGGTGGCCGAGGCAATGGCAATCGGGGTGAGTGATCGCTTTCAGAGCACCTTCGGCATCTCCACCACCGGGGTGGCAGGCCCCGGTCGGTCCGACTCCAAGCCCGCCGGACTCATCTACGTGGCAGTTGCCGGTCCAGCCGGTACGGAGGTGCGCCGACTGGACCAGGATCGGGGGCGACACCAGAACCGGGTGACCGCGGTCAGCGCGGCCCTGGAACTGCTGCTGACCACCCTCAGTTGAGCGCCGCCAACCCCGCCACCAACTGTCCAGAGGACCTTCCCCTAAGAGGTCAGAAGCGCTACAATAACGAACAACTGTTCTCCGCCAATATCCAGGCGTTTTGAAACCCGTCATCGCTTGCGGCCAGCCCGCAGAGACACACCCGGAGGTCACTGAAATGAGCGCTACACTCGAGGTCGCGGGGCGCGTGAGCGGCCCGGTAAACCGCGATGCCAAGGAGCTTGCGCGAGTGGCCACAGAGAAGGACCGGGCGCTAGGGGCCGCGCTGACTCAGATTGAGCGGAGTTATGGCAAGGGCGCGATCATGCGGCTCGGGGACGGCACCGGGGCCAAGGGGATTGAGGTGATCTCCACCGGGGCGCTAACCCTCGACCTGGCTCTGGGAGTTGGGGGAATCCCGCGGGGACGGATCGTGGAGATCTTTGGACCCGAATCTTCCGGTAAGACCAGCCTCAGCCTGCACATCGTCGCGGAGGCCCAGAAGGAAGGCGGGGTCGCTGCCTTCATCGATGCCGAGCATGCCCTGGATCCGGCCTATGCGGCGCGGATAGGGGTGAACATCGACGAGCTCCTGATCTCCCAGCCGGACACAGGAGAGCAGGCGTTGGAGATCGTCGAGGTGCTGGTTCGCAGTCAGGCGGTCGACGTGGTGGTGATCGACTCGGTCGCGGCCCTGGTCCCAAAGGCGGAGATCGATGGCGAGATGGGTGATACCCACGTGGGACTCCAGGCCAGGCTGATGTCCCAGGCCATGCGCAAGCTGACGGCGGCGATCAGCCGTTCCAACTGCGTGGTTATCTTCATCAATCAACTTCGCGAGAAGGTCGGGGTGATGTTCGGCAATCCCGAGGTCACCTCTGGCGGCCGAGCGCTCAAGTTCTACGCCTCAGTCCGGCTCGACATCCGCAAGATCGATTCGCTCAAGCAGGGCCTAGACGTCATCGGGGGTCGGGTCAGGGTGCGGGTCGTCAAGAACAAGGTGGCGGCGCCATTTCGCTCCGCCGAGCTCGACCTGCTCTACAACGAAGGCATCTCCTACGAGGGCAGCGTCCTGGACGGAGCCCTTGATGTTGGGATCGTCGAGAAGAGTGGCGCCTGGTTCAGCTACGGCGAAGTACGCTTGGGCCAGGGCCGGGACAACGTCCGCGACCTGCTTCGGGGTAACGCTGAATTGACCCAGGAGATCGCCAACAAGGTCCGCCAGGCCGTGATCGGAGAGCCGGTGTCTGCCGCCAACCAGGAGATCGGCTCTGAGGTCGAAGTAGAGTCGGAGCCGGCGGCCGCCCTGGGCTGACGGGCTACGCAGCCTCGAAGGCGAGAAGCACCAGCAAGCGCCAGAGGCGGCTGGGTTCGCGCTAAAATCGGTCCCGTTTCCAATTAATTTCCTGCTCCTCCGGCTGCGTGAGGGGTTGAAGTCGGGGAGGGGCTTTCCGTAGTCCCTTGCTCGGCACTGCGAGGTCCTGGCTTTGAGTGCAGCAATAGCCGTGTTGCTGGTCGTACTAGCTGTGCTCGCCGTGGGCGGACTGGTATTCGGCCTGATGGCATCGCGCCAGGGTCGGCGGGGCCAGGAGGATCTGGCCAGCACCCGAGCGGCGATCGAGGCGGACCGCAAGTCAGTCGGGCTGGAGACCAAGGCTGAGGCGCTTAGGGTTCGGACCGAGCTGGAGGACGAGCTACGAGAACGCCGGGCTGAGGTGTCCCGGCTGGAGCAGCGAATCGTCCAGCGGGAGGAACAGCTGGACCGCCAGCAACAGGACCTCCTTCAGCGCAGCGACGCACTGGCCTTGGAGCGGACTCAGATGGAGACCTCGCGCGGAGAGCTGACCCTACTTCGGGAAGCTGGCGAGCGCGAACTGGAGCGGGTGGCGGGGCTGACCCGGGAGGACGCCCGTCAAGAGGTGCTCAAGACCCTGGACCGAGAGCTGGTTTCAGAGAAGGCCGATCTGATTCGCCATTCGGTCGCCTCGGCCCGGGCCGCGGCTGACGAGCGCTCCCGTGAAGTTCTGGTAAATACCATCCAGCGCCACGCCGCCGACCAGACCGGGGAGACCTCGGTGTCGGTCGTCCCTCTGCCGAATGACGAGGTAAAGGGCCGGATCATCGGCCGGGAAGGGCGCAACATTCGGGCCCTGGAAGCGGCTCTGGGGGTTGACCTGATCATCGACGACACCCCCGAAACCGTGGTTTTGAGTGGGTTCGACCCGGTTCGGCGAGAGGTGGCTCGGGTGACCCTCAACAAGCTCCTCAGCGACGGCCGGATCCACCCGACCCGGATCGAGGAGGTGGTGATCAAGTCCCGGGAGGAGGTGTCCTCCCGAATCGTGGAGGAGGGCCAGCAGGCCCTCTTTGAGCTGGGGCTGCAGAGTGTCCATCCCGAACTGGTCAAGCTGGTCGGGACGCTCCGCTTCCGCTACAGCTACGGCCAGAACGTGCTGGCCCATGTCAAGGAGGTGGCCTACCTCGCCGGCATGATCGCGGCCGAGATCGGAGCCGATGAGCATCTGGCCAAGGAGGCCGGGATGTTCCACGACATCGGCAAGGCGGTGGACCACGAGGTGGAAGGGTCCCACGCCCTGATTGGCGGGGAGATCCTCCGCCGCCTGGGCCGCCACCCAGAGGTGGTCAACGCGGTTCAGTGCCACCACTACGACATCGAACCGACCACCATCATGGCCTTTGTGGTGCTCAGCGCCGACGCCATCTCCGCCTCCCGCCCCGGGGCCCGCCGGGAGACCCTGGCCAGCTACATCAAGCGACTGGAGAAGCTGGAGGAGATTGCCAACGCCTTCGAGGGGGTCGAGCGTTCCTTCGCCATCCAGGCAGGCCGGGAAGTTCGGATCATGGTGAAACCCGATCGGGTGAACGACGATGCCGCGGTGGTCCTGGCGCGAGAAGTCGCCCGACGGATCGAGGGCGAGATGAGCTATCCCGGCACCATCAAGGTGACCGTGGTCCGGGAGAC
>JBARIA010000055.1:0-8553 GCA_049799515.1 Candidatus Dormiibacterota bacterium | reverse complement strand
GGACTGGACCCGATGGAGGATCGCCTCAATCCCTTCGGCGGGTCGATCGCTCTCGGCCACCCCTTCGGCATGACCGGGGCCCGGATCACCTGCACCCTGCTCAACGGGCTTCAGACCAGGGATAAGACCATCGGGCTGGAGACCATGTGCGTCGGCGGCGGTATGGGCATGGCCATGATCCTGGAGCGGATGTCCTAAGTCGGGCGGTCCCGACGACCGAATCCGGCGGCCATCGCCGCTAGCACGCACGCGACCAGTCCCAGGCCCATGGCCAGCAGTTGGAGGGTTAGGTGATCTGCGCCCTCGGTCCAAGAGATCCCCAGGGCCACCAGGAAGAGTAGACCGGCCGCTGCCGCCAGCGAGAGCCTGCGGGACGATCGCCAAGTGGGCACGTCGGTAGCCTACCTGCCGCCGAGTCCCCAGGCTGCCGAAGAAGGCCCCGAATTTCGGTCCCGCAGACGACGGAATAGCCGAGCGAGCTTGGGAAGCTGCGCTCCCCGTCCGCAATCGCGACCCGGGGGTCACTGGCACTGGTAACGCCGCGGACGCCATATCCGTTCAACTCATGACCGCGGATGTCGCCACTTCTTCGCCCGCCTGGAGCCGTCTCAACGACCTCGCCCACGACCGCCTGTCGTCGACTGCCCTGGAGCCCACGACGCCACACTCTTCCCATCGCGCACAAGCAGAGGTGCATGGCAGTTTCGATTGAGGTCAGAGCTAAGGCGGAGGGCGACAGCTGGTCCGCCGAGGTTTGGGTCCACGACCCGAGGGGACGCTCGCGCCACCGGGTGACGGTGAGCCAAGAGGAGCTCCTCCGCTACGGTCGGGGCCGATCGGTAGAGGAGTTGGTCGGAGCAAGCTTTGAGTTCCTGCTCCAGCGGGAACCGCCATCATCAATCCTGGCCACCTTTGAGCTCTCGACGATTGAGCGCTATTTCCCCGAGTTCAGGGCGAGCGTCTGACCCGGCCGCCCGAAGCGGCGGGTCCGGAGGTCGATCCTGGACGCTGCCTTGTGAGGGAAACGGAGTGGGGCGCCGGGCCGACGCGTCCTTGCCTCCTCCGCGCGGGCGAGGTGGCTACAATTTCAGACACCAGGTAGCTACTAGGAGGCACATCATGGCAGTGGAAGTGGGTGTAAGGGATCTCAAGAACAATCTCAGCCGGTATCTCGGAGGCGTGGCAAGGGGGGTGGATATCCTCGTGACCGATCGTGGACGTCCAGTGGCCAGAATCACCGCGATCGGCGGTGAGCGAACCATCGACACCCTGATCGCCGACGGCATCGTCACGCGGGCACCCGTTGGCAAGAAAACTGCTCCGACACGACGGATCCGAGCGAAGGCGCCAGTGAGCCCCTTGGTAGGGGATCAGCGCCGTTGATCGCATACTTCGACACGTCCGCAGTTATCCCACTGCTGGTGCAGGAGTCAGGTTCACAGCGGGCCCGCCTCCTCTGGGCCGAGGCAGACCGAGTCGTCGGCGTGCGCCTGGTGTATGTCGAGGGCCGCGCTGCGCTAGCGATGGCATGCCGGGGCGGGCGAATCAGCCGCTCATCCCTGAGGACCGCCGTCGCGGGACTCGGCCGGCTCTACCGGCAAATGGACTTAGTGGAAGCCTCCCAGACGATCGTGCACCGTGCCGGGGTCCTTGCTGAGGCTCACTCTCTTCGCGGTTACGACGCGGTTCATCTGGCGGCAGCGGAAGCCCTCGGTGTTCAAGAGACCGTGCTGGTCGCTGGCGACGGGGCGCTGTGCGAAGCTGCAGTCGCACTTGGGTTGGCAGTGGCCCGCACGTGACTCGAGGCGCTGACCGAGGCTGACCGAAGAACCGGTCTCTGACCACAGTGGGCCCACCAAGGCTAGGCAGCGAGTCGGGACGAGGCATAAGACCGAAGCCCACAGGCAGCCGGTGGGTAATTCTCTATCCGCCATTTCCTCTAACCGGAGGAGGCTGTCGCGCCCAGGAGCACTGACAATGGTTCCCGGCTCCATCGCAGTTTGAGTTGGCCAGACGGTCGCCCGCGAGGACGCGAGCCAGGCTGCCGGGCCCGTCCTCGAGCACGACTCGACCGCGGCCGCGGCAGATCCGCCAGAGGTCGCCGTTGGCCACGCCGCGCCGCCCCCACGGTCCCCCCTCCCTCACCCAGCCGCCATCCATATACACGATGGTGAAGCGGACGACCACTTCAAGGATCGGACTGACCGCGAGCGGGCCCCCATTGGTTATACCGGGTTATACTGGGTGCGTGAAGACCGCCATCTCGCTTCCTGACAAAACGTTTGAACGGGTGGACAAGCGTGCTGCCGCGCTCCACCTAAGCCGGTCCGAGTTCTTCGCGAGGGCCGCCGAGCAGTATCTCGACCGGTTGGAGTCGTCGTCGGTCACCGATGAGATTGACGACGCCGTGGGTGAGACCAAGGACGATTCCGGAAGGGCCGCGGTAGCTGCCGGCCTGCGACGGCTAGCCGAGTCGGACGATGAGTGGTGATCGAGCGCGGGCGAATCTACTGGATTGACTTAGGCGAAGCAGCGGGTAGCCGACCAGCTAAACGGCGCCCAGTACTGGCCATCCAGGCCGACTCCTTCAACAAGAGTCGACTAGCCACTGCGCTCGTGGCAATGATCACATCGAACACAAAACTCGCGGCCATGCCCGGTAACGTCTTCGTGCCGGCTTCGTCCGCAGGGCTCCCGCGCGACTCTGTGGTTAATGTGACTGCGTTGGTCACGGTAGACAAGGTCGACCTTGATGGTCCGGTCGGCCAATTGCCGTCGCTACTTCTTCAGAGTGTGGAAGCCGGACTTCGACGGGTCCTCGAGCTCTGATCCCGCTCTGGAACCACAGTTGGAGAACAGACGGAAGGCTGAAGACCGCTGGACTAACAAACGGGGTCCCCTCACCACGGTGCGGAAGTCTCCCAGTTGGTACGAGTAGAGCAGTCGCCAGTCTGCGTGGGTTGCGCGACCGGGTCCCCGGTATTGCTGCCCGCGCGCTTCTGAGCCGCACCGCGCGCACATCCCGTGATCTCGCTTGGGGAGCCGCCCAAGCTCGGGGAGGCGCTGGTAGACTCCGCCTGACGTGTACCTCGTAGGGGTCGGCGTGGTCCTGAATTCACAGCTAGTTCCCACAATCCCTCGGAGAATGACTTGATGAGCCGGTACCGACGAAGACTGGTGCTAGCTGCCGGCGCGACGGCGGTCGCCATCGCTTTCTCAATCACGGGGTCCGGTTTAGCACTCGCGTCGGCGAAGAGTGGCAAATCCACGCCCCAGTACGCCACCACCGTCACTTCAACTGGTCCGATTAACCGAGCCGCCATTCCCCTCGGCGACGGATATGTATCGACGAAGCCCGAAGTCGGCTATGTCGACTCCTGCCTGACTAGCTTCCCTTCAATCGGCGGAGCACAGGTGGTTGGACCATGGATCAACACCACCGCCAAAACGTGGGACTCGCTTACCAAGGTCCACGTCCAGGGACAGGTAAAATGGCCCTCAGCCAGCTATACGGTGACGGTATCGGGGTCGCACCGGATCATCCGCGGCAACGACCTTCCGATCGACCATACGACGGGCGTATTTCCAATCGCCACTTCCGATCCGGCGTACGCGTACGATCGCAATCCCAACAAAATAGTGCCTCAAGCCATTGACTGGTCACTGCCGCTGCATCCCACTCCCGCTGTGTCGCCGTCGTGTACCCCGGGAGGGGCCATCGGCATCCTCGACGATGGGGTCGTGCTATTCAACGCGCTGGACGGCGAGGGCAGGGACGCTGGGGCTCACGAGTTGCTCGACAGTTGTGACGAGCACCCTCAAATGGGTGATGAGCTGCACCACCACAGTGTTCCGAGCTGCATTCTCGCCAAAGCAAAGGGACGGTCGACGCTCGTCGGCTATGCCCTGGACGGATACGGCATCTATGTCGAGCGCAAGGCCAACGGCTCGCTGCTGACAAATACGGATCTGGATGCCTGCCACGGTCGCACGTCGCGAGTCATGTGGGACGGAAAGGAACAGGACATCTTCCATTACGATGCAACGCTCGAGTATCCCTACGCCGTCGGTTGCTTCCAGGGGACCCCGATCTCTCTGGGAACGGCTGCCGCACCTCAGGCACGCACCACCTTGAAGGTATTCGGTGGACGGCCTGACGGGCGTTTTGCGACCTGCGACGGATCACTGGTGCAGGCGGTGGGCGCAAAGACGGGCTAGTCGTTGTAGATGTGCATCTTTCTGACAGCCGGCCGCCGGGCGATCATGCTCTGGAAGCGGCTGCGGCCCGACCCCTCTCTGGATCCCCTGACGCGACTGGCAGCCCTCAGCGACGGGGGTGCGGAGCAGCTTCCTGCGTTGCCGGACCGGGTGCTGCTGACGGTCCTGAGTGAGAACCGGAACCGGGCGGAGGCATTGCAGGTGCCGCTGACGGATCTTCGGATCGCCGGGGGGGCTCATACCGGTGTTCCTGCTGTTCCTACGCGTATTGCTTGCCAGCTTGATCACTGGCGCTCTAAGTTCGGCGCTCGCGCGCGACTACTGCGCTCCGACGCAAGTCGGGGGCCTGGTTGTCTTCGCCCTAGTCTTGGGCGCGTCGCTGTTGAGGATCGCCGACGGACTCGGCACGCTCACTGGACTTTACCTCGTGCTTGCGGGGGGCGCGGCGCTATTTTTGCTGGCCCTCTCCGTGCCCACCGCGGCACTCGCGAGGATCCACCCCATCGGCACAGCAGTCGCGGGATTGACTTTTGTCATAGTTGGAGTGCCGTCGACCGGTGGACGAGTGGGGCTCGCTCAGTTCCTGCCTAGCTTCTTCCGGTTCGTTAGCCCAATACTGCCCCCAAGCGTCGCGATTCCCGTCTTGACCAACATCATGTACTTCGCCGCCCTTGTTGCGCTCACCGCTTGAATTCGCCCACCTAGTTCAACACCCTACTTGTGGCGTTACTGGCGAGCCTGCCCCCGGGAGTGGGAAACGCCTCTCCCCTTGGTGGGCGTGGAGGGCGCTCAGCCCGCCAGCGCGCCGCGCTGGTCGAAGATCATGGCGCGCTGCAGCGCTGCCGCCTTCAGATCGTCCGGGATCTCAACCGGTCCTCCGAGTCCGCTTGCATAAATCCCAGTCTGAGCTGCCTCTTCGACGATGCCGCCGACGATGATTGCCAGATCCGGGGTGCGGTGGAACACCAGCACCCCATGGTTCGCGAGGAGCACGGCCGGCACACCAGGCTTGATTGTGGAGCGGATGTTGGCAATGGCCTGATCCGAACCTCGGGGTCCGTAAGGGGTCACGGGTACACCCTCGGGAAGGCCGAACATGGCCAGTGCCTCGACCCAGCAGCCAATCGGTCGCTGCGCCACGGCGAAGGCTGTCGCAAACGGGGAGTGGGTGTGGATCACGCAACTGACGTCCGCGTGATCAGCGTACATCGCCGTGTGCATAGCCACCACCGCCGCCTGGATGGGAGGCAGCTGGCCCTCTCGCAGTACGCCATCGATGCCGACTCGTACGACTGCCGTCGGGGGATGGTTGCGCAGCGACGGCCCTCCGGTGAAGTAGATCTCATCCTGTCCCGGCGCTCGGAGACTCACGTTGCCGTGTCCATTGGCTGAGATCGCACCACTGGCGACCACTTTCTGACAAACCTCTGTGACCTGCTCCACGAGTGCGCTATCCATGGGCTTGACCTCTCTGACCGCAGCTCCGCCTCGGAACCCCAATTCTCCCCGCGCTGAATATACTCGGGAAGCCAGCTGAGTGGTCGGGATGGTTGAGCTCCGGGGAAAGCTGGACTTGCTTCGGGCCCGTCGGCTACCATGGCTAAACCGTTAGGCGTGGCGGGCTCGAGCGGATCCTCCTCGGTCTTGACCATCCCACCCTCCCGGGCGTAGCGGTAGGGGTCGAAACTCTGAGCGACGAGTCGGTGAATGCGTGCTTCGCGTGCCGCAGTTGGAAGAGCATCGGTGCCCTCAATCCGGAGCCGGTTGGTCTGAGCAAAGGTTTTGTCGAGCTTCCTGGAGAAACTGCCATCGGCGAGGGCCATCGCCTCGTGAACGACCGCCTCGGGCCTAGCGTCGACCAATGCTTTGCGCACGGCGGCAGCATCTAGCAGGTCGGCGGCAATGGCCTCAGCCCTGAGCGCCCGGGGCTGCTCCGCCTTCTCGGGTGATGATCGGTAGGTGCCGATCACGTGGTGGCCCCGGTCGATCAACTTGGGAACAGGCGGGGTGCCGATCGCCTCAGCCTCGACAAGTGGCATGGTGGGGTCCTTTTCGGTGTTTCCTGTCACATCCGTCGCCTGTGCGGGGTCACCCATATGACACCTGGCAATGGGAGGATGTGACCGATGGAGGAGCAGGAGTGGCTCGCTGAGCGCTTCGAGGAGCACCGTGCCCATCTCCGGGCCGTGGCCTACCGGATGCTAGGGTCTCTCACCGAGGCTGACGATGCAGTCCAGGACTCGTGGCTTCGGCTGAGCCGGTCAGGCGCGAGCGAGGTGGAGAACCTCGGCGGGTGGTTGACGACGGTCGTCGCCCGCGTCTGCCTGAACCTGCTGCGTTCGCGCAACCTTCGACGCGAGGACTTCTTCGGGGTAAATCTACCCGACCCCGTGATCAGCTCCGGCGGCGAGCTCCAACCCGAGGAGGAGGCGCTGCTGGCCGACTCAGTCGGACTCGCTCTTCTAGTCGTGCTCGATACCTTGGCCCCGGCCGAGCGCTTGGCGTTCGTACTCCACGACACGTTCGAGTTGCCATTCGAGGAGATCGGCCCCATGATTGGTCGCACCCCGGTGGCTGCGAGACAACTCGCCAGCCGCGCAAGACGCCGGGTGAAAGGTGCCGCGGTACCTGCGCCCGACGCCGACCTGGCTCGCCAGCGTGAGGTGGTCGACGCCTTCTTCCTGGCAACGCGGGGCGGCGACTTCGAGGCCCTGGTCGCTCTGCTCGATCCCGAAGTCGTCGTGCGAATCGATGCCGGCGCCAGGCACCCCACAGCCTCCATGGAGATCCGCGGCTCGGTGGCCGTTGCCAGGCAGGCACTCCGGGGCTTCACGTCCGTGTTGGCGCTCCCGACCGCCCGCCTGCGCCCCGCGCTGGTGAACGGAGCCGCCGGAGTGATCCTCACTATCCGTGGTCGCCCCATGACGGTGGTGGGCTTCACCGTCGCCGACGGCAAGATTGTGGAGATCGACTCGATCGCCGACCCCGCACGTGTCCGCAGAATCGTAGCCGCGGTGCTCACCGAAGAGTAGCTGCACGGGCAGAGGACGCAAGGCTCGGGCCGGGTCGTGATCAGCCGCACGGCCAATGGCTCATCACCGCCCGCGTGTTTTGGGGAGACTTTCGGCTGGTACCAGTTGCTCAACTCGCCCTCAGGATCGCCCGCGCCTTCCCCACAGACCTCGCCTCGGGCGGCAAGGGAGCGACTGATCGGCCCTTCACCGCCAATGAGGCCAGTAATATTGCCTCTCCGACTCTCCGCCACGGCCCGAGCGATCACTCACCGCCCTCCAAGGGAGGCACCCAGCGGCTGGTACCGGAGCGCTTCCAGCTACATGCCCGGGCCAGCCAGGGCCCTCGGGCAGCGGCATCAGTGCCGGTAACTCGTCCGATCGCCAGGAGTGCCGCCAAGGTGACCCTCGGCTGAGACTTGGAACGCGGTGCAAACGGGTCTCTGCGGTCCATCCGTCACATTCCTGGCTCGCCAGGTGTCATTAGGAGTGACCGACCGGCCGCAATCGACGGTAGAGGGAGACACGGTGCAATCTAGGATCAACAACCCGGCGGTACGCGTGCCCACCGTCCCTGACGCGCTCCAGGCTGTCAGTCTGGTGGCAAAGGACGATGCTGAACAAGCTGGGCCGGCCCAGACCACAGTCAATCTTGTGAACCTGCGCGCCAGTCGGATCAACGGTTGCGATGCCTGCCTAGATGTACCCACTCGAGCCGCCCAGCCGCTCACCGAAGTCGGCACTCGTCTGGCCGATCAGCCCGACCCGGTGCCCGACCAGGTGTTCGACGTGGCCGCCAAGAATTACCAGGAACCGGCTCTCGCCGCCTTGATCGTCCACATCACCGCGATCGACTTCGCGAACCGGCTCAACGTCATCAGCGGACACGTGGCCGGGGCGTGGACGGCGCAAGTGGCGCCGCTGTGACACCCATCGTCGAGGCTCGCGGCCTCACCAAGCGCGTTGGCAAGGTTAAGGCCCTCGCGGGGCTCGACCTCGTCGCCGAGTCCGGTCAGGTTACCGCCATCCTCGGGCCGAACGGTGCAGGCAAGACGACCTTCGTCAGCGCGGTCGCCACGCTGCTGCGGCTCGACAGCGGTGAGTTGCGCGTAGGCGGCATCGATGTCGCGTCCCAGCCACGGCTCGTCCGCCAGATCATCGGCCTCGCCGGTCAGTCGGCGTCGGTCGAGCCGACCATGACCGGTCGGGAGAATCTGGAATTCGTTGGTCGCCTCTTCGGCCTCGGCCGCCGAGCGGCGCGAGCGGCGGCTGACGAGGTGCTCGAACGGCTTGGTCTGACCGAGCACGCCGATCGCCTGGTTCG
>JBARIA010000054.1:0-1855 GCA_049799515.1 Candidatus Dormiibacterota bacterium | reverse complement strand
GGCCCCAAGGAGCGAAGCGCTCGCTGGCGCACGGCTGGCGGCTGCGCTTCCCCAGGCTGCTGGCGGCGATCCCCACGGTCGCGATCCTCTTCGCCGCCTGGGTCGCCCTCGCCCCCCCTCAGCTCGGGGGCTCCACGTCCTACGTGATCACCGACGGGATCAGCATGCTGCCCCGCTACCACGCCGGCGACCTGGTGCTCCTGCGCGAGCAGTCGAGCTACCACGTCGGCGAGGTCGCCGGCTACCACAACGCCCAGCTGGGAGTGACGGTGATGCACCGGATCATCGCCATCAAGGACGGGCACTACTACTTCAAGGGCGACAACAACAACTTCGTCGACAGCTACCATCCCACCGCCTCGGAGATCGTCGGGGCGGAGTGGGTCCATCTGCCCGGCTGGGGCAACTTCATCTTGATGTTGAGAGCGCCATTCGCCACCGCGGCGCTGCTCGTCCTGATGTGGCTCTTCCTGTTCGCGCCACGTCTCAGCGCCGGCAGCCGCCGGAGAAGGAGCAACCATGCCTGATCGGCCCACCCCCACTAAGAACCGGCCGAACCAGAGCCGCGGCGGCCGGCTGGAGGCCACCTTCCTCTTCGCCCTCTTGGCCATCTGCGCGGCGGTGATCGCCGGCATCTCCTGGGCCCACCCCACCAAGGAAGCGGCGGTCGTCAGCTACTCGCAGAGCGGCTCGCTCGGCTACAGCGCCCCCACCAGCCCGGGCTCCGTCTACGGCACCCAGGGGCTCTCGACCGGTGGCCCGGTCTACGGAGAGTACGTCAGCAACCTCGATGTCACCTACGCCTACCGCTTGGCGACGGCAGCGCCGGCAGCGCTGCACGGGACCGAGCAGTTGGTGGCCAAGATCAGCAACGGCCAGGGGATCAGCCAAACGGTGGCGATCCAGCCCCAGCCGGTCGCCTTCTCGGGCAGCCACTTCAGCGCCAGCGGGACGCTCAGCCTGGCCGCCCTCAGCAACCTCGCCCAGACCTTCGAAAGCGCAACCGGGCTTCAGGCCGGCGACGGCAGCTACACGGTCTCGATCCTGCCGTCGATCAAGGTCCACGGTGAGCTCGCCGGCCAGGCCCTGCGCACCGCCTTCAGCCCGTCGGCGGCGTTCACCTACAGCTCGGGCAACCTGATCCCCGGGGGCACCGGCGGCAAGCCCAACTTCAATCCCAAGAGCGGCGGGTCGGTGGTCCAGCCAGACGGCCGGGTGGCGACCCTGGCCTTTGGGATCCCCGTCGCTGACGCGAGGGTGGGCACCCTGGGGCTGCTGGCGGCGGCGCTCCTGCTGCTGGGCATCGCCGGCTATCCCCTGCTTCGCCAGGCGAACTCCAGCGACGAGTGGACTCGGATCGGGGCCCGCTACGGCGCGCTGGCGGTGGAGGCGGGTGCGGTGGACACCAAGGCGGGGCTGGTGGGGGTCGAGCTGGACAGCTTCGAGGGCCTGGTCCAGGTCTCGCGCCGGCTGCAGTGCCCGATCCTGCACTGGGAGGACCAGGGCGACGTCTATGCGGTGGTGGACAGCGGCACGCTCTACCGCTACTCGATCGACGGAGCCACCGAGGGCGCGCCCGGTCGCACGGCCTGGAAGTCGGAGCCGGGGGCGTTAGCGCCGCGGCGCGCCCCGGCGGCCAAGTGAGAGTCCCCTGGAGGCGGCGTGCTCCCGACCCTGGTGAAGCGGCCGTGGGGCATCGGCGGCGCCGCCGGGCGCTGGCCGCCCCACTGGTCTTCGTGGCCGGGTCGGCCCTGGTGCTCACCTCCGCGCTGATGGCCGTCCTCGGGGCGACCCCGGTCAGTGCCCAGGGTTCCTGCGACGCCTCGGGGACCCCGGTGACGGTGAGCTACCAGAC
>JBARIA010000053.1:0-2741 GCA_049799515.1 Candidatus Dormiibacterota bacterium | reverse complement strand
TAGCCATTGCCGACTACATCGAACACTTCTACAACC
The DNA here is from genome assembly GCA_049799515.1 of Candidatus Dormiibacterota bacterium. GTDB lineage: Bacteria > Chloroflexota > Dormibacteria > Aeolococcales > Bog-877 > Bog-877. The sequence goes on along the minus strand of JBARIA010000053.1, from coordinate 2,705 downwards.
CCGCCCGCAGGCACAGCTCGCTGGGCTACCTCACCCCGAACGAATTCGACAAGCTACACTCGACCCCCATCCACCGGGCCTCTTTGTCATAAAAAGTGGTCCACCGAATGGGGTCAAGGCCAGTTCAGGTTGACCACAAATCAGGGCCGTGGGCGTGCTCGAGCCCTGCTGGTAGCTTCGATCCGGTCCAAAGCACGGAAGCGCGTAGCGAGAACACCCGGCGAAATCTCGTGTCCCGAACGTACGTACCCCTCTAGGCGCTACGGTGGGCGAATGATCGGGGCTCGACCGGCATTCGACGGCACGTTCCAGACCACTGATCGAGCTCCCGGAACCGCCGCGGCGTGACGGAAGCCGGGGCGGTGCGCCGATGTACGTTTAGCCTTGGGAGCCACCCCCGGGTCAGGATCCGAAGGTGAGTGAGTCGGCCGTCTTGGTGAACCCGATCCCGTTTGGCGACCAGGAAGGCTTGCGAAGGGCGATCATCCAAACCCTGTCGCGGGAAGGATGGCCTGAGCCGAAGTGGTTCCAGACCACCAGAGCTGAGTCTGGGAAGACGCAGACGCAAGAGGCGATCCTAGGCGGAGCCCGAGTGGTATTTGTTTGCGGTGGCGACGGGACTGTGTCAGCAGCCGCGGGGGCATTGGCCGGAACGGACGTTGCTCTGGCGGTTATTCCATCGGGCACCGGTAACCTTCTGGCCCTCAACTTGGGACTTCCGACGGGCGTCGCCGACGCTGTTCGAGTGGCCACCCAGGGGGGCCGGCGTCGGATCGATTTGGGAGAGGTCGACGGACGGCTTTTCACAGTCGCCGCGGGGATCGGGCTAGATGCCCAGATCCTAGCCGACACGCCCCACGGTGCCAAACATCGGTTGGGCTGGCCCGCCTATGCTGCATCCGCTTTGAAGCATCTCAGGCACCCTAGGTTCCTGGCTCATGTGAGCTTGGACGGTGGTCCGACGATTGCCCGCGAAGTCCACTCGGTATTGGTCGCCAATGTAGGGAGGCTTCCCGGTGGGATCACTCTGCTTCCGGGTGCGGTACCCGACGATGGGCTCCTCGACGTGGCCTTCATAGCACCCCGCCGGCTCCGCGATTGGGTGGGGCTCCTCACCAGTTTGATAGGGCAAAACCCCAAGGGCGGCCAGCTTGAGAGGTTTCGCGTGCACCGCGTCGAGATCAGCACTGACCTACCCCAACTGCTGGAAGTCGACGGCGAGACGCTTACCGCTCGCGTCACCCTCAGCGTGGTGGTGCGCCCGAGGGTTTTAACCCTGTGTGTCCCTCGGACTCACCGTCTATAACCTCTTCGACGCTGACAGGCAAGGAGAACGGCGGCGAGGTACTGGATCAGTTTGAATCACCCAGATTTGAGATCGACGCTAGACCAGACCTATGTATAAGCGGTCAAGGAAGCCCGTCGATCTCAACCGCCTAGCTGTGGTGAGCGTAGGTGCGCTCGCACTCGTCTTTGGTCGCATCTGGTAGTTGGCTCAAGTCCGAACAGATGGAGGAAATGGGAAAGCCGCAGTCGGCATCGTGCCTCGCGGACCCGACCGCCTCGGCGTCTGGATTCTCCTCACTTGTCTCTGGTCTGGTCCATCTCAGTGCTGGAGTTGGCAGATCTGAACTGGTGGAGGCTTCAAAGCGAATTGGGGCCATGCCCCTACGTCTCCGAACAGCCCGTTGAGTGCGACGTGCCCGTCCGAGTCGGCCACAGACAGGTCCAAGCGACTGCCCAGGTTCGAGGCCACCACCTCGCTGAGCGCTGCGCTCGGCGGGGCCATCCGCTGGAGCCGTCAGGCGACCGAAACCTGTCGGATCTAGTCCGGCTTCGCGGTCACCCTCCGGTTTGCGGTGGGTGACCTTCCCGGTCCCGCTTGAGTTCGAAGAAGTAGCTTCTCCGGACCATCCTCAGTACATCGTTGAGTAACTCGCGACACTCCTCGTCCCCGGGTACCTCGGTGATGATCGGACCGAAGACACCCGGACCATTTCCGCCATCCAAGATCAGGGTGGGCACCCCAAACGACTGGCAGGCACTGACTGCCTCCCGGTGGTCGGCGAGCACCTCCTGCCACAGCGAGGGATCCGCTGAAGCGGACTCCCGACTCGTCGGATCCAGGCCGGCCTCTGCCCAGGCTCGGTCGAGTACACCGTCGTCGGTGAGTTTCTCGTGGCGGACGTGGGCAGAGATTCCCATCGCGGTGTACAGTCGGGAAACCGCGTGGTTGCCACCCATCCGCCGTGCCTGGGCAAGGAGATTCAGCGCCGCCCCGCCGTGGCCCACTGGCTCCTCTGGCACCGGCTCACCCTCCGGGAGATTGGCCACCCCCAGTGAGAACAGTCGCCAGTCGATCTCCAGGGCGCCCAGCTCCTCGAGTCGAACTGCCCACCGAGAAGTGAGCCAGGCCCATGGACAGAGAGGGTCAAAGTGGAAGTTGACCACCTTCGAGGTCGTCATGCCCCTCCACCGAGTTGAGACGGGCGAGGCAACGTAAATGAGGTTGACAGGGCAAATCTCCTCTGATGTTACTTCTTGGTTTCCAGGAAGATCCGCGCCACCTCGTCGACCTTCGAGCGCAGTTCGGCCGCCTTCTCGGAGTCGACGTTCTGCTTGGTGGCGGAAGCGGCCTTGAGGGTCTTCCAGACCAGATCATGGAGCTCGGGGAACTTCTCCAGATGCTCGGGCTTGAAGTAATC
>JBARIA010000052.1:0-11846 GCA_049799515.1 Candidatus Dormiibacterota bacterium | reverse complement strand
ACGTAGGTGGCGACTCTTGTCAGGTTGAACATCTCCCCCGCCGAAAACTGACGCTTGGAAGGGTCGGGGTGGGTCTTGCCGTTCCGAGCAGCGATGAAGTCGGTTGCGAAGTCAGGGAAGGAGGACGCTATCCACGGCAATGACCCCTGGACGCGTTCGACCAGCTCAGCGAGACGGTCCGTCTGCGGCTTCTCGTTGAAGTAGGCGAGCTTTTGGTCCATGGCGCCCACTAGCCGGGTGGGACAAGCCTCAAGAACCTTGGCCTTGAAGTCCCTGAACTCGTCCTTCGTCATCAGGGCCCGCGACTTACGGGTAGTGCCGTGCCCTGCTCGGTGATACGCCTCGAGCGCGAGGGAGATGGAGACTAGTTGCAGATCGATGTACTGGGCCGGCGCGTAGGACAGTCCGAGGTACGGAGCCAGGGCCATGCGGAGTTCCTGGTGGAGGTCAAACCAGCGAGGGAGTGTCGCCTGAACTCCTCCAGGAGCCTCCGAAGCCGCGAACTTCATGTCGTGAGGTATGAGCCGTGCAGCATCCTCTGGCGGGCTTCCGGTCCACCTCGTGAGGAACTGCAGCGGAACAGGAAAGGTCTTGCCGTCGATTACACGCGTGAGGGCTGGACTCTGGACGGTCAGCCGGTCAATCCAGTTCCTTTGGCCGGTGGCGAAGGTGATGAGGTCAAGAAGCGGTGTCACGTAGGCGACGATCAGCTCGTCAATTGGCAGCGGCTCGGTCAACTCGACCTCAAGGGCCACATCCTCCGTCTGCAGGTATCCCCTTGTGGTGCTTTCCAGGTGGTGCGAAGTCCAGGTACTCACTTGTGCCCCTGACGAGAGCTGGGCAGACTGAGGGGCAGGAGGCTGATACCTGACGCCGAGGTTCCCCCGCTCCTCTCCAACCGAAGTCTGCATCTCCGGCCTCAGGCCAGAGTTTGCCAACCAGTCTCGGAGATAGGTCGCCTCTAGGCGCGCCACGTTATACACGGCCGCCTCGTCTACGTGAACCTTACCTACGATGAGCGAGAGCGGCCGGTATCTGGAGGTCGTGAATCCCGAGAAGTATCCTCTGCTGGATCCAGCGAGCAAAGAACCACGGGCGGTGAAGCGCTCGCCGTCTACGCCGACTCCGTACAACAAGGACGGCGCGGATTCGGGGCTCGCAACCAGGGGATCCCCGAAGGCACCGAATAGGTCAATCTCGGCTGACCCGTCCGCCCGTACCGAGATATGACCATCGTGTTGGTCGTCCGGATTGTCGGGACTCCACCAGACAGTCGGGACTTGATCAAGCTCCATCGCCGTACCCGCTACAGAGTCCAGCGATCACAACGGTCTACGAATCGTTCCGCTGTACCGAAGCCCGCCTGCGCTCGGAACTAATCAAAAGCGAAAGGTGGGCCAAGAGGACGCGAATCAGGTCAAGTGCGAAGGCGCTATCGCTGTGGTCGACAGGGAAAGTGCCTGCTTGCTCTCCCGTCTCAGCCACGTGGCGGCCACGGTGGAGGAAGACGCCGGCTTGCTTCAGCAGGGCGTCAAGCGCCTCTCGTTTGGACTCGTCGGCAACAGCCTCCAGGATGCGCTTCTTGGCCCCGGGCAAAGCGTCTAGGGATCCCCGCAAGTACACGAAGACGGCGGCGTCATCACCTGTGGCATATGCCCGCTCAGCGTCATGCAGGAGTCCCATCGCGTTCCCCCACTCAGGTGCGAGTTCGTCAGGAACCGCGGGTAGTGCCAGCTCCAGATAGACATAGCTGTCGCCCCGGATCGGACTGAGCACGCGTTCGAACCACTCGCTCCGCGAGAGCTGAATCGTTTCGGGACTCCCCGATCCGATGGTGATATCGGTCCACTCCCCGAAGGGAGGATCGCTGGCCATCTGGAGGACTCTCCCCGCCTGGGCTCGAGCGGCGTCCATCCGAACCCTACCTCTGCCCCGTAGCCCGACCTCCAAGGACACGACCGAGGTGTTAGCAACCAAGCTATCCGTCACGTACCGGAGCAATCGATGTGATGTCGGAACCTCCAGATTCGTGTATCCCCCGGCCACCATTGACTCGCCCACCAGCCGCGTCTCGCCGATCACCTCCTGACGAAACTCGAGGCGGAGCGCGACATCCAGGAGCTCCACGTCGGCGACCGGGCTGGGACGTTGCTTCAGCTGGAGATTGAGGCGAGGGCTGACTCTTCCTCGTGCGGTCAGGCTCTCAAGAGTGAAGCTGCCCCACAGCCGATTGCCGCTGGAAATGCTGATCTCACTCACCGTCGGCCTCCCCGTGTACCCTTGCGCCCAGTTCGATTGAACAGTCAGCGTTCACCTTACAGCCACATGTGTTCGGCCTTCCGGTCGGCGAGAACTGTGAGCCACCGCTTGATCGCCGGGAAGAGGGAGAGCCCTAGTTGACCGCTCTGGCGGGCGCGGCTATAGTCCGAGCGAACCTGGCCTGACTAGGGAGATGAGCGCGAGATGATCACTGGCGACGTCCCTTCTCCAGAGCCACCAGAAGCCACTTCCTCACCCAAGCCGGAGCTCGGGGACATGCCATGGCCAATCCTGGCGCTGGTAGTAGCCTACTTGGCTGCCTTGATCGCTCTCTTCGCAACTTACGTAATGGTGCCATGGCTTCGATCTCACCTTCCAGTGAACCTCGGGCCACTGCCCCTCGGAGTGGTCTGGTTTGGAGCTACCGGTGCCGTGATGGCAAGCCTATATGGGATCTTTGTTTACAACCAGAAGTGGGATACAAGCTACAACTACTGGCACTACTGTCGGCCGCTGTTCGGAGCCGTAACGGGTTCCATCGGGGCTCTCATGTATTTGGTTTTGCTTCATCTGGGCAGCGCCAGCACCGTCAAGGTGGAACCTTTGACTTTCTATGTCGTGGCGTTTGTCCTCGGATTCGGGGACAAGTATTTCACGCAGCTCCTGCAGAACATCGCAATGGTGATCATCAAACCGGGCAAACAAACGCCGAAGTCTCCTTAGCTCATCGAAGTCATCGAGCAGCAAGGCCGAGACAGAGAGTCGAGTGCAGGATCGATACGCCGGCGACCTGGGCGATTTCCTCAAGTTCGGTCTACTCCGCCAACTGTGTGCTGGGGACGTCTGCTCGCCGGCTTTGAAACTGGGCGTCGTTTGGTATCTAGTTCGGGACGAATCCCACAACGACGATGGCAAGCATGTTGCTTACCTGAGGGACGACTACGCTGGGGCGAAAGCGTTTCGATCTCTGGATCCAGACCTCTATGACCGGCTCGCTGGTGTTGTTCAGTCCGGCAAGCGCAGCACAGCGGCGCTGGAGGTGGCGGGTGTTCTGCCCGATGGCGCGAAGACGTTCAGCGAGCCCCTCGACTTTGGCCGGGTGCCATCTGGTGGTGTGGCAGGGAGGCTCCGCTACCGGGAGGAGTGGCTCCAGGCCGCACTAGGGGCGATCTCGGGCTGTGACCTCGTCTTTGGTGATCCTGACAATGGCATCCGCAAGGTAAGCCACGGCGTCGCCCGAACCAGGACGAAGGCCGTCAAGCACGCCTATCTGGATGAGCTGGCCGCGTTCGCCGCCCGAGGGCAATCGCTGGTCGTCTACCACCATGCCGATCGCTCGGCTCCAGTAGTCGAGCAGGCGAGGCGCCGGCTGGCCGAGCTTGGCCAGGAGGTGGCTGAGGTGCAGCCACTAGCTGCGGTCCGGGCTTCGCGTGGGACTACCAGACTCTTCCTGGTGGCAGCTGCGCCGAGGCACTTGGAGCACCTCGTCTCCAGGCTCCGCGGACTGGCGACCGGCGCTTGGTCCAAAGAATTCGAGGTCTACTGGCAAGCGGAACGCTAGTCCGAGCGCCACCTTGCCGGCCAGACGAAGTGGAGGAGGCGCCCGATGTGCGGCTTGCGCGAAGCTCCCAACGTCCGGTTCATGAGTCCACCCGTTGACTCCGGAATACTGGCGACTCGAAAGAGGCGCGCTCCGCGCCTTTAGCTCTGCGCCTCACGCGGAGTGGCTCTTTGTCGACACCTGTGCGAAGCTGGGCGACATGGAAGATGAGGGTGTATCGCGGCCAACTCAGACTTACCTTCCGTCCCGGGACGACACCTCGCTGTCCGTTCTCGACTACGGAGGCACGGGGCAGTTGACCCTCTTTCTCCACGGCTTGGCCGGGCATGCGGCGGAGTGGAATGAAGTCATCTCCCGAATGGAGTTGCAGTCGCACAAGGTCGGGTTCGACCAGCGAGGACATGGTCAGAGCTCGCGCCGACCATCGGGGGTCGCTCGGGCTGATTACGTCGCTGATGTGGTGGAGGTGATCAACCACTTCGCCCCGGATCACGGGCGAGTCAACCTAGTCGGCCAGTCACTAGGGGGGCACACGGCCATGCTGGTAGCGGCCAGGCATCCGGACTTGGTAGCCAAGCTGGTGATGGTCGAGGCAACGCCAGATGGACCCTCCGCTGAATCCATCGAACAGGCTCGGCGACGGTTCGGCAAATGGCCTCGGCCGATGGAGTCTGAAGAAGCCGCTATCGAGTTCTTCGGCCCAACGGCACTAGCGTGGCTGTCGGGGATGGAGAAGCGTGAGGATGGCTGGTGGCCTCGCTTTGACGTCGACATCATGCTGGCCACGATGGAGGCGGCTAGCGGCGACTGGTGGGACGACTGGAGAGTGGTCAGATGCCCCGTCCTTTTGGTCAGAGGTGGACACGGCTGGATGCCTGATGACCCCTCTGCTATGGACAGCCCAGGGCACCAGTTAGAGGTGATCACCGTGGCAGGAGCTGGCCATGACGTCCACCTTGATGCGCCTCAGCACCTGGCACACGTCATCGATGACTTTCTCGGGAACGAGATACCATGACGGACCGTTCGCTTAGTCCGTTACTCGTGTCGGTGCGACGACTGTGAGGTCGGGAGGTGACACGGCTCGGCTGATCCTCATCTGCGGATTGCCAGGGTCGGGCAAGACGACACTGGCCAAGAGGTTAGCGGAGAACCGCTCGGCGATCCGGTTGTGTCCCGACGAGTGGCAGGCTGCGCTGCGATTCGATCCCTTTGATGATTCTGCTCATGGACGAATCGAATCGCTCATGTGGCAAATGGCGCAGGAGCTGTTCCTACGGGGCCTGAGCGTGATCCTGGCATTCGGCTTCTGGGGGCGTTCCGAGCGGGACGAGAAGCGAGAGCGAGCCCGGGAGCTCGGCGTTCCAGTGGAACTGCACTACCTAGACGTTCCCATGGACGAGCTCCTGGGGAGACTAGAGGCGAGGCATCGCCAGAGAGTCTGGGGAGCTGTTCCGGTCGAGCGAGAGCATTTGGAGCGCTACGCGCAAGTCTTCCAGCCCCCGGACAGCGAGGAGTTGTCGCTCTTCGATTGCGTAGCTCCAGAGATCATTACTTGAACCGCTTCAGGGAGTGAGCTCGCGCAGAGTCGAGAGGCGTCTCTCGGGTGCTCTACGCGCACCCACGGTGTCGCGGCCGACGCGCTCGTCGGTCTCTTTTGGAGTAAAGAGCGGGCTATCCGAGAGCGATGAGACGTGGTCGCACAAGCGTAGATCGCCACAGCGGCACTCACTGACAAAGCAGCTTCATCGGTCGCTTGCCACACGTAGGTCTAGCTCGGTGCGGTTCAAGAAATTCGACCAGACGCTCTCCCCGGCGGAATAAGAGCGTCCCAACATAGCATCGACCATCCAGCCTTGCCGATCAACCACGGCCGGAACTGAATCGAGCACTATGGCCGTCATGTTATCGGGGACATGACCACTGAAGCGAATTCCCACATAGATTGCGTCCAAGTCACTGCGCTCGACCAGCACGGCGATTGAACAACCTAAGACACTCCCAACTTGTTCCGTGGCCTCCATAGTGGCCGCGATCACCAAAGTGGGGACCAACTTGCGAACGATGTCGATCCACCGCAGGGAGTCTTCAAGCCGCAGGCGATCTGTGTCGTCGGTCGTCGGAAGCAAATCAGAGATGAGAGTGTCGGTCACCACTGGCTGCGCGTTTGAGCTGTTGAAGGTAGCTCTATGCCGGCGTGCGCGCCGGGCAAGCGCTTCGTAGAAGTCAACGCGGGAGCCTTCTTCGCGTGTTCCCGCGGCGACCAGCCACGGATCGGTACCGTCGAGCCAGAGGGCACCCCGCCACCGCTGTATCTTCACTTTCCAGAGAACCCGGTCATCAATCTCTGTGATCCGTTCGGTCCTCGGAGGGTTCGTGGCGCAGAGTTCCCGCGCTTTTCGGAGAACTGGGTGATTCACCTCGTGCAGGGGCTCCGCGGCTGGGGGTAACGACGTTACCCCCAGCTCTTCTCGTAGGCACCGAATCGTGGGGCGAACCGGTCGCCCCGGCTCCGTCATCCGAGTCCGCCGAGCTCCTCAATGCGCTGACCGGAGAGGCCAGTGAGCAGTTGAACTTGAGCCTCGCGGCTGCCGTCCAACGCGCTGAGTGCTACTTTGACACCCTTCTCGATCTCAGGGCGGCGGAAATCGGTGTAGTGCGCTACGGCCTCGGCCACATACTGCTTCTTCTTCATCGACAAGAAGTGGGCTCCTTGGGTGGCAAGGGCATCGGTTCTGGCATCGACCTTCAGTGGCGCTAGCATTCTTAGTCCTCTTGATCCGCACGGTCTATAGAGGAATAGTACCACAGTACCCAAGTATCCACAACCCCTCCAGACAGACTGCTATACCTCCGATTTGTGATCTCAGCGGAGTTTGTGGTTGAGATCAGGCTGGTGGCTGGCGATCAGACATGAGGGGACCCTTGAGTTGCATCGTCTACCTATCGGTGCTGAGATCGATGGACGCCCTGCCGCGAGCTGAGCCTCCCGCTCAAACTCAGCCGCGGTGGTCGGATACCTGTGGTATAGCCTTTATTCGCGGTCCCAAGCCGAGTCCCACGCGGGCTGATTGGTTGGAGCAGGAGGTGATCCCGGCACTCCGGCAGACCGCCTCGGTTCTGATCGCCCACGGCTACGGTCACGACTACCGGGACTGGATGCCGGCGGACAAACGCCTATTCGAGGCGTTCCTGGGTCGTCCGGTGGAGATCGAAGGGGAGACGGTCGCTGGCAAGTGGCTCTGGCACGACTCAGCCGACGGTCGGCTGGTGGTCTACATGGATGCCCCTTCGGGAAGCGTCAGCCACGCGTACCTCGAAGGGCTCAGAGAGCTCGCCCAGGGCGCTTGTCCGCGATCTGAGCAGAATGAGGGTTGCCCGAAACCCCCTTTCTCCGCGGTAGGTAGCGCCGGTCTGATCTCCGGCTGAGATGAGCTTCAGCCGTTGGCCGGGTTTGCTGAACTCGGCGGGGATATAGAGTTCACCTTGCACCGACCCCCAGCCTCAGGCATGTTCCTCCTCGATCTCACCCTGAGATCAGCGGGTGTGCAAAAGTACGGGCTGCGCCTGTGCAAGGGATTAAGGGACCAGGGACAATCCAGGGCACGGGAAGTCAGCTCCGGCCCGAATTACAACCGTGCAGCAGCCCTATTACCAACGGGGAATCGGCAGAGGACGCGGCTCGGAGAGAGCTGAGAGAAGAGACTGGGCTGGACGTCCAAGACGTGGGGCCAGTCGTGCTGCAGCGGGAGGTGCAACACGAGTTTGAAGGAGTCCGCTACCACCAACAGGAAGACTACTTCCTCGTGCGCTGCGCCTCGTTCGAGATCAGTGATGTGGGTTGGACTGAGGGCGAACGGCGGGTTGTCGAGGAACACCGCTGGTGGTCGGTTGAAGAGTTGCGAGGGACGCATGACACCGTGTATCCGGAGGGGCTCGTAGCCCTTCTAGAAACTGTCGGCAGTACTTCTGCGAGGACTTGGGGATGACAGAGCCGGATGCGGTGAGACTTCGACCCATCGAAGAGACCGATCTCGAGGCATTGCGCAGGATCGACACGGATCCCTCCCTGAGCTTGCCCTTCGAGTGGATGGGGTTCCGCGATCCCGGAGAGAGGAGGCGACGCCTAGAAGAGGACGGATACATCAGTGATGCCTACTCGATGCTCGCGGTGAGCTTGCCGGACGGAACGTTCGCGGGCTTCGTCTGTTGGTGGCCAACGGAGACAATGGCTCCTCCGCGGAGCGTCTTCGAGGTCGGAATCCTGCTGATGCCGGAGCAACGAGGCAAAGGCTTCGGGTCGATCGCCCAGGGGCTTCTGGTCGACTATCTGTTCAGCACCACGCTGGCTAATCGGCTTCAGGCGAGCACCGACGTCGAGAACGTCGCGGAGCGCGGCGCTCTTGAACGAGCGGGCTTTCAGCTGGAGGGCATACAGCGTGGAGTTGCATTCGTAGGCGGGGAATGGCGGGACGGAGTCGTCTACGCCAGGCTGCGCGAGGATGCTAGGCCATTAGCCAGTTAGCCTGACGGCTTTGTACGTCTGTTGCGCAAGCCCAGCTCTCAACCATCACCAATTCAAAGGGCACCGCGCCGCAGTATCCCCTGCATCTAGCAATGGCAGGTCTGGGGCGCTTAGCGAGGGTATTGTCGTGGGCGTGACTGGCGAGCTCTCCGAGAAAGGATTACCGTCGGAGGATCCCTACTCGGACGGAACGTGCGCTTGGTGGCACCTGTCTGAGCCGTCCCCGGAGCTGCGCGAGGCGGTGGAAGATGGCTGGCTTCCCGCGGAGGGGACGGTGCTGGACGTGGGCTGTGGCCTGGGCACCGAACTCGGATGGATGGTCGAGCGCGGCCATGCCGGGATCGGAATCGACCTATCCGAAGTCGCCTGCACCCGGGCCCAGGCTCAGTATGCCAAGGCGCGCTTCATGCCCGCCGACGTCCGGTGCCTACCCTTTCGCGACGGTAGCTTCGAGATAGCCCTGGATCGAGGCTGCTTTCATTACCTGCCCCTGAGCGACAGGCTCCGGTACGACAGCGAGCTTCGTCGGGTGCTGAAGCCCGGTGGTCGCCTACTTCTCAGAGCCAGCCTGCGGGCGGCCGGCGTGCGCAACGACATTACGGAGGATGTCATCCGGTCCACTTTCGCCGACTGGGAAATTCACAGTGTGGAGCGCGCTGAGATCCCGAGTGACACGCGATTACTTGAGGTTCTCGTGGTACGACTGGAGCGAAGGCGGTGAGGGATGCGGATCCGTCCCGCAACTCGATGCCCCGAGTCGACTTAGGTTTACACCTTGCCGTCACCAGGGTTTACAAGCCCCAGCCCCACAACCCTGAAAGCGACTCCGTTCGAAGTCCAGTTGGGCCTGATTGGCAACCTTCAAACAACCCAACCACGGTTGTTTTAGTTAGAGTTTGAAGGTTGGGCTTGGGCGCCTCTTCAGGCGTTTTTGAGATCCGTTTTCTCGGGTTGTGGTCCACGTGAGGCCCTCTGAAGGCCACCGAATCTGGGCCCACTGGGTGCGCGCACGAGGCGTGACAGACTTCCAGGCGCGCCGAACTCGCCGCAGGGGCGACGGCGGATCCGACGCGGCCAGGCTTGGTCTACGGGGGGTCGGGAGACCGGAGCGCCGCCTTGGCCACCCTCAGTTCACGGAGGCGCTCAACCATCCCGTTGCCGCTGTTCGGCCGGGACGGACCGACCCGAGTTGGACCGCCCAAGAGGCCGGCGCGCAGCGTGACCCGGAGCCACTCGATCAGTAGCGCGGCTGAGGCCCGCGGCTGCTGGCAAGACCTTCCGGAGCACTTGAGACGCAGAGCCAGGCAGTCGGGTGCAAAGGAACGGCAGCTCCACGTCCTCAAGCAGTTGGTCGCAAACCACGATCTGACGCGTGCCCAGGCGCGGGCTGCATACCGGTTACCGTTGAAGCTGCGAGCCAAGACCACGGCATCGGCGCACTGAGGCCGCAAACCGGGGCACTAGCCAAACGGACTTCTGGACGAGGCCAGTCGTGCCGAGGGTCGCCGGGTGGCAGAACCTTCTCTTGTCCGACATAATGGCAGCGTGAGCGTGCAACTGATTCAGGTTCTTCCCGTTGACGATCCGAGGCGTCCTGCCATCCGCAGCACGGTCTTCGACACCCTGTGGGCATCTGCCTTCTTTGTCGTGTTTGCGGCTACCAAAGAGATCAAACCGATCTACAACCATGCACCATGGCTGAACGATCCCTATGACACAGTACTGACATTCGCGATGTTTTTTGTTCCTCTCATCGCGGCATGCCTACTGGTGCAAATCACCCTCTGTCGTCGGGCTGAGCCGCTATTGGCGAGCCGAGTCGTGGCCATCCTCCGGGGATGCCGGGTGGTAGTAACTGTTATCGCTATCGAGCTTCTATCCGGCTGGGTCTCGCTCGCCCTGGGGGCCAACAAACCCCAGTGGACAGTGCCCGCGACCGGACTTGAGATATCCCTTCTCGTACTCTCCAGCCTTGTGACCCTCAGGGTGGCGCTCGGCCTTTTGCGACTGCCCCGCCTTCCGCAGATAGCACACGTGCCAGGCGCCGAACCAGCCGACTGGATTGGGGACGCCGTCAAGGTCGTCAAGCGGGAAAGCCGTCGGCTGGGTCCACTTGAGAAGGCGGCGTTGGTCGGTCTTGCCTGGTCGGAGGAGAACTTGGTGCGCGAGACCCGCCGACACCCCATGATTGCAGCCGCGATAGTGAGCGGAGCATTCGGAGTGATTGTGTTCGGGTGGCAAGGGTACCGCGAAGGTTATTTTCTCTCAGTGACGCTGTTGGCCATGAGTCTCGGTTTCTGCGCAATGTTTGCCTTCCTCGTTTCCGCTGGCGCCTACTTGGGGCTAGTGCGCAGCACGCAGCCGTCGTTCGGCCTGCAACGACGAGCGATCGATGCGGCCGTAATCGGGTGCACTACTGCGATCGTTGCCTTGGCCTTCCGGAACTCCCTGTGGTGGATGATCGGCAGTAGCGCCACGGCCGCTAGACCAGTACAGTTCGCGACTCTGGTAGGCGGCGCAGCCGTCATCGCATTTGGTGCCGCTCTTAGTATCGAGGCGCTTTTACGGGTACACGCGCGCGCCGCCTTCTGATCGAGGCCGCCCTTGCGCTGGGCACCCTTGACCGCCCTGAGTAGGGGGAAGCCCAGAGCGCTCAATCCTAGGCGGCCGGTCATCTACCGCCCCACCCTGTCGGGTGCGATCATCTGAGCCTACCTAGGGGAAGTCAGGCAGCTCGTTCAGAGACGCCTGACCACGACCTAAGCCGAGCGGTGACCCGAAAGGAGGGGCGCCAATACCCCTTTTTGTCGCTCTAGACGGCGCCGGCTCGATCTCGGCCCGAGATCCGCATTGGCCGTGTATAGGTTGCCGCTCTCGGCGTGTACAAGCCTCTCCGGCATGGCGCGCTCAGGCAGATTGCCTGAAGTTGGCGGAGATGGTGGTGCGACGTGTACCGATCTGGGGTTTACAGATTGCCGTCACCAGGGTTTACAAGCCCCAGCCCCACAACCCTGAAAGGGACTCCGTTCGAAGTCCAGTTGGGCCTGATTGGCAACCTTCAAACAACCCCACCACGGTTGTTTTAGTTCGAGTTTAAAGGTTCGGTCCCGGCGCCTACTCCGGTGCCATTGAGATCAGTCTTCTCGCGTTGTTCCGCGCGGGAACCTCTCTGCAGGCACCAGATCTGCGCCCAACCGGGTGCGCGCACTAGGCGCGAGAGACTTCCGGGCACTCTGAGGTCGCCGCAGGGGCGATAGAAGATCCGACGCGGCCGAGGTGGAGCTACGGCGGATCGGGGGACCGGAGAGCCGCCTTGGCTTCCCTCAAGGCACAGAGGGTGCTCGACCATTCCAGTGCCGCCAGCCGGCCTGAGTGGACAGTGAGGATGATTGGGAGCCCCTCCCCGGCCTGACTCATGAGTGGACTGGCCCAAGGCCTTGACGTGGGATTTGTCGACCGGGTCGGGGCTTGTCGTACGGACCGCTGGCCGAGGTGACCTCA
>JBARIA010000051.1:0-44194 GCA_049799515.1 Candidatus Dormiibacterota bacterium | reverse complement strand
CCACAGAAGGGGGCGGGGGGTGAGGCGGCGAGCATCGGTGGTCTTGGGGTTCGTCACCTTCTGCGTCGCCTTGGCTGGGTTTCTCCTACTCGGGGTGGCGGCCCAAAACGGCGAGGTGCGGGTGCTGGTTTCGAGTCGCACTATCGCCGCGGGTCAGGTGCTCCGAGCCACCACCGCAGACCTTAGCCCGGGGGGCTCACTGGTTCATTTGAGCGGGGCCGCTCAAAGCGACGCAATACCGGAGCGCAACTACCGCGAGGTGCAGGGCGCAGTTGCGCTGGTGACGATCCCGGCAGGTGCATTGATCCTACGTCACGACCTTTCCTTCGGATCGGGGGCGTCGCTACGGCAGTTGAGTTTGAGCCTCGCCTTCATCCCGGCGGGCCTCAGCGCCGGCGATCGGGTCGACCTCTTCGCAGTGTCGGGATCTCAGGCGGGAAGCGTCGCGCCTGCCGCAGATCTGTGCGGCGCCGCGACCACGGTGGGGTGTGTTGTGCCACTAGCTCAGTCGGTGGCGGTGATATCCGCCGACCCATCCTCGCGGTTGGTCACGATCGATGTGACGCCGGCCCAGGTCGCCCCCTGGCTGCTCCTCAACGCGACCGAGCCGATTTGGGCGGTGCCTGCGGGAGCAGTCAGCTGCGAAGGTACCGAACAGGCGATCTCTAACCCGTATCAGGCGTTGCTTGCAATCCGTCAAGGCACTGCGTCCAAGGCCTGCTCGAGGGAAGTCTCAGCCTCCGGTGCTGGTTAGGTCAGTGCACATCCGGCCGCACCGATCCAGAGCGAAGGGGGCACACCTGATCGACGGTGGCTCTGGAGTGCCGTCTATCAGTCGCAACCGGGGGAGCGTGTTGGGGGTCACCGGGGCTACCGGGGCCCCCGGGCGCACCTTCCTGAGCATAAACCTGGCCCACGGATTACGGGCCGAAGGGATGAGCGTGGTGTTGGTTGACGCTGATCCGCATCTGGGTGCGGTCGCCGCCCAACTGGACTTGGCCGAGGATCGCTCCCTCATCTTCCTGGCGCACGAGGCGTCCCTTCGGCCAGTCGATACCGACTTGGTCTCTAGACACCTCCAGTCCACCAGCGGACTAGACGTTCTGACGGGTCGACCGGTCTCTGGACTTGGGGACGTGGTCCCTTTGGCACTGCTGGGCGAAGTCGTCGGGCTGCTCCGTCGCCGCTATGACGTGGTGGTGATCGATGTGGGCGCGCTTGACTGCCTCTCCGCCCAAGCCACGGCGCTCCTCTGCCAGATGCTGGTATGGGTGGTGGTGCCCACCAAGCTGGGAACTGACCCGGTAGACCGCACGCTTTCCGGTCCTCTGGCCGGCCAGGTCCGAACTCGGCCCAGTCTCGTGTTGTTGAACCGGCTCGGGAGCCTCGCCCTTAGGGATGTCGACAGCGCCCTACGCCGCCGATACGGAATGGCGGTCGCGGCGGCAATCGCCGACCATCGCCGGGCCTGCGTCGAAGCGGAGGATCGCGGTCGACCGGCCGTTCTGGAGGGACCGCTGGCCCCATCGCTGCGGCGCTGCGCGCGGGTCGTGGCGGCGTCTCTCGCGAGATCAGGGGACCTACCTCGAACGAGCGCAGACGAGGCGCGCCTGACGGTTGGTACGGAGCTGTTTCGGGAGAGCTCGCTATGAGCATCCGCCAGCTCGGAATTCTCCCCGGTGGGGACTCCGATGAGCAGGTCGCGGAGGCGCGGGTGCTGACTAAGGTGCAGATGAGCATTACCGAGCAGCTCTCGCGTCGCGCTGAGACCCACGTCCGGGTAGAGGACCGAACCTGGATCGAAGCTCTGGTGCAGGAGGAGGTCGAGCGCTACCACGCTCGCGCTCCGCATGATGGGTCGCCGGTGCTCGATCGCGAGAGCTACGCAACCCTGAAGCGGAAAGTGCTGTTTCGAGTTACTCCCTTGGGACCGCTTACAGAATTGCTCGCTGACCCACTCGTGGAAGAGGTGATTGTCAACGGGCCCCGCGAGGTACTCGTCCTGAGGGATGGGATCCAGGAACCTGCCGGAGTGGAGTTCGCCTCCGAAGAGGAGCTACTGCAGACCGTAAGACAGATGCTGGGAAATGGGTCATCGCGATTGGATCGTGCGAGCCCGATGGTAACTGCGACCCTAGAGGACGGCTCTCGGATCAACGCGGTTCTGCCGCCGGTGGCAATGCCAATGGCAGTGACGATTCGACGCCACCAACTCGCCCGGTTCGGCCAGCTTGCCGACCTTGCCCAGGCCAACACCGTTCCCTGGGACCTTCTGCCACTGTTCCAGGCCGCAGTCCTAGCCCGGCTCAACTTCGTGGTGTCGGGCGGGACCGGCAGCGGCAAGACCACCATGCTGAGGTTGCTAATCCGTGAGGTCCCTAAGACCGAGCGCATCATCACCATCGAGGATCAGCGCGAACTCCACGTTCGTGCGGCGGCTGGTGGTCGAGCCAACACCATCTCCCTCGAAGCTCGCGAGGCCAATACCGAAGGCAGTGGCGAAATTACCATCCAGCAACTGGTGCGTAATGCGCTACGGCAGCGCCCAGATCGAATCTTTGTAGGCGAGTCGCGGGGCCCGGAAGCGCTTGACGTCATCGACGCCATGGGCACAGGACATGACGGCAGCGGGACCACTCTGCACGCCAACAGCGTTCGGGATGCGCTGACCCGGCTGGCGGCTCTGGTCCGGCGTCACCCGGCGCAGGTTCGCGCCGACCCCGGCGCCGTCGCTCGGGAAATAGCCACAAAGGTGGACATGGTCATTCACCTGGCCAGGTTTCGTGGACCTGATGGCCGAGATCGCCGGGTGGTTGGAGCGCTGGGCCTGGTAACGGGTCAGCTGGAGGGTGACATTCCGGTAGTCGAGGAGCTCTGTCGATTCGACCGCCCCCGGGGGGAATGGCGGTGGTCGATCAGCCGTCTCGACGATTTGCCATCCAAGATCGCTGACAAGTTTGAAGGCGCTGGTATCGACCTCAACCTAGTTGTGGCTGCTCTGGGGAGCGGATCGGTCCGAGGGCGCTAGTAGGTGTCCGTATCCCTCATCGCACTCGCAGTTCTCGGCGCTCTGGCGGCTGGGTGGATCGTGCTCCTTGTGGTGGCGCCTAGTAGGCGCGGTTCGAGTCGCTCGGCGCCGGAACCCGTCCTGTGGAGTCGTCGGCTTGTGGGTATTCGGGTTGCTTATCTTCCGGCTCTTGGGGGAGCGGCTGCGGCCGGTTTTCTTGCCTACGTCTTGTTAGGCCTCATCGCCCCCGCCCTGGTCATCGCGACGTTGGGTTGGGCAGCAAGCACTGCCTTCAGGCGCTGGCGCGAAGCACACCGAGCCGCGCTCCTTGGGGTTGCGCTTCTCAGCGCCGTCGATCTACTGGCCCAGTTGCTCCCGGCCGGTCACAGCACTCGGCAGTCTCTAGTCGTCCTGGCCGAAAGCGGTCCGGTCGAGCTGCGATACGAAGTCGCGGTGATCCTCGCCCGGGCTGGCGAGATCTCTCTTGAGGAGGCGTTGATCGAAGCGCAGCAACGAATAAGACAGCCGCTCTTTACACTGATCGCCGCCGCGCTTACCGTTGGCAATCGGTCAGGCGGCCGTCTCGCGCCACTGCTGCAGGAGCTGAGCCGCGCCGCCCACCAGATCGACGCAGTACAGGGGCAACTGAGGGCCGAGCAAGCCCAGGGACGTCTCGGCGCCCTGGTCATTGCCGTGATGCCACTTGGGCTGCTGGCCCTTCTGCACTTAGTCAACCCCCAATACCTGGCTCCATACACGACCGTGCGAGGCGAGTTTCTGCTGGGAGGTTTGATCGCCTTGATCGTGCTGGGCTATGCCTGGATGGTGAGGATCCTCCGCCTTCCCCAACCAGACCTACTGCCGCTTGCACCCAACACAGGGCAGTCCGCCTCCAACCGATCCTCGCGTCGAACGGCTCCCCCAGCCGACCTCGCCAACCGATCCGCCTACGCGTTGAGCTCTGGGCGCTACGAAAGCCAAGAATCGTGAGCGTGATCTGAGGGCACCTTTAGCTTGAATCCACAAGTGCTACTCGGTGCGACATTTCTCGCCATCGCGGCGGGGCTTCTCGGAGCAGCTTGGCCCCGCCGTCCGACAGCCGACGAGTGGCTAATGCGCCGGGCATCGCGGCGCGCCAGCCCCCAGCGACCGGGTCCCCGTGGTGGCTGGGGCTGGCTGGGGCTAGCCCTGACGCGGTTGGGAAGTGTCGTGTACCGTCGCCTGCCCACGGCCACCCGCACCGCGCTATCAGGAGTACTTGAGAGAGCAGGTATCAGCACCGAACCGGAGACGATGCTTTCCTTGACGTTGCTGTTCATGGTGGTTGTGGCTGTAGCGATGCTGGAGCTGACCGTGCAAAGCCTGATTCCAGCCACGGTTGCGCTCCTGGTCGTGGCGGCAGCACCTCTCGTGATTGGAACCCGGGTGGTTCAGCTTGCTGGAAGTCGCCGTAGGGCGATCGTGGACCAGCTACCGATCTTGGTAGACCTGATGGCCCTCGAGCAGGGTGGCGGCGGTGTGGGGGCCCGAACCGCCATCGAACTAGTGGTCCATCGTCTGAATGGCGAGGCGGCGGTTTTGCTGCGCGGCTGCCTGACTTCGTCGGCGATGGCCGGGACGCCCCAGTTAGATCGTCAGCTGGAAGGCGCGGCCGACCAACTTGGGATTCCCGCACTTTCAGCGTTGGCAGCCGTGGTGCGCATTCAACGTGAGGAGGGAGTGTCGGCCAGTTCACCGCTCGGCCAGCTGGCCAGGGGGCTCCGAGATCGACAAAAGGATGAAATGCTAAGCCGCGGGCGAAGGGCACTGGTGACGATGCTGCTGCCGGTTGCCCTCTGCATCCTGTTGCCCTTCGTGATTATTATTCTGTACCCTGCGCTAGCGCGCCTCTCCACGGCGTTCTCTTGACGACGCAACGACAGGGCGGGCAGGCGATGATTGAGATGGCCATCGGAGTGACCATCTTCTTGACCGCAAGCCTCGGTGCGCTCCAGCTCGGCATCTCCGCACTGTCCGCTGAAGGAGTACAGAGCGCAGCCCTGATAGGAGCTCGCAGTGCCTCAAGTGCACCGGTTCCGGGCGACCCAGTGGCTCGGCTGGCGGAGGGACAGTCCGCTGCCCAAAGTTCTCTTCGAGACGCGGTCCTTGATTTAGCGCAGCTTGACGAATGCACGGCCGCGGCAGACGCCGCGGCCGGGTGTGGCCTACCTTTGACATGCGTGGAGTACGACGGCGATCGACCCCAACCGAACACTGCGCAAACATGTACGCCCGGGTCCGCAGGCACCCGTGAAGTGGCATCACTGGGACCTTCTCCGAATAATTTGGATGGGACCCAAAATCCCGCGTGCCACGGGGCGGACTGCTTCGGCATCGCACGCTCCATGGTCCCCTGCGCCCGGTCCTACCCTCCGGGTCAACTCTATGTCTGCCTTGCCTACACCTCATGGCCCGCCACCGAGGTGGACATTTGGATCAAGGGCACTCTGCGCACTATCGTGCCGGTAGCTAGTTCGGCCGGCGTTGACGGCCTGCCAGTGAGTGTGCAGTTGAGGCTGCAGGTCGAGGCGCTCTCCAGTTGAGAGGCCGGGCTCCACGGAAAGGGTGGAACGGGCAGGCGCTGGTCGAACTGGCTGTTGTGCTTCCGGTTGTGCTAATACTGGCCTGCGGCGCCGTAGCAATCGTGCAGCTGGCCCGCACCCAGATGGCGATGGAGGCGGCCGCGAGCGCCACCGCGCTCGTCGGCGCGCGGGGCGTGGACGCGGCGCAGGCATGCTCTGGGGCCCACCAAGAGATGGCGACTGTCCTCTCTGAGAGCGGGGGCTTGCTTCCTTCTGATCTGGTTGACGAGCTGCACGGCGGCTGCGTCGGAAGCGCGCCCGCAAGTGGCGCGATGCCGGCACCCCCGGGGAGCGGCTCATTCGCACTCTGGTTCGGCTACGGGGGTGGGAACGACACGTTTTGCAGGGTCGGCACCAGCCCCGGTGATGGGGCACCGTCGGACGGGGACATGGTGGCGACCGTGGTCTATCGTCCGAATCTGGACTGGATCCCCCTGGTCGGGTCCTGGCTCTCTCCTCGGCTGTCGACTACCGCCACCGACAAGGTCGACCCATTCCGCAGCCGCGCTCCGCAGGTCGATCCCACCGGCGATGACTGCTGAGGTGGCAATGGAACGGTGTCGGCGACCCAAGACGCAGCATGGTCAGATTCTCCCGATCTTCTGCCTGATGCTCGCCATGCTTCTCTTGCCCGTGGCAGGCCTGGCGGTCGACGGCGGGTTGCTGATGTCCAGCCACGCCACCCTGGTGGGCGCCGCCCAGGCTGCCGCAGAGGCAGCCGCTCAAGCAGTGGATGTAACCGCAATCCAGGACGACGACACGTTTCAGCTTTGCGCCGTACCCGACGGCGGTGCCAACTGCGGGAATGGAGTCGGCACGGTCGGTGATGTGGTGTCCCAGGTGATTTCGGCTAGTTACCCCGGGTCGCCAACCGATTGCACTGACGAGGGGACCGACCCGCTATCGGCCACATCCACCCAAGGCTCCGGTTGCGCCTTCGACATTCTGACGAGGTGTGCATCGGCGACTTCTACCGGCGCCGTGGCAAGTTCATCCCCCGACGGTGTCGCCGTTCTCACGTGGCAGACTATTCAGCTTCCCCTCTCCGTCTTCCCTGGATGGTCGAGCAGCCGGCTGAGTGCTTCCGCTACCGCGTGGATGGAGCACGGGTTCGCAGCCCAGAGTGACACAACGGGAGCGGGAGGTAGTTCGTGTTAGGCCTCGCGGGTCCTGAGCATTCGCGAGACCCAGTCGGTGTGGACGAGGACTCGGAGCGGATCCCGCCCCCACCTCCTCCCGAAGTGCCCCTGAGTGGCCGCGGAGCAACGCTGCTCTGGCGATCTCCCCAGGTGACTAGCACTCGAACGCAGCCGGCGCGACACCCATTGCTGTGCATTGCTGCTGCATCGACCATGTCCGCCCACCCCCGTCGGTCGAGACTGACCTGGTGGCCGCAGCTCTTCGAGACCCTGACCCGGTTGCGGGAGCGTTCCTCGTCGCCAGCCTCAAAGGTTGGAGGAAGACCCATCGCGACAGCTCCGACAGGTCGTCCAGGCGAGCCGTTGGTGGTCGTCGTCGGGGGTGGACGTGGAGGCGCTGGTCGCACCACCCTAGCGGTGGAAGTAGCTAGCGCACTTGCATCCAGCGCGTCTGGTGCAGCCCGACGTGTGTTGCTGGTCGATGCGGATCCAGTTCATTCCGATCTAGACGTGAAGCTGGGAGTCGCAGACCTTGACTCAGACCGCTGTCCGAGCGCCAGGATCGATCGAGTCCTCCTACAGCTGCCGGAGCTGACCGACCGACGGCTCCACCTCGACTCCTTACTTTGGGTTCAGCCTCAGACCGGAGTCCGAGCCTTGCTGGCGCCGGATCGTACCGCTGAAATTGGTCGGGAACATCTGGACTACCTTTACACCTACATTCTGGCTCCGGCATTCGATGCCATCGTGGTGGACACAGGTCCGGCACTGGACATCTCGGCCTGGCACCTGGCTAGGCCCTCAGCGTTCTGGCTGGCGCTCGCCAGCTCAATCCTGATACCACTCCGGCCCACCTTGTCTGACGCCCGCTCGGCAATGGAGGGAGTTCACCTCTTCGAACGGCTTGGCGTCCCGATGCAGCGCTGTCGTCTGGTGATGGGCGTAACCCGCGCCGAATCTGCCACTGCGTCCATCTGTCAGCGTCGGCTCGTTGACTTCGACGTGGTGCGCTGGCCATGGGTTCCAGACGTCGCCCACCGAGCTGGCGTCGACCATCGCCCTCTCGCTCAATTTGATCGCAGGTTCGAGCGGAGCATCGCCTCCCTGCTGCCAGAGATCGCGGGCGGGCGCCGGTTGGGACGCTGAGGTGCCGCGAATGACCGCCTGGAGGAAACTAGGAAAAGGAAGGAGTTCCGGCCGCAACCAGGGGATTTCCGAGACCACCGAGCGGGTGCGGCAGTTGGTTGACGGCATCGAGAGCGCCGTCAGTGCCGGCAACGACCTGGAGTTAGCCAGCTACCTAGCACCTCCAGCTCTGGGCCACGCGCTGGCTCAGACCGCCGCACTAAGAGCGGCTGGCAGTACTTGGCTCCCAGCCCGTGCGGGGCTGCGCTGGAGTGGAAGCGACAGGTCCCCTGACGGGCCGGGGCGGTTCTGGCTGAGGCTGCGATTCGACGACCGCACCGAGGTGCGCTCCGAGAGCGGAACTTTCACCGCGGCTTCGATAACCCATGAAGTCGAGGTGGAGCTAGAGACCACCTCGGCTCCCTGGCGGCTCTGCCAGGCGGAGGAGGTTTTCTCGGAGTGACCTAGCTTGAGGGTCGGCTTCACCGCGGCCGACCTCAACATTGTTCGTGCCCGGAGGCTCTCCGAGGCTAGAAGTCGTCCAGGCACCAGGGAGGGGGATCCCAGCCCAGCAGCCGGTCCGCCCGCAGTGCCGCTCCCGGGGAGGTCTCGTCGATCCGTCCAGAACGGGCCAGCAGCCCAAAGGAGCGCTGGCCAAGGTAGCCGCAACTCAACTCCGCCATCCCGAGACTCAGGTCGGGGGGATCGTCGCAAACGGCACACGCTCCGACTCCATCGCGGGCACGTAGGCGAAACCGTCCCCCGACCTCTGGCATGAAGGGGTCGGAGATCTCTAGCACCAGGTCACCATCCTGCTGGTAGCTGCGTGCCCCAAGTGCCTGGGGCACGTCGAGCAGGCGAGCCCAGATGCCGATCCCCGAGAGGACCTCGATAGACTGCGGGTCCTGGACCATCCAGAGGACCGCCTCGTCCACCGGACGCTGCCGTGCTTCGACCTTGGTGACGAGGTCCAACTCGAAGAGGTAACGCCAGAGATCCGCCGTCGGCCCCGGGCCATCCCCTACCAGCTCGGTCACCACCGCCGTAGCCTGAGACCCGGTTGCAGACCATGCTGGGCGAATCCGGTAGATGAGGTATCCATCCGGCGCCCCTCCGTGCACTACGAAGAAGTGGTACGCCTCGTTCGCTGGCAGGTCCGGGTCGTCGTCGGCGGTGAGGTAGTTCCAGGCCAGCTCGTCTCGTATCACGAGCCCGGGGCGAGACTCGGCGACCCGGTCGTAGACCCCGGGCATGAGCCTGAGCGCCTCTGCTCTTCCGACCAGGCGAAGCGGCCCGTGGACCAACTCATCACATAGCGCCATCCGGGATCGCTCAAAGTTGAGCCGAAGCCGACTGGTCGCCGGTCCGAACCCGAAGCGTCCGTAGATCGATCCCTCGGACGCCCAGAGGATCACCAGCGGGGTGCCAGCGGCCCGGGCCCTTCGGAGTAGCGCCCCCACCATCGCTCGCAGCAAGCCGCGGCGGCGGTGGGTCGGGAGAACCCCCACCGCGGTGATCCCCACGGCGGCACAACGCTGGCCGGGGACACTCAGGGTCATGGGGATGGCCCCGGAGGTCCCAACGATGGCACCTTCCTCAAATGCGGCCATGGTCATTTGGGGGGTGACCTGCAGTTGGTACCAGCGGTCATGCCAGGGATCCCGACGGTGCCCGAAGGCACCGACTGACACATCGATGAAGGCCTCCACCTCACTGGGCCTGATTGCGCGCAGCTCAGTCATAACCAAGCGAGGATATCTCGGCGGCGAGCCGGATGAAGTCAGGAGCGGATCAGGGTCAGCAAGCCCCCTAGCATCCGCGGTTGAACTTGAGCGAGAGCGGATGTCTGACATACTCGAGCTGCGTAAAGGCTGCCATCGTCGCTTGAGGATCCCCCCACCGATGACCTCCAATAGGCTCTTCCACGGAGAGCTGGTTCGCTTAGCCGCGCCACGCCCGGAGGACGCGGACTCCTTCTCCAGGTGGAGCGAGGACGCCGAATATCGGCGCCTGGCTGACACCGATGCCCCCCGACCGTTGCCAGCGGACTACTTCGGGGAGCGCGACCAGGTGGCGGAACCGTCCCAGGGCGCCTACGAGTTCCGCGTTCGGACACTCGAGGAGGACCGACTGGTCGGGTTCGTCGCCCTCTTCAGCATCGAGTGGCCCAACAGCCACGGCTGGGTGGCGGTCGGGATCGGCGACCCGGCGGATCGGGGGAAGGGGTTCGGCAAAGAGGCGGTGAGCCTGGTCCTGCGCTTCGCCTTTCATGAGCTGGGGTTGCACCGGATCAGCCTTGACGTGATCTCGGACAACCTACCCGCCATAGCTCTCTACCGCCACCTGGGATTCCGAGAGGAGGGCCGGATGCAGGAGCGCGTCTATCGGGACGGGATCACCTCGGACCTCATCTATATGGGCTTGCTGCGGCGCGACTGGGAGGCGGCGCTCAGTGGCACCCCATCCACGCCCAGCGCGGGCTGAGTCAGAAGTGCAGTCTCCCCCTCCTGTTCCGCCAGACCACGGCAACGGCTTCCCCTGGTCTCGCCGCAACCAGATACGGGCATCTGACGCCGACCGTGAGCAGGTGGTCTCCGAGCTCACCGAGCACCACGTCCAAGGCCGACTCAGCCGCGACGAGCTGAGCGACCGATCCCAGCTGGCCTTCGGTGCCAGGACCAGCGGTGAGCTGAGCAGCCTACTTTCGGACCTCCCGGGGCGGCCGCGGGGGCGGATGGTGATTTGGGAGGGGTTGCTTGCTCTCCGGGCCCCCGGCCCCTTCCCAGGGCTGGGCTACGTAGGGTTCTGGCCTCGCGCTGCGGCGCTTTGGGCCGACCTGATCCTGGTCGGAGCGGTCGGCTTTGGCACTGAAGCCTTGACCGGGGACGGCCACTTGCTTCTTTTGGCCTACGCCCTCTCGCTGCCCTACTTCGTGGTCCTCTGGGCGACCACTGGCCGCACCTTCGGACTCTGGCTGGTCGGTGCCCGCGTGGTTCGGCAGGAGGATGGGGGCCGGCTCGGCCTGCGCCGAAGCCTAGTCCGGCTGGTGGGATATCTGGTTGACGGAGCCACCTGTTGTCTGGGATTCGCCTGGGCGGGGGTCGACCGCCGCAAGCAGGCCTGGCACGACAAGATGGCCGGTAGCTACGTGGTCCGGAAGCTGACCTGACCCGGTGGCCGGAGGCAGCCTCTCCTGCCCCAGCCCCTCGTCCTCCAGCCATTCGCCGCGAAATCGTCGCGACAGCCGGTGCAGCGCGGCCAGGAACGGCAGCCCGAAGACCAAGACCATCAGGGCGTTGCCCCCGGCCCGGAAGGCGTCGTACCCCGCCGAGGTCACGAAGTAGTACTTGAAGAAGTGCAAGAGGGCGACCCCGGGACTGAGAGAAGGACTCCAGCCGATCTGGGGCGAGGAGACGTAGAAGGTCCAGTTCCAGATGTCCATCACTGCTCCGAAGCCGAAACCGGTCACGACCCCGACTCCTGCCAGCAGCAACACGTCTCGGCGGCGGGGGCGGCGGTCGACGAGGAGCAGGCCCACCAGGCCGGCCACCGCCCCTACCCAGCCCACCGCGAAGATCTGATACGGCACCCAGGGGCCAATTCCCCCGGTGACCAAGGCCGAGACAAGTAGCGAGCAGGCGCCCAGGAGGAATCCGAATTCCGGGCCCAGGGCGTACCCCCCGCAGAGCACCAGCAGGAAGATCGGGCTGAATCCCCCGATGCCCGTCACCAGGGCGGCCCGGAGAGCTGCATCCACTGCGCTGAGGGCGGCGAGCAGGGCCAGCTGGCGAGAGTCCATCCTCCTGGTCCCGACCTCTATTGCCAGCAGCCCTAAGATCGCGCCGAGTCCGATCGCCAGCGCCGGGGTGGCGGTTGGGAGACCCAGCCCACTGAATGGCCAGAGGAAGAGACCGATGCCCAGGGCAGAGATCAGTAACAGAATCATGCTGCTCGCCAACTCCGCTTCAGGATGTGGCCCGAGTCCAGCTCGAGGACTCTATCTCCGATCTGGTGGGCGAACCGGGTGTCGCTGGTTGCGACCAGGACCGCCGACCCTGCTGCCGCGAGCCGGTTGAGCACCTGTTGCAGCAGCCGCCGGGAGTTTGGATCCGCCCCCCGGGTCGGTTCGTCCAGGAAGACCATCTCGGGTGATCCGACCAGTACCGCGGCCAGGGCCGCGCGCTGCCTCTGGCCGGTGCTGAGGTCCCGAGGGTCGGCCGCGGCCAGGGCGGTGAGTTGGAACTCCTCCAAGATCGGGCCCGGAGTGTTGTCCAGCTCCAGCCAGCGAATGGTCTGGCTGACCTCCTCTGCCAGACTGGTCTGGTGGAGAATGCCCCCCGGCTCCTGGGGCAGGTAGGCGCAGCGTCCGGGCCCCCGCTGCACCGACCCGGAGATTGGTCGAAGCAGCCCGGCGACGGTGCGGAGGAAGGTGGTCTTGCCGCTCCCGTTGGGGCCGGTGAGGCAGAGCACCTCCCCCTGGTGGCAGTCCAGGTTGATCTCGCTCGCCACCTGCTCCTGGTGACCGACGGCCAGATCGGTCACCTCCCAGGCGGCAGGACCCAGCTGGCGGGGTTGGCGGTCCGGCAGCACGTCGGGGACCAAGCTCTCCAGCAGAGTGGAGGTGAGGGACCCTCGGTTCAGCCCCAGCCGCCGAGAGCCAGGCACATCCACCCGCCAGGGGCGATGTTCGGCCACCACCACCGCCCGACCACCCACCGCGAGCTCCTGGCAGGCCTGTCTCAGGGAGTCGGCGCCCAGGTCGTCAAGTTGAGATGTGGGCTCGTCTAACACCAGCAGCCTCGGCCGCATCGCCAGCGCCCCGGCCAGCGCCACCCGCTGGCGTTGGCCTCCAGAGACTGTGGCGATCCGGCGACCCGCGAGCTCCAGGATTCCCATCGTCTGGAGCGCTTGGTCTACCCGCTCGGCGATCTCACGTGCCGGGAGCCCCAGGTTCTCTGGGCCGAAGGCGACTTCCCGCCGCACGGTGGCCAGGACGAATTGGGACTCCGGCTCCTGGAAGACCATGGCCACCTCTCGCGCCAGCCGTCTGGTCGTTGTGCTGCGGAGGCCCTGGCCTAGGATCCAGGCCCTTCCCCTCGCCTGCCCGCCGTGGAAGTGGGGAACCAACCCGTTGAGGCAGCGCAGCAGGGTGGTCTTGCCGCTCCCCGAGGGTCCGTTGACAAGGGTCAGCCCATCCTCCAGACGAACAGTAATGTGGTCCAGGGCGAGCGCCGCGCTCTCGGGGTAGCGGTAGCCAAAGTCCTCGAACCGGGCGAGTTCGGTCACGTCAGCAGTGCCGGCGTGAAGAGCGAGATGCAGCATAGGACCGGCCACCAGTTGAGTCCAGGCAGAATCAGACTCGGATACGGTTGCCAGCTCGGAACCTGACCCAAGATGAGCGCCAGGGCGAACCCGGTGATTGCCGCCGCGGCGGTGGCCGCGATGACCACATCGGGAACCTTCCATCTCGAAGTGACCAGCGCCGTGCGCCGACCGGAGCCGAAGGCCCTCGCCTCCATCGCCTCGGCTAGCAGGACCGATCCCTCGATGGTGGTGAGCACCGACGGCACCACGACGGCAGTCCAGGAGCGCATTCCTCGAGGTCGCCAGCCGCGCATCTGTTGTGCCTCTCGCACCGCCACGAAGCTGTGGCCGAGGCGGGGGACAAGGGTCATGGCCGCGCCCAGCGCTGCCGCGGTCCGGGAGAGGGGAGCCGGCAGTGAATCCACCAGTTGATGCGGCTCGACGACCAGGGAGAGGCTGATCCCGGCCAGGATGCAGGCAGCCAGCCCCAGGGCCAGGTCCAGCCCATAGGCAGCCCCCTCCAGGGTGAGGGGACCGCCCAGTGCCGGAAGCCAGCCGGGCAGATCAAGCACCACGTTCTCGCCGGTGTGGCTGAGCATGAAGTTGAAGGCGACGGTGAGCACGACAGCGATGCCTACCGCCCAGAGGGCGGGACGGACCCTGGTTCCCTCCCGCCGACGCACCAGCAGCACGGCGAGGGCTGCCCCCAGAGTGAGGACCCGGAGCACCGGGTCCTCACTCCCCAGGCTGAGCAGCAGCACAGCGGCAACCCAGACGGCGAGCGCGCGCGGGTTCACTAGGTCACGACTTGGGGGGCCGAGGCGGAGGCGCGGGCGTGCCCGAGCTCGAGTCGTACCGCCAGCCGATTGCCTGGCCCGAGTTCAGCTTGACGTCACTGATCCCCACCGAGGCGGACTTCCACTTGCCACCGCCGGTCCACAGGAACAGGGCCCAGTAGGGCTGCCCGGTGGGAAAGCAGGTGGTGTACGACTTGGGCTCGTTGTCTACCTGGCAGACGGCGTCGCCGTAGCTGAAGTGCTGACTGGCGAACTCGATCTTGCTGCGGCTGTCCGCGGTCTCCCCCTTGATCTCGGCGCCCGTGAAGTTGACGCAGCGGTCTACCACCTTCTTGTCGCCAAGCTCCACAACCACCTCGACCGAATGACCTGATCCGCTGCAGGTCGCTCCCGGGGTGGCCTCGCTTCCGCCGCCTCCACCGCCGCATGCCGCGAGCAACAGACCCATGGCAATCGTGGCCAGTGCTGCGCTGGCCCACTGAGACGATCTCACCGTCTCTACCTCCTGGCGGCAGTTCTGTCCCGTCACGCGAGAGGTGGACCTGCCGCCGAAGGCCGACCGTCCCGTTGCGCGCGGGGGTGCGTCGATCCCTTAGGGCCGGTCTCCTGGCTCACGGATCAGCGCCCCTCGCCGCCTTCCCGGGACATTCCCAGTGGCTCGTTGGCTAAGGCTTCCCGCCTACAGTTGCGCGACAGCTCCGGCATTGGGGTCAGTCCCCGCACCGGATTCCCATTTGCCCCTCGGGCTATTCGGATGTGTGCTGAATGTTAGGCCCCCGAGGGTCCGTGCTGGACGCCTCCTTGGCTCTCGGATAGCTCACGTTGGCTTCCGATGGCCCAGCGACTTCCTTGGCTGCCTTTTTGTCAAGGCTGGCCTCGCCAACTCCGGAGGGCGAGCCCAGCCAGGCATCCCCGGTCTCGGGCCCAACCGACCGGGTCGCGCGGTGACCTGGCTAACTGCCAGACTTGGCGGGAAGATCTGAGAAATGGAGACGGCCATGGCGGAAGAGGTAAAGGCATCGCCCGACCCGATCGAGTTCATCTCCGCGGTGCTCATCAACTCGGATGATCCAGACCGACTGGTGCTCTTTTACCGCGACATCCTGGGGGTGCCGCTCGTCGCCGAGCGCCATGGCGAGGGCCCTTCTCACTTTGGCTGCGAACTAGGTGACGTCCACTTCGCCATCCACCCCGGCATCGGCACGAGTCCCCGAGGTGGCCTGAAGCTGGCCCTTTGGGTGTTCGATCTAGCTAGCCTGGCCGCTCGCCTTGAATCGCTGGGAGTGCCCCTCGAGTACCCCATCGAAGACCTGGGCGAGGCTTCCCTAATAACTGCGGTGCGGGACCCCGACGGCAACCTGGTGGAACTGACGCAGATGGGCGACCCCTGGTGGCAGCACCTGGCCGACCGCCGGGCTGCGGGCTTCGATCTCATGAGCCGGAGGTCCCGCCGACTGGGGCACTCGAGGTGAGCGAGTTGGTGGTGCGGGCCTTCACCCCCGAGCCAGATCAATATGCCTGGACCTTCGGCGGAGCCCCGCCCCTGGCCCGTATCGGGCCCGGGAGCGTCCTGGAGCTCTTCACCGAGGATTGCTTCGCCGGCCGGGTCAAAAGCGAGAAGGACCTGGTCTCCGAGGTCTGCGAGTTCCCCTTCCTCAACCCTCAGACCGGCCCCTTCTACATCGAGGGTGCCGAGGTGGGTGATACGGTGGCCGTGCACTTCATCTCGATCGAGCCGGCCCGCGACTGGGCGGCGTCCACAACGGTCCCCCTCTTCGGGGCGCTGACGGCGACCCACCTGACCGCGCTCCTGAACGAACCGCTGCCGGAGTTGGTCTGGATTTGGCAACTCGATCGCGAGCGTCGCCTGTGTCGCTTCCTCGCCAGGTCCGGGGACTTCCAGGTCGACCTGCCGATGGACCCCATGCACGGCACGGTGGGGGTGGCGCCCGCCAACCTGGAGGTGCGCTCCGCTCTGGTACCCGACGCTTTCGGCGGCAACATGGACACCCCCGAGATGCGCCAGGGCGTCACCTGTTATCTCGGAGTGAACGTTGAGGGTGCGCTCCTTTCCCTGGGCGACGGCCACGCCCGCCAGGGCGAGGGCGAGACCTGCGGGGTGGCGGTGGAGTGTGCCATGAACACCGTGATCGCGGTCGAGCTGATCAAGGGACGGCCCTGCCCCTGGCCGAGAATCGAGACCGATGACCACCTCATCTCGACCGGCTCGGTGAGGCCGCTGGAGGACGCTTTCCGGATCGCCCAGATTGACCTGGTCCACTGGCTCGGGGAGGACTTCGGCCTGGAGACGATGGATGCCTACCAGCTGGTGAGCCAGGGCGTGCTTTCACCTCTTGCCAACGTCTGCGACACCAACTACACCTCCGTGGCCAAATTCCCCAAGCAGTTCCTCCCTGTGCGGGAGGCGATGGGCGGAACCCACCGTCAGCTGCGCGAGCTGGCCGTGCGGTATCGCGCTGGCAGGGGCTGATCCGGCGGCGCTGCGCGGCCGGCAACAACGCGGTCAGTCGTTAGCTCACATCGGGCTCGTACCTTCGACCAGAGCGGGTCCCGCCCGGCCGGGAACGCCATTTCGGGTTCTCATGCTGAGCTGAGAACGGCTGAGACGCGAGCAGGGGAGTCGTCAATGATTCCTACGCCTCATTGGGAGGTTCAGAGCGGATTTCGGATCATGAGCATGAGTCGATTCCGAACCGTCCTAAGGGGCTATGATCGTGCTACTTCTCCCCGTCCTTCGCTTACGAGCGAACTGATGGCGTCTTTTGATTGAGACGACTCAGTGCCGGCAAGAGTCGCGGTTTTCATCGACTACCAAAATTGCTACAGTCGAGCCAGGCAGTACTTCTGTTCCCCTAACTCTCCCTCGTATCACGGGCAGTTTTGGCCCATGCGCCTTGCAAGGGCGCTAGCAGCCACCGGGCGATCCAGCTACCAGCTTGACTTCGTCGGAGCGTACTGCGGTACGGCCGACCCGAGGAAGGATCCCAGGACAGCCGCTGCCCGCCAAAGGCAGATCGCAGCTTGGCGCCGCAACGGAACCACAGTGGCCACGCGAGGGCTTCGCTATCCCGGAGATTGGTCTCGTCACCCCGCCATTGAGAAGGGAATTGACGTGATGATCGCGATCGACTTTGTCACCAAGGCTGCAGCCAATCAGTTTGACGTAGGCGTCATCGCCTCATGTGACACCGACCTAGCGCCGGCGGTCGAGGCCGTGCTCGATCGACCCGGGCCGGGTAGACGACCGGAGGTCGAACTGATTGTCTGGGCCGGACGTGCCAGCCGAATTGGCATTCCCCGACGCACCATCGTGTACCACGAAATCGGTCCGGCCGCGTACCTGAATATGCAGGACCTGACCGACTGCAACATGTACGGGGAGTCGAGCCGAAAATCGTCCCGGTCGTAAAGCGTCGAACCGGTTCACTCCTGCTCTAGCAAACCGCCGACCGACCCAAGTGGTCGGCTCGCCGAGAAGAACCGTGCTAGTGCGCCAGCGGTCCCCGGTTGACACTCGCCGGCAGTCGTCGACCCAGCCGCTCCGCGAACAGCACCAGGCAGGCAGCGACCGTTGCCCAGAGCAGCCACATCCCGGGCCGGAGGAAGGAGCCGACGACCAATCCCCCGATGGTGGGCCCGATCAGGAGACCGAGCCCCCAGGAGAGGTTGAAGGCCGCCATGTACCTTCCCCTGACCGCCGCCGGTGCCAGGTCGGCGACCAGTGGCCCGATGGTGGCACTGAGCAGACACTCACCCAACCCGAAGCAGACCGCGAACACTCCCAGCAGGAGGCTGGCGGTGAGCCCGTGGGTGAGGCTGGCCACCTCGCCGATTAGCCAGGTGAGCAGCCAGGCGCTAGCGCTGAGCGCCAGGGTGCGCGAGCGGTCAAGATGCCGCACCGCTCGGCTGATCGGCAGCTGGGCGATCACGATGAAGGCGGTGTTGGCGGCCAGGATCAACCCCAGGGCCACGGTGGGAACTCCCAAGAAGACACGGGCATAAAGGGGCACTGAGCTGTCGAGCTGGGCATAGGTCGACAGCACCACCACGGCGTTGAAGGCGATTAGGGCCATGAACGTCCGGTTCCGCAGGACCAACCGGTAGCTGGCCTTTTCGGGAGACTGGCCCAGATGCCTTCCCGATGGAACCAGGCTTATCACCAGGGCGCCGAAGAGCAGGAAGCTGATGGCGTCGACCAGGTAGATGGTGGTGAAACTGGAAGGCCTGGAGGTGGAGACGATCAGTCCTCCTATGACCGCTCCCACCCCGATCCCCAGGTTGGTGGCCGCGTACTGGAGGGAGGCG
Source organism: Candidatus Dormiibacterota bacterium (assembly GCA_049799515.1). Classification (GTDB taxonomy): domain Bacteria; phylum Chloroflexota; class Dormibacteria; order Aeolococcales; family Bog-877; genus Bog-877. The sequence continues at coordinate 25,875 of JBARIA010000051.1, read as the reverse complement.
GCGGCTGACCGCTGGGTGCGATTGGTGACGGCCGCCAGCAAGGAGCCCATCGACGGATAGAAGCAGCCGAGCCCGGTCCCGATCAGCAGCATCGAGCCGGCCGCCGCGGGGGCGGCGGTCGCGAAGCCGAACCAGAGGTAACCGAGAGCCTGCAGGATCAGGCCGCCCAGCATCATCGTCCGCGGTCCCAGCCGGTCAACCAGCGTGCCGCCGACGGTGCCGGCCAGGAGCGACGCCAGGGCCGAGGCCGAGATGATCACCCCGACCTCGGGGATCGGCAGTCCTCGGACCACGTGCAGGTAGATCGACCCAAACGGCAGCACGAAGCCATTGCCCACCGCCGATATGGCGACGCCCAGGATCACCGTCCAGACGCTGGCGGGCAGTTCGGGCTTGAGGCTGCGCAGGTAGCCTGTGGTTGCGCTCCGGTCAGTGGGGGTGGGGGCGAGCTCAGGAGAAAAAAGTTCTGGGTCGCCGGCACCGCCGGGGCGCTCTCCGGGGGTCGGGGACATTTGACTATTGACCTTGTAGGCGGTGCCGGCCGCTGGCGGGGAGCGCCGCCAGCGTACCAAGTGGCTGCTGACTCCTCCGGGGGCCTGGCTATCCTGAGTTGTTCATGCCCCTTCGCGACGACCTCCGCAACGTGGCGATCGTCGCCCATGTCGACCACGGTAAGACGACGCTGGTCAACGCCATGCTCCAGCAGACCGGATCATTCCGGGCCAACCAGGAGATCACCGACCGGGTGCTGGACTCGGGCGACCTGGAGCGGGAGAAGGGGATAACCATCCTGGCCAAGCACACCGCGGTGCAGTACGGCCCGACCAAGATCACCATCGTCGACACCCCGGGTCACGCCGACTTCGGGGGTGAGGTGGAGCGAGGCCTCGCCATGGTGGATGGGGTGCTGCTGCTGGTGGATGCCTCGGAAGGACCCCTTCCCCAGACCAGGTTCGTGCTGCGAAAGACATTGGAGGCGCGGCTGGCGGTGGTGGTCGTGGTCAACAAGGTGGACCGCTCCGACGCTCGAATCGAGGAAGTGGTCCGCGAGATTGAGGACCTATTCTTGGACCTGGGCGCCGACGAGGAGCAGATCGTCTTCCCGATCCTGTACGCCAATGCCAGGGCGGGCTGGGCCAGTACCGATCCCACAGTTCCCGGGACCGACCTGGAGCCCCTCTTCGACGCCATCGTCCGCAGCATCCCGGCCCCGTCCTATGAGGAGGGCCACCCGCTCCAGGCACTGGTGACCAACCTCGACGCCTCTGCCTACGTGGGCCGGCTGGCCATCTGCCGGGTGCACAACGGGACCCTGCGCCGCGGCGAGAACGTCGCCTGGTGCCGGGTCGACGGAGCCGTGGTGCGCGCAAAGATCACCGAGCTTTATGCATCTCGGGCGCTCGAACGGGTCGACGTCGACTCGGCCGGACCCGGGGAGATCGTGGTGGTGGCAGGCTTCTCCGACATCTCCATCGGGGACACCCTGGCGGACGCCGAGGACCCCCAACCCTTGCCAGCGATCTTGGTAGATGAGCCCAGTCTCGCCACCACGATTGGCATCAACACCTCGCCTCTTTCGGGGACTGACGGAAGCAAGTTGACCGCGCGAATGATCAAGAACCGTCTCGACGCCGAACTGGTCGGCAACGTCTCCTTGCGAGTGCTGCCGACTCCCCGGCCAGACACATGGGAGGTACAGGGACGGGGCGAGCTGCAGCTGGCGGTGCTGGTCGAAACCATGCGACGTGAGGGTTTCGAGCTAACCGTTGGCAAGCCGCAGGTGGTTACCAGGGAAATCGACGGCAGGCTTCACGAGCCAATGGAGCGGGTGGCGATCGATGTCCCCGAGGACTACGTGGGGGTTGTCACCCAGCTGCTGGCGCTGCGACAGGGTCGACTGGAGGAAATCGTCAACCACGGGACCGGATGGGTGCGGATGGACTACCGGGTGCCTTCGCGGGGACTGGTCGGGTTTCGCACCGAGTTCCTGGTGGAGACCAGGGGCACCGGAGTGCTACACAACGTCTTCGACGGCTGGGAGCCCTGGCACGGTGCGCTCAAGACTCGGCGCAACGGCTCCATGGTGGCCGACCGATCCGGGATGTCGACCACTGAGGCCCTGATGTCCCTGCAGGAGCGCGGGACTATGCTGATCGGGCCGGGTACCCAGGTGTACGAGGGCATGGTGGTCGGGGAAAACGCCCGTCTCGACGAGATGGACGTCAACCCCACCAAGGAGAAGCAGAAGACCAACATCCGCTCCTCAACCCAGGAGGAGCTGGAGCGGCTCACTCCCTTTCTCCAGTTTTCGCTGGAGCAGGCGCTGGAATTTATCGGTGAGGATGAGTGTGTCGAGGTGACACCGAAGGTGGTGCGGCTGCGGAAGATGATCCTGGAGCAGAGCCTACGGGCGCGCCAGCACCGAGTTTCGCGGCGAGACGGTCAGCGTCCGTGACCGGATGAGCTGGCGCGCACTACCTGCGCACACAGACCGCTCCCGGAGCTAGCGGTGTCCACCCCAGTGGTTTCGTCGTACATCTCGCCCAAGTGTGAAAAGCGTCAGCAGAGCCCGATCGAGGGCCGGGGACTGTATGCGACCGCGGACATTGCCGCCGGCGAGGTGGTTGCGGTCAAAGGGGGTCACCTGGTCGACCACGCCACTCTGGTCGAGCGGGCCAGCGTCATCGGTAACTCCGACATTCAGGTCACTGAAGAGCTGCACCTGGTCGCGCTGGAGGAGACCGAGTATCACGGAATCATGCTGTATCTCAATCATTCTTGCGAGCCGAATGTGGGGGTCGCCGGCAACGTGGTGTTCGTCGCCATGCGCAACCTCACTGCCGGGGAGGAGCTGACCATCGACTACGCCATGATTGACGACCATCAGGAGTCGCTCACGTGCAACTGCGGCACTCCCAGCTGCCGTGGTCTCATCTCGGGGCAGGACTGGCGCCGGCCCGAACTGCAAGCCCGGTACGGCCACTACTTCTCCTGGTATCTCCAGGCCAAGGCGGGCCTGCTCCCGTAGCCTGGTGGAGTGGGCAACCCTGTTGAACCGGCCAAGCTGCGCACCCTCCGGTTGCTGCTCCGGACCTGGCGCCCGCAGGACCGGGCCCCGTTCGCCGCACTGAACGCCGATCCGCAGGTGATGGCGCACTTCCCGAATCCGCTGTCGCGCGCCGAGAGTGACCTGATGGTCGACCGGATGGAGGCGCAGCTGCGCCTCCAGAGGTGGGGGCTGTGGGCAGTCGAGATCACCGATACCGGCGAATTTGCTGGCTTTGTGGGTCTCAACCGGCCCTCCTTCACGGCCCGGTTCACCCCCGCCGTGGAGGTCGGTTGGCGGCTAGCCCACCGGCACTGGCACCACGGCTACGCCAGCGAAGCCGCCCGGGCGGCGCTGGACTACGGCTTTGAGTCACTCCACCTGGATGAGATCGTCTCTTTCACGAGCACCTCCAATCTCCGCTCACAGCACGTCATGGAGCGGCTCGGGATGCACCGCGATCCCGCCGACGACTTTGACCACCCTCGACTGCCCCCGGATCACCGCCTCAGCCGGCAGGTCCTGTACCGGTTATCCAGCTCGACCTGGAGTGCCCGCTCTGCGCCAGATCGCAGTTGAGGAGCGGCCCCATCGCCACCGTTACCGAGGCCTTGCGCCGTCTGGCCCGGACGCCGTTTGCAGCTGTTGCCCTGGGCCTCCCTGAATCGTGAGCTCCAAGCTCTCGATCGACCTGAGTCCGCTGCGTCAGAGTCCCGACCTGCGCCGCCTCTTCGGTGGTCGGGCAATCTCCCAGCTCGGAACCACCATCACCACGGTCGCCGCCTCGCTGCAGGTATACGACCTGAGTCACTCCTCTCTCGAGGTGGGTGCGCTGGCGCTGACCGCTGCTGTGCCGATGATGCTGGGGATGCTGGTGGGCGGCGGGCTCGCCGACGCCATGGACCGTCGCTTGTTGATCGTCTGGACCCAGGCCGGCTCAGGGGTGGTCGTTGCTGGACTGGCGGTCAACGCGCTGGCCCCCCACCCCCAGCTGTGGCTGCTATACCTGCTGGTGGCGGTGGCCGGCGCCTCGCTTGGGGTGGGCTCCCCCGCCCGCTCTGCCGCGCTCCCGACTTTGGTAAAGCCGGAACTGATGCCGGCGGCGGCGGCGCTCAATGCCATGGTGAACCAGGGCGCGGTGCTTATCGGCCCGGCCATCGCTGGACTCCTGGTCGCTCGATTCGGGTTCGCCCCCGCCTACGGCGTAGATGCCTTGTCCTTTCTGATCTTCACCGTCCTGGCAGCCGGGATGCAGCCGCTGCCCCAGACCGGGTCGGCTGGCGCCGGTCTGAACTCCTTCGTCGCGGGGTTGGCCTATATTCGAGGTCAGGGTCTATTGGTCAGCCTGCTTCTGATCGACCTCAACGCCATGGTCTTCGGGATGCCCAGCGCTCTCTTCCCGGCCCTCGGCACCGTACGCTTCCACGGCGGGGCCACCGCCGTGGGGTTGCTGTACTCCGCCCCCGCCGCCGGGGCTCTCCTGGGAGCCGCCACCAGCGGCTGGATCACGCGGGTCTATCGCGCCGGCCCGGTGATCCTGGGGGCGGTCCTGGTCTGGGGCGCGGCGATCGTGGGCTTCGGACTGTGCCCCTTCTTCCCGCTGGCTCTGCTGCTGCTGGCGCTGGCGGGAGCGGCTGACCTCGCCTCCGAAGTGTTGCGCGGCACCTTGCTGCAGCTGGCGGTTCCCAATGAGCTGCGCGGCCGGGTGAACGCGCTCTGGCTGGCCCAAGTGAACGGCGCGCCCGCCCTGGGCAACTTTGAGGCGGGCGCAGTGGGAACCATCTTCAACCCGATCTTCTCGGTCGTCTCGGGCGGGGTGGTCTGCATTCTGGGGGCGCTGGTGATCGGGCGGCTCTCTCCCTCGCTCCGGGGGGCGCGGCTTCGATCCGGCACGGTGACCGTACTGTCGGACACCGGCGCTTCGTTCTCGCCTGAGCCTCGGGGAGGCCCCCCGACCTGACGGAGCTCCTCAACCGGCGCGAAACTGTCTCGATCAGACATTTGACTCTGCCCGATCGCCGTCGGCGCCCGGTGGAGGGAGGCCCATGATGCGGTTCGCCTTCGATGAACAGGTGGCCGGAGAGGCCAGGGCCGTCGCCGACGCGCTGGGCTCAGTCGAAGTGCCGGCCCTCGACCGGGAGCGGCCGCTCCTGTTCGCGGGGATCGGCACCTCCCTGAACGCCTGCCGGGTCGCCGCCTACTGGACCGCCGAGCTCTCCTCGGGTAGGTTGCGCCCTGCTGCCATGGAGGCCCACGACCTGGCGCTGCATGGCCAGATCCGCCCCGGTGACCAGGTGGTGGTGGTCAGCCATCGGGGCACCAAGCGCTTCCCCAACGAACTGCTGGCCCGGGCCAGCGCGGCGGGAGCGACCACGGTGACCATCACCGGCTGGGGGAACCCGAGCCCGGTCGGAGACTTCGTGCTGCGGACCTGTCCGGACGAGCGGGCCGGCACCCACTCCGTCTCCTACCTCACCGCGCTCGCGGTCCTCGGCAAGCTGGTGGCGCGCCTACTCGGCGCCGAGGCGGACTCCTTTTCCAAGGACCTAGCCCAAGTCCCCACAGCGATTGCGGCAACCCTGGCGGAGCCAGCCCCGACTGAGGCCGCCGAGCGGCTGGCCCATCGAGAGCCGATCGTGGTGACAGGCTTTGGGATCGACGAGATCACAGCCCAGGAGGCGGCCCTCAAGCTGAAAGAGGGGAGCTACCTCTTCGCAGAGGGGATGTCCCAGGAGTTCGCCCTGCACGGAACGCCCGCTGTCTTCGACCCCCGGATGGCAGCCATCCTGGTCAGCCCCGGACGCGACGACGGGGGCCGCCTGCCGGAGCTTCGCGGCATGCTCTTGGAGCTGGGGCTGGAGGTGATCACCTGCGGTTCCCAGGCGGCCAACTTGCCGTTCGCCGAGGTCGACTACCTGCTCCGTCCGCTGGTGGCGATCGTGCCCCTGCAGCGGCTGGTCGGGGAGCTGGCCCGTCTTCGGAGCTCCAACCCCGACCTGATCCGCGCCGACCAGGCGCCCTGGTCGACCGCGGTGGCCAAGATCCGGCTCTGACCGCCGGCTGATCCCGGATTGGCGGCGCCGCATCCTGAGGTCGCTTGGTCAGGAGCCAGGAGCTGAGTTCGTCCCGACCAGGTCTGAGCTGGCCAGCAACTTGCCTCCCGTTCCCAGCGCCTCCACCTTGAGGAAGGCGGGCCGCCGTGGCAGCGAGATGGTGGTCTCGAAGCCCTGCTTGGTCGCGGAGCCCACGGTTGCCAGCTGGGTCGAGGTGGCGCCGCCGACCACTCGCCAACTGGTCACCGCGGTACTCCCGTTCCAGCTGGCGAAGACCTTCAGCTTGCCGCCAGCTCCCGGCTCAGTGGCCACCGCCGGGCGGCTGGCTGGCTCGGCTGACCATGGGTCGCGGTAGGCCCGATAGCTGCTGGTGAGCCCGGGGAAGTGGGCGTCGAAGAGTAGCTTGCCCTTCTTGCTGAACTCGGTGGTGTAGGTCCCGGCGCCCCAGCCCACCATCACGTCGCCGTCCGCGAGCAGTTGCACGTTGCCCTGGTTGAGGACCAGCAGGATGCCGGGAAGCTGGCGCGCCCAGACCAGCGCCGCAGTGTGGGTGCGGAGGTCGAGCCGCAGTTCGATGGCGCGCGCTGGCGGACCACTGCCGCTGGTGTCCTCGTCGTCGAAGAGGGTCACGATGGAGGTGCCGTGCAGCTCCACATCGTGCTGAAGGGCGAACTGGGCCCCCTCGCCCAGCACGAAGCTGCTGCTCTTGCCGCCCAATGTCCACACCACCTTCCCGGTGGCCTCATTCACCAGGTAGGCCGCCTCAGTATCCCGGGCCGAGATCAGGACCGTGCCCCTGGCGGTGGGGTCGACCGAGTTGACGTGGAAGTAGTCCCAGGCCGTGGTCTGAGTCTTGACGAAGGGGATGTAAGAGCTGGACGGGTTGACATGGTCCAGGCTGTGCCACTCGAAGAGGACGTTGCCGGTGCGGAGGTCGAGCTCCTGGACGACGCTGTCGTAGATCGCCCCGTCGCTGGGCCCACCCTCCGGAGTTAGGTTCCAGCCGACTTCGTTGTAAATGGTGATCCACGCGGTTTGGCCCGGCCCGAGCAGGAACTCGTGCAGGTCGGCGGAGTAGCCTTCGGCAGCTCTGACCGTGCGGATGACCTGATAGCGGTCGTTCATGATCACGAAGTCGCCTGCCCCGTGACCATCGACGTACTCCCCTTGGAACCAGGTCAGGACCTTCTGGCCGGCGTAGGTCTGCTCCCGGAAGTCGGCCGCCAGCTCCCCGGCCGGCACCGGGTCGAACCAGACCAACTGACCCTGGCCGTTCACGATCATCGGGCCAGCCTGGCCGGCTTGGTAGCCGGACTCGGGATCCGGTGATAGGAAGATGTCGCCCTCAGCCGAGGGAGGGGCCGATTTGCTCACAACCAGAGCCGGCGGTTTGAGACTCGGCTCGGATCGGAAGCTCTGGGTGGCAGGGCTTGCCGTCAGGCTGGGGTTGGGGGGCGGTGGTGGCAGAGCGGGAGCGGCCTCGGCCACCCGGAAGGTGGCTGTGCCGTCACTCGCCCCGCAGATAGAGAGATCGCTCTTTACGGTGACCAACTCCCCGGCCGCAAATGGCTGGTCGGAGTAGAAGCTGGCACCGCGACCGCTCGAGTCGGCGACCAGACGTCCGGAGTGGAGTCCGGTAACCGAGCCGACCACCGAGATGTCCCGGGTTGAGAGCTTTGACGCCGAGATGCCCTGGAAGCTGATCTGGGTGGTGGTGGAGGCAGTCTGGGAGCCGGGGGTCGGATAGAGGCTCACCCCGGAGCAGGAATCTGACTGTAGGTCGGACGAGAGGGCGATCGTGGCCCGTCCCGCCCGCCCGCTGGTCGGCAGGGCCGCGCAGCCGACCAGAAAGCCCCCACAGACCAAGGCCAGCACCGGCGCCACCTGGCGCGGCCAGCCCCCATGCTTGCCCATTTCCGGCCATCATACGGGTGCCTTCCAAGCCGCCAGAAGTGGAGCTGGCGGGTGGTCAGCCGGCGTTTTCCAAAGCTCGCCCGCCAGTTCCCGGCCCCGCCGATGCCGCGCACTACACCCCGCAGCGGCCAAACTAAGGAGCAGGTTGAACAGTTGTCCGAGCTGCGGAGGCGAGGTCGCCCCTGGCCAGCGCTTCTGTGGGGCCTGCGGTGCTGCCATCGCGGCAGGGTGCGCACGCTGCGGCGCGCCCATGCAGTCGGGCCAGCGCTTCTGTGCCAACTGCGGGGCTCCGGTGGAGGCCGAGGCCGCCCCCAGTCCGGCAGCCGCCCCGGCGGCGACCGCCGAGGTGCGCTTGGTCTCGGTGTTGTTCGTGGATCTGGTTGGCTTCACCTCCTTGTCCGAGACCAGGGATGCCGAGGACATGCGCGAGCTGCTGAGCAGCTACTTCGCGGTCGCCCGCGAGGTGGTCGGCCGCCACGGCGGTTCCATCGAGAAGTTCATCGGCGACGCGGTGATGGCGGTCTGGGGGGCCCCTCTCGCCCACGAGGACGACGCGCTCCGAGCGGTCCGGGCGGGGCTGGAACTGGTGGCGGCGGTCGCAAACTTCGCCGAACGAGTCGGGGCACCGGAGCTGCGGGCTCGCGGGGGCATCGTCACCGGGCGGGCCGCCTCCTGGGCCAGCTCGTCAGAGGGACTGGTGGTGGGCGACCGAGTCAACACCGCCTCTCGGGTCCAGTCGGCGGCACCGCCCGGAGGTGTGCTGGTGGACGGACTGACCCGGGAGGCCACCGACGCCGGAATCGAGTATCAGGATGCCGGCAGCCACGAGGTGAAGGGCAAGGCGGAGCCGATCCGGCTCTGGCAGGCGCTCCGGACCCTAGAGGTGGGATCCAGACGCCCAGGGGCAGGGGTCGAGGTAAGCACCACCTACGGCCGGGACGACGAGCTGTCCCAAATTCGGGAGATCTTCGAGGGGGTGGTCCAGCGCTCCGAGGCGACCATGCTGCTGATTAGTGGCCCCGCCGGCGTTGGCAAGTCCCGAATGCTGGAGGAGCTGGCCCACTACCTGGACGGGATCCCCACCCGGGTGCTCTGGCACGAGGTCGGTTGCACCTCGTACGGATCAGGGGTCGCCTACTGGGGACTGTCGCGGATCTTCCGTCAGCGATTGGGGGTGACCGACGACGACCAACCCAGCGAGATCGCAGCCAAGCTGCAGGAGGGACTCGACCGCTACCTGCCAGACCCTGGCGATCGGGAGTTTGCCGCCCCCAAGTTGGCTGTGCTGCTGGGGCTACCCGGTCCGGAGCAGACCCCCTCACGGGAAGAGTTTTTTGCTGGCTGGCGGACCTTCATCGCCGGGCTGGCTCGGGCCCGCCCGGCGGTGGTGCTAGCCATTGAGAACCTCCAGTGGGCCGACTCCGGGCTGCTGGACTTCCTGGAGTACCTACTGGGCGCCTCCGGACAGCTGCCGGTGCTGGTGGTTGGCCTGGCCCGACCCGAGCTGCTCCAGCGCCGGGAGAGCTGGACCACTCTCGATCAGATAACCGCCCTCCACCTGAATCGGCTGGGGGACGGCGAGATCGGACGCCTGCTGGAGGACCTGGTTCCGGGGATGCCAGTGCCGAGTCGACGCCAGGTGGTGGCCCGGGCGGAGGGCATTCCCCTGTACGCGGTGGAGACGGTGCACATGCTGGCCGACCGTGGCCTCCTGGCGGAGCGAGACGGGGTCCTGTCCCTAACCCAGGAGCTCAGCGAGCTGGACACCCCGGTTTCGCTGGAGGCCCTGATCGCGGCCCGTCTGGACGAACTCGACGCACCCGAGCGCGCCTTGGTCAAGGATCTTGCGGTCCTGGGACTGGCCTTTGGCCGGGACGCGGTGGAGGCGATCAGCACGCTGGCGCCTGCCGAGCTGGAACGCCAACTGAAATCGCTCCAGCGCAAGCAGGTCCTCACGGAGACGGCCAATTGGCGGGAAACCGAGGGTGACGGGTACGCCTTCAGCCAGACCCTGCTGCGGACCATCGCCTACGACCGGCTCGGTAAGCGCGAGCGTCGGGCCCGGCATCTGGCGGTCGCGGTTCACCTGCGTTCGGTCTTTGTCGCCGGTGGGGAGGAGGTGGCCGAGTCGATCGCCGACCACTACCGGGACGCCTACCTCGCCGATCCGCCAGCGGCCGACGCCGCCGAGGTGAGGTCCTTGGCTGGGGAGTGGCTGGTGCGTGGCGCCCAGCGGGCAGCCGCGGTTGGAGCCCCGGAACGGGCAGCCGCCTACCTGCTGCAGGCGGCCGAGCTGGTTGCCGGATCGGAGGAGGCGCTGGCCCACCGCGAGGCCGCTGCCGAGATGTACTTCCGGGCGGGAAGGGTCGCCGAGTCGCTGGAGCTCTTCGAGCGGGTGGCCCGGGCCCACAGCGAGGCGGGGCGGGCCCTGGATGCCGCTCGTCTGGAGGGGGAGATCGGCAGTGCGCTGGGGCGGCTCGGGCGAGCAGGTGAGGCGATCGGACGGCTCAGGAAGGCGCTCGAGGTGCTCGACCAGGCGCCGCCTGGTTCAGCACTCGCCGGGGTCTGCTCCCAGCTCGGTCGGGAACTATCGATCTCAGGATCTGGTACCGACGCGCTGCCCCATGTGGAGCGAGCCCTGGTGCTGGCGGAGGAGCTGGACCTGCCCCAGGTACTCTGCGACGCCCTCGAAACCAAGGCGTTGCTGCTGCGCTCCGCTGGCCAATCGGAGCAGGCTCTGGAGTTCTTCGAACGCACGATTGAGATCGCTGAGTCCAGGGGGCTTGCCTCCGAGGAGCTGCTCTCCGGGCACGCCAACAGCGCCGACACCCGGATGGCCAACGACCTCCCGGAGGCGATCTCCCACCTGGAGGCGGCGCTGGCGATCGCCCGCCGCCTGGGTCAGCGCTACTCCGAGACCTTCCTGACCGGCAATCTGATGCTCGCCCAGCTATTCGCGGGCGACTGGGCGGGTGCAGAGGAGGTGGCCAGAGTCCTGCTCACCGAGGAGCACCATGGCCAAGAGATCCTGCACAGCCGGCTGGCCCTGCTCCTCGCCCTGCGCGGGTCGGCGGCCACCGCCCGGGAGGAGCTCGGCAAGCTCTCCAGGTGGGCGGAGCACGACTCGAGCGAGCCCCGCACCTTGCGTCTGGCCCTGGAAGGGACCGTGCTGCTCGCCGAGGGGCAAGCGGAGCCCGCCCTGGCGGCCGCCCTCTCCGCTCTGGAGGTGGCCGTCCCCAGCTTCGGTTGGCGCCACGAAATCGCCCGCCAGGCCTGGCCCGACGCCTGCGAGGCCGCGGTCCAGCTGGGGCTCACAGCTGAGCTGGAGACCCTGCTCCAGCAGCTCGGCGCCGCACCAGCTGGACACGCCCCCCCTTACCTGGAGGCCCAGGCCCTCCGGTACGGAGCCATGGCCCCCGGCACCGACGAGGCGGAGTCCGGGCGCCTCTTCCAGGCTGCCGTGCAAGCGTTCTCACTCCTGGGTTACCCCTACTGGGTCGCCAGAACCGTGGTCGATTCGGCGGCGTCGCGTCGGGGGAATGACCCTCCGGACCGCTCGCAGTTAGCCGAGTCAGCTGCCGAGCTCCAGCGGCTCGGCGCGACCGCGCTCGCTCTCCGGGCGAGGGAGCTCTTGGGGCCCGAAGGCGGCTGATACCATCTGCGCCTAGACCAGGAGGGGTCATCGGCCTCTCCTCCGATCGACGGTGAGCAGAGATAGGGGGCGGCGCCGGAGTTGTTCCGTACGACTCAGCGCGGGGGTGACTAATGCGGCTCGGCGCGGTGTTCCGTCCCTATCGAGCGGCGCTGTCCCATCGGGACCTGCGCCTTCTGCTCAGTGGCGAGGTCATCTCCGCAACTGGCTCCTGGGCTTACAACGTAGGACTGGCGGTCTACGCTTTCGACCGGACCCACTCGGCGATCGTGGTCTCGGCAGTGTTCCTGGTCCGCTTCGTGCCGGCCATGTTCTTGTCCCCCTACGGTGGGATCATCGCCGAGCGATTTGAGCGGGTGCGGTTGCTGATCACCTGCGACCTGGTACTGGCGTCGATACAGGTGCTGCTCTGCGTTTCGGTGGTGCTCCACACACCAATCGAGCTGACCCTGGCTCTCGCCGGATTCGCTGCCATCTGTGCCCAGCCCTACATGCCATCGGTGGCGGCGATGATCCCCCAGCTGGCGGGGGAGGACGACCTCGCTGCGGCCAATGCCCTCAACAGCACCATCGACAATCTGGTCATCATCGTGGGACCAGCGGTGGGCGCGCTGCTGCTGCTGGCGGGGTCTGCGGCGGCGGTCTTCGCCATCAATGCCTTTAGCTATTTGGTGGCCGGGTTCCTGGTCAGCCGACTGCACGCCCGCTCCCAGCCAAGCGACGTCAGCGAGGGTGGCTCGGCGGGCGTCCTCCGTCAGGTGGGGGCCGGATTCAAGGCCATCGCGGAGTCGTCGGTGGTGATGGTGCTGGTCAGTTTCAGCGTCCTGGCCAGCTTCGTCTACGGGACCGACACGGTGCTCTTCATCTACATCAGCAAGCTGCAACTGGGCACCGGTGCCACCGGCTTCGGCTACCTGATGGCCGCACTCGGCGTGGGGGGGATCCTGGCGGCCCTGGTGGTGAACCAACTCGCTTCGCGACCCCGCCTGGGGATCATCATCACGGTGGGGATGGTGGTGTACTGCGTGCCGACCGCCATCCTGCTCTTGGTCCACGCCCCGGAGCTGGGCTTCCTGCTGGAGGTGGTCCGCGGCGGCGGCACCCTGGTGGTGGACGTTCTGGCGGTGACCGCCATGCAACGCTCGGTGGCGCCCACTATGGTCGCCAGGGTTTTTGGAGTCTTCTTCGCCCTGGTGCTGGCCGCGATCTCGTTGGGCTCCGCGCTGGGCGCGCTCGCGATCAGCACCGTGGGACTGCACGGTAGCTTGCTGCTGGCGGGGCTCGCCATCCCGGGCCTGGCGGTCTGCGCCTATCCCTGGCTGCACCGAATGGACCGGACCGCGGTGCGGCGGGTGGCCGAACTGGCGCCCCGGATCAAGGTCTTGGAGCAGCTGGGCATCTTTGCCGTCGGCTCTAGAGCCGCCTTGGAGCGGCTGGCTTCGTCCTGCACCGAGATCACCGCGCCTGCCGGCGAGGTGATCATCCGCGAGGGGGATACCGCGGACGCCTTCTACGTGCTGCTCAGTGGCGAGGTGGCGGTCTCAGCCAAGGGTGAGGCCCAGCAATCTCGTCGGCTGCGAGTGATGGGACCGGGCACCTACTTCGGCGAGATCGGACTCTTGGCACAGGTGCCCAGGACGGCCACCGTCAAGGCGCTGGAGGCCTGCACCCTCTACCGCATTCCGGGACCCGACTTCATTGACGCCCTCACCACCAGTTCCCCGAGCGGCGGCCTTTTAGAAGGCGCCAAGACCAGACTGGCTCGCTCCCATCCCTCCTACGCACCAACGATGCTGGGGGAGCAGCCTGCTCCAGCGGAAGGCTAGTCGCGGGCAAGAGCCTCGCCCTGAGCCCAGATGGTCAGGTCTGGGACGATCCAGGGGATGTGGTCAGGTGGCGCTGGGCCCAAACCCCTAAGGCTTCCAACGCCGCCCGAAGGCCCTCCCCGCTCGGGGTGAGGCGGTAGACGGTGGAGACTGGCGGGCCACCGAGCACCTCTCGCTGCACCAAGCGCGCTGCCTGAAGTTCAGTCAGGCGCGCCGAAAGCACCCCCTCGGTGATCCCAGGGACCGCCCGCGAGAGTTCGGCGAAACGGGCTGGCCGCTCCAACAGCACCGCGATGATCATTCCGGTCCAGCGTTTGCCCAGAAGCTCGAAAACCTGAGACAGACCCTCGTCGCAGCGGATCTCTGACATCGGGCTGATCCTACCCCGGCTCGCGGTCTCTGGAGCTATGATGAGCGTAGCCCCTATGGCTATCATAGTCATCTGGTGGGCGGCCGACAAATGTGAGGACTTCGCCGTGAACATACTTTTATGGGCTCTCCAGATCTTGCTGGCGCTAGCCTTCTTCACGGCGGGAAGCATGAAGCTGACCCAGCCCCGCCCGCGGCTAATCACCAGGATGAACTGGGTGGAGGCCGTGCCTCAGCCTGCGGTCAGGACGATTGGATCGCTGGAAGTGGTGGGAGCAGTCGGGCTGATATTGCCCGCGGCGCTGGGAATAGCGGTGATCCTGACACCGGTAGCAGCGGTGGGTCTGGGGCTGATCATGGTGGGTGCAGCCACCTTCCATACGCGCCGTCATGAGCCAAGTGGCATCGCCACCAACGCCGTGCTGCTGGCGCTTGCGGTAGTGATCGCCTGGGGGCGGTTCGGCCCATACCACTTCTGATCCCCAACGGTCTGGCCGACTCGGACCGCCGATTGCTCTGTCAAGCGCGCAAGATCTGCCCATGAAAGTGGCAGCCCCACCGGGACAAGCCGAGCTCCGAGGCGCGGAGACAGCGCTGGCCAGCGGCGACTGGCGCATGGCAGCCGAGCTGGCTCGAAGCAGCATTTTGGCCGGTGACAGCGGGGAGGCACATGCCGTCCTCGCGGTCGCGCTCTGGTGCGGATACGACACCGCCGCCGCTATCGACGAGATGAAGCTGGCCTATCGACGCCTGGTCGACAGCGGCGAAGTTCGACGCGCCGCGTGGATCGCCTGCTGGACCGGTTTCGAGGAGGCGGCGACCCACGGTGATCGCGCGGTGGCCAGCGGTTGGTTCGGTCGGGCAGCCCGGCTGCTCCAGGACGTGCCACCGTGCCCGGAGCATGGATGGCTACTCATCTGTCGGGCCGCATTCACTGGCGACTACCAGCAGCTCTATACCGCGGCAGTCGAGGCCGAGGCAATCGCCGTTCGGTTCGGAAGCCGTGACCTAGAACTCTCCGCGCGCGCTGAGCAGGGGATGAGCTTGGTGCTCCTCGGCCGGGTCAAGGAGGGGATGGCTCTGCTGGATGACGCCATGGTGGGGGTCACGGCGGGAGACACCACCTAGCCGTTGGTCATCGGCGACTGCTTCTGCGTCACCATCACCGCCTGTGAGCTGGCTCAGGACTATGCGCGCGCGGAAGAGTGGTGCCGGATCGGTCTGGCGGCGGCTGGCGATCGCCCCAACGGCTTCCTCAAAGCCAACTGCCTAGCCAGCTACGGCTGGATCCTTGGCGTGATTGGGCGCACCCGCGAGGGGGAGGCCCGGCTACGCGACGCGCTCACCATGTTCGACTCCGGCAAATGGCGACTCGGCCACCGTCAGATTCGCGGCAACGTCCTAGTCAAGCTCGCCGACCTCGAGCGCCGCCGAGGCCACCGGGGAGCGGCGATCAAACTGCTCCGCGACTGTGGTGAGTCTGCGGAGGGCCTCCGCCTCCGAGCCGAGCTGGCCCTTGACCAAGCGGACAGTCGAAATGCGCTCCGGCTCGCAGGCGAACTCAATTCTCTGACGGGTCGAGAGCACGACACGCGGCGGGTGATCTCGCTGCAGCTGAGCGTGCGCGCCGCAGTCGCTGGCGGTGAGCCCGATCTTGCCCAGCACTACCTGGAGGAACTGCGCTCGCTGGCCGAAGGGATCGACACCATCCCAGTCCTTGCCTGGCTAGCTCTGGCCCGAGGAGCGGCACTCGGAATGGCGGGTAAGGTAGATGAGGCAGTGGCCGCTGACCGCGAGGCAGCGCGACTTTTCACCGACTGCGGTACCGGCTTTGACGCAGCGCAGGCCAAGCGCCACGAAGCCTCGGTGCTGCGAGAGGCCGGGCGAGAAAGCGAGGCCAGCCAGGCTCTAGACGCAGCCGGTCGGCTCCTCGGCCAGAGCGAGGGAGGGAGATCCACGCTGCTCACCCGGCGCGAGACGGAGGTTCTGCGCCTGCTCACGACCGGACTTAGCAATCCGGCGATCGCCAAGGAACTTCGGTTGAGTCCGCACACCGTGCACCGCCATGTAGCCGCCGTTCTGCGCAAGCTTGACGTGCCCACCCGTACCGCGGCAGTAGCGGCGGCGATCCAGCTCGATCTCGCCTGAGCCTAAAACTGACCCAAACGGGCCATCTACTCCACTCTCCAAAGATGGCCAGGTCAGGGGATGTCGGAGGGACCAACGAGGCGCTAAGCTCGCGGCACTTTGAGGTAGTTGTACTGCGGAGGGACCCAGATGGTCGAGACGACCCCGACCCGCCACGCCGACACGTCGGACATGCGCTTTCCCCATGGCATGTTCCGGGCCGCTCTGGCTGAGGCGCCAGACCTGATCGGCGCCACGACTGCAGCAAGTCGGGAGCGGGCAGCCAAGTTGTGTTCGCTATAGGAGAACCTGCTCGCCTTTCTACTGGCGCACCATGGCGCGGAGGACGCGATCCTGTGGCCCCGCTTGCGCGAGCGCGCACCCGCGCATAAGGCTCTGCTCGACCGCATGGAAAGCCAGCATCAGGCCGTGGATGAGGTTAAGGCGACAGCCGACAAGGCCATCTCCGCCTACCGGGCTGACCCATCTAAGAGGAACGCGCAGGCACTGCTCGCGGCGTTACGCAGACTCAGCATCGAGCTGGACTTGCACCTGGTCGAGGAAGAGCAGGAGATCCTGCCGCTCGCAGCTGTGTCTGTCTCCCAGGAGGAGTGGGGTCAGATGCCCGGCTGGTCGGTACAGCATTTTCAGGGAGACAAGTTCTGGCTCATCGCCGGTCTCCTGTTTGAGCAGATGACCCCTGATGAGGTGGCGCTCACACTGAGGCACCAGCCCCCGTCACTGCAGCAGATGTGGCAGGACAAAGGTGAGCGCGACTTCCGAGATTTTATGAGTGACCTGCGCTCCCGACCGACGGTCCGGGAATAGCGGCGGGCGCCCAGCAGGAGCCGGGTCGAGTCCCCACTTTCCTGGCCGACACATCGGGCCAAGGGAGATTGGGGCATTCTCAACCAGAAACGGTGCGCGTTGGGGAGCTCCTCTCCGCATCCGACCGCGGCACCTGCCACTTTCACCGGGGCCGTTGACTTGGGCTGAGACCAGTTCTGTTTTCCGGTGCGGTTCAAATGTCTGAGGCAGGAGGATTCGGACCCCCCGAGTACCCGATCGAGAGTCGATTCGCGGAGTGTTCGCGACTACTCACCGGGGTGAATCCTGAGTACCAACCGCGGGAACTACCCCACTGTCGCAGTGAGTAGAATTACGCGATTCGTTCGATAGATGGTGAGGCCCCGGTGGAGGTCGCCGGAACTCACGGCGACTGCAGGCGAGAAGATCAGGTCCGCAGTTCCTTCCTTCGCGCCGCCTGATGGACTCAGCATCCTGCCGCTGGCATACCGTGGTACATCATGCAGGAAACGTGGGAGGATATCGAGTGACTGAAGCCATAATGCCTATGCTCTCGATGCTCTAGTTGTTGCGGGCTTCCGGGGCCGGGAGTCATTCGAGACGTACCTTTCGGGTGAGGCGATCCAGGGCGTCGTGGTGATGCCCGCGAGTGCCCCGCCGATCTACATCACGTGGAGCCCTTTTCGGATCATCGGCCGGTCGGATCCAGGGATCATGGGTGGATACTGGATCGACGACATCCGCTCCGGCCTCTTCGGACCTGCGCTTGTCACCGCCTTACGGGAGATCGGGTGCGGGTCGGCCCGGGTGGGAGTGGTCGGCCTCGCGAGCAAGAACCCGATGGAGCTCGAGGGGATCATCCCCTTCGGTGTCTGGAGCCACGTCATTGAGCAGTTGCCGTCGGGGACCTTTGTCGATGTCTCGGGCGCCTTCAGTCTCCTGATGCTCGAAAAGGGCACGGAGGGGGTCGCGCTGATGCGCCACTGCGGACGGGTTGGCGAACTCGCATGCCAGGCGATGGTCAACGCCGTGAGGCCAGGGGTGCGCGAGAACGAGATCTACGCCGCCATCATGGACGTTATCTACCGTAGCGGCGCCGGCACTCGTGCACCGTCGCTCATCGTACGCTCCGGAGTCGACACCCTAGGCTGGGGCCCTCCGGAGTGGGGCGCCGACCGCACGATTCCCCCCCGGGCGATCCGGGCGGGCGACCTTGTCTATGCCGAGCTGATGACCGCCTGCGGCGGCATGGAGACCCAGCAGCAGGTCACAGTTTCGGTCGGTCCGCTCACGGCCCACAGCCGACATCTCGGCGAAGTGGCCCGCGCTGCATACGACGCGGGGCTAGAGGCGCTGCGGCCGGGAGCCTCGTTCATCGAAGTCTGCAACGCGATGGCTGAGCCGGTTCGGGAAGCTGGATGCTGGCACCTCTCGCCGCACATTCACAGCCTGTCGCCGGCCACCCTAATCGGCCATCTCTATGGCGGTGCCGACGAGATCTTCGCAGACGAATTCCCTTTTCTGCGGCCGGTGCCTCCGACTATGGACGCAGAACTCAAGGAAGGGATGACGTTTTCATTCGAACCCAACGCCTGTATCCTGCGCGAGCGCGTGAACCTCGGAGGCACGGTAATCGTCCGCGGCGGTGAACCCGAGGAGCTCAACCGCCTGGCCTGTCATCTCATCGAAGTGGATTAGCGGCGCCCTGACCACCGGCAGGAGCGCACATGTTAGGTCCGAAGTGGCAGCTTTCGCCAAGGAGCTACGACCTGGACACCGGTCTCGATGTGTCAGTTCCGCTTTCAGATGGCAACTGGCTCTCGGGCATGGTGTTTCGGCCGAAGACCAACGAGCGGGTCCCTGCGATCCTCGGCTTCCATCCGTCCAGCAACGAGTACCACACTGCGCCGGTCACACCGATCGGCTTTGGCCTGCAGCGAGGCTGGATGGAGTCAAGCGCCCCGCGTCTCTTCGCCCGGCGCGGTTGTGCCCACGGCACCTTCAACGTCCGCGGGGCCGGGAAGTCGACCGGTACCGTTCTGTTCAACGGCAACCGCATTCCATCGGTCAACCGCAGGCAGGGCGGATGAGCTGGATGGCGATGTCGAGCGAGAGCCCGCTCCAGAGGTGGTTGGCAGTTACCGCAGGGGAGTCCAGACGCTGAGCGAGGGCCAAACAGGCCCGGTCACCCAGGGATAGGCCCCTGGAGCCAACCTCTGGGTACAGTGCGGCGACGGCGAGCGCGTCAGCATCCGTAAACGGCTCCAATTTGACCTGGGCCCGAAGCGGCTCCAGCACAGCATCGGGATCGCGGTCGTTTCGGGCGAGCACCGTGGCTACCTCGGCGAGATTGACCGTGCTCACGGTGGCCCCCTCCGCTATCACCTCCGCTACCGCGTGGGCGCCTGGCTCGTCAAAGAGCAACGCCAGCAGAGCTGAGGCGTCCAGAACGGCGGTCATCGAAGCGAACGGCGTGCGTCAGCTTCCTCCCCGGCGGCCTCGCTTCGTCGATGAGCGTGCAGCTCCTCGACCGTTGAGTGATCGGCCGACCCTGCCAGCCCGATGAGAGCGCGGGCAGCGGCTTGTCGGCTCTCCACCCGCAAGACCCCCTCCGCCTCCTCACTTACCACCAGATCATCGCCTGGCCGCATGCCGAGCCGACGGCGCAGATTGGCTGGTAACACCAACCGCCCTCGGTCATCAAGCCGCGAAGTCCCACTAACTACCTTCATGTGGGTAAGTCTAACTCATGTCCCACTTTCCCATGGGCATGGGTCAGGCTTGGGTGAACCGCGCCGGGAACGTTGGAGGCTCCATTCGTTCTAAGGAAGGAGAGATGACCAGCACGACGAGGTATCCGCTGGAGCTTCGGGAGCGGGCGGTGAGGATGGTTCTGGAGCACCCGAGGCGAGTACCCCTCGGAGTGCGCGGCGATCGAGTCGATCTCGGCGGAGTTGAGGATGACCCGAGACACGGTTTGGCAGTGGGTGCTGGTGTCGTCGCGGCCCGGTATCTGGGCGGCCGCGCACCTTCAGACGCTCCTGTTCGCCAGAGGGGAGTTGTCGATTTTGGGCGTCGCCGTTCGACGTATTGGTGTAGGCGGAAATCGCGGAGAAGGAGACCACCGTGGCCCAGTACGCGATCTTTCTGTACTCACCGAACGTCGATATCGATGAGGACCCCGAACCCGGCGAGCTAGAGAAGCATGATCGGTACGCCGATGACCTCAAAAGTTCGGGCACGTTGATAGCCGCGTTCCCACTTCAACCCATCACAGCCTCGACCTCGATCCGATCCGATGGTCTCGCCGACGGCCCCTTCATTGAGGCCAAGGAGGTGGTCGTCGGAGTCTACGTGATCGAGGCAGCCGACTTGGACGACGCCCTGAAGACCGCCGAGCGGAACCCCATCCTCACGCAGGGCGGCGGTCTGGAGGTCCGGCCAGTGGCCACGTGACGGTGGAGTGGCGGGTCGAGCTGGCACGCGCCGAGTCTCACAGGAGTGAGAGGGCCAAGATGCTCGCGCCGTCGGAGTGCAATGTGCGCGACCTCGACGTGGCCAAGAGTGCGTGCAGGAGGCGTACGTCGCCGCGCTGGTGGCCTGGTCCCGTGACGGGGTTCCGAACATTTCGGCGGCCTGGCTCATGACTGTTGCCAAAGGGCGAGCGGCGGATTCAGTCCGACGCGAGAGGACCTTCCGGTCGAATTTGCCTTTGCTGGTCGAGCTTGAGGCCACCATGGAGGAGGTGGTGATCGAGGAGGCGGTGATCCACGAGTGGCACGCCGCCGACGCCGCGGGGTTCCGCCCTTGCCACAACTGCCGCCGGGATCGGGAGGCTCCGTCCACATATTCGAGTGGGGCGGGTATCGTATGCCGGGCCGTCTCGCTGGTATTGGATGGAGCACTCGATAGAGGTAGCGAGCAGGCCTTGGGCTCTAGCTTGGGAGTGTCGCCCCGGCATCTCCGCAGGCTGTTTCGGCTCCATTTGGGAGCGACTCCCGATCAGTTGGCGCGCTCGGCTCGAGCCCACTTCGCCCGCCGGCTCCTGGACGATACCGAGCTCAGCATCACTGAGATCGCCCTGGCGGCAGGATTCGGAAGCGTTCGGCAGTTCAACCGGGTTTGTTTGGAGACCTTCAAATTCCGGCCTCGGGAGCTGCGGCAGCGGCGACGGCTGAGCGATCGCCCGGTAGCGGACGGCGGCTTGTTGCTTCGGATGGCGTACCGGCCGCCGCTCGACTGGGCCACGATGCTGAACTACTTCGCCGCTCGAGCCATACCGGGAGTCGAGAGTGTGGCGGAAGGTATTTACCGGCGAACAATCCTCGTCGACGGCGATCCTGGGGCAATCGAGTTCTGGCCCGGCGGCGATGGGCACCTGTTGGTGCGGGTGCACCTGCCTCGCTGGGAACGACTGATCCATCTCGTTCAGCAGGCTCGCCGAGTATTCAATCTCGACCTGGACCTCCGAACAGCTGCACCGCACTTGGGAACCGATAGGCTGCTCTCAACCCTCCTGGAAGGCAGACCCGGGGTACGTCCGCCCGGTACATGGGATCCATTTGAAGTGGGCGTGGCCGCTATCTTGGGCGATCGACTATTGCTGCCGGCGCCTCGGGAAGTAGTAGGTAGGTTGGTGGAGCGGCATGGCACTCCGGTTGCCGGATTCACGGCAATGGGCCTTAGTCACGTATTCCCAAGTCCAACTACCTTGGCTGAGGCCGACCTGGCAGACTTGGGAATCTCATCTGACTCCGCGCTGGCGGTACGTCGTTTCGCCATGGCGGTCGCGGGCGAAAGCCTCTCCCTGGATCGTGCCAGCAGCCTTGACCAGCTATTAGCGGCATTGACGGTGATACCCGGGCTAGATATTGGTGCAGCTCACTACCTAGCTCTCAGGATGGGAGAGCCGAATGCGTTCCCGTGGGGCGACGCGGGCATCCGGGCTTACTTGGTCCGACGACGCTATCAAGAGCTAAGTCCCCATCAGGTAGCGCAGATCGCCGAGCCCTGGCGGCCTTGGCGCGCCCTGGCTGCCGTACTTCTGTCCCTGGAATACGCAGCGACTCCGTCGGTCAGGCCCGCTCTGAGAGGTATTCGGCGAGCGGGTTCGCTTTCGAGTACTGCGCTCCAGCCAGGACCTACTCCCTGACGAGGGCTCGTACTCACTTCCGGCACGCTGGACTTTGCGAAACCGGTTTGTGGCAATGCCAGGCTTGGTCGTGGGACGGCTGACGCTCGCGCTGTTGGCTCCGGCTCAGGGCGGTAGAGCAGCCGGACTATCCGTGGAGCGAAGCGGACGTTGACACAGCTGTCGATCTGACGCACCAAATGCACCGATGGCAGGGCCGCATCCAGCGAAAGGTGGATCTAGAGCCCCGGCTCGACGCTCTTCTGACCCACCACAGAGAGGCCCTCGACTTCGGCTGCTCGCCCGACTCGTCTCCACCGTCATCTTCCCAACAGTATCGGAATTCGGCAACAGCCTCCTCTATGAGACGCGACCCAACCCTGAGCCAAACAACACGTATGACCTGCGGGTCCTCTTCCAAAAATCATCCTAACGGGTGACGTTTTCGGCCAAAAGTAGTCCGAATACGGCTAGAAACGCCAGCCGTCTCCCGCCTAGGATATCTCGAGTGGGTGGGCGTGCACCTCACTTCTACGCGACCAGGTATTAGCCGACAACAACCCGAGCCATACACGAGGCGCCTCGAATGACATGTGAAATGTCACCCCGATACCAGCGTGACGGACAGTAAGTCGGACTTCCCGCAGTACTCCCGCGAGCAACCGGATAGTCCGGGTACGGATGACG
This sequence comes from Candidatus Dormiibacterota bacterium, assembly GCA_049799515.1. Taxonomy (GTDB): domain Bacteria; phylum Chloroflexota; class Dormibacteria; order Aeolococcales; family Bog-877; genus Bog-877. The sequence continues at coordinate 3,263 of JBARIA010000051.1, read as the reverse complement.
CGAGTGCAGCCGAGTGCGGATCTAGAGCGGCTTTTACTTGCGTATTCGGCGCACCGAAGGACGTCTACCCGATTTGAACTCGGAGTGCGGTAATAGAAGGAGCGTTTGGTTGTGAAAAAGGTGATCCCCAAGATGACGTTGTGGCGACTGGCCGGACTGGCCGCGCTGGCAGCCCTGGCGATGGGCACCCTTGGCTCTGGGGCTCTGACGGCCAGTGCCGCTTCCTCGTCCTCCTCTAGCAAGATCGTGACTTGGGCAGAGGCCCCTGACGGCGCGCCCAACTACCTCGCTCCGATGGAGTCGGCCACCTACTTCACCACCACCAACGCCCAGTACTTCTCGTGGCTGACCTACCGGCCTCTTTACTGGTTCGGGGATAACGGCAAACCGGTCATCAATCCGGCGCTGAGCATTGCCGACCCTCCCAAGTACAGCAATGACAACAAGACCGTTACCATCACCCTGAAGCATTGGAAGTGGTCTGACGGCACTCCGATCACGGCTCGGGACGTGACCTTCTGGATGAACCTTCTCAAGGCATCGGTCAGTTCCGGCGCCTCCAACCTCACCAGTTCCAGCGCCGCCGGCCCTGGCTGGGGCGCCTACGTACCGGGCCTGTTCCCGGACAACGTCACCAGCTATACGGCAACCGGTACCTACACCGTGCAACTGCAGCTGAACGCGGCCTACAACCCAACCTGGTTCACCTACAACGAGCTGAGCCAGATGTTCCCGATTCCCCAGCAGAGCTGGGACAAGACCTCGGCCAGTAGCCCCGACGGCAACTACGACGAGACCGTCCCTGGCACAGCCACCAGTGGCGCTCTGGCAGTGGCCCAGTACATCAACTCGGAGTCGCAGGACACCAGCACATACGGAACCAACCCCATGTGGCAGGTGGTCAGCGGCCCCTTCAAGATCTCCTCGTACAACATCTCCGGCTACGCCAAGTTCGTGCCCAATCCCCGCTACTCGGGGCCGGACAAGGCTGACATCAAGGCCTTCGAGGAGATCCCCTTCACCAGCGACGAGTCTGAGTTCAACGAGCTCAAGGCGGGCGACCTCACGATCGGGTACATGCCAGTTGCAGACTACTCGCAGCTCAAAGAACTCGAGCACAGCGGCTACGACTCTGCCTACTGGTGGGTCTACTTGACCAACTACTTCCCGCTCGACTTCAGCAATGCCCAGGCGGGGCCGCTGTTCAAACAGTTGTATATCCGCCAGGCAATGCAGTCTTTGGTCAACCAGAAGCAGATCATCAAGGACTACTACGTTGGCGGTACGGGCTCGGTCAACAACGGACCGGTGCCGACCTATCCGTCCAACACCAAGGACAATCCGTTCCTGAGCAAGCTGGAGGCCAATCAGAACGGCGTCTACCCTTACGATCCGGCCAAGGCGGACTCCCTACTCAAGGTCCACGGCTGGAAGGTGAACAAGGGCGGTACCAGCACTTGCGCGAAGCCTGGCACCGGGACCGGTGAGTGCGGTGCCGGGATCACAGCTGGAGAGCCGCTCCAGTTCACGTTCCTCTACACTGCGGGCCAACCCGCCTTCATTGACGAGATGACCACCTTGGTTTCCGGCTGGAAGCAGCAGGCGGGCATCGACGCGATCGTGAAGACTCCGGAGACCTTTGGTGATGTGATCACCAACGCCTACACGCCCGGCGACGCGTGGCAGGCCGACGACTGGAACGGCGGATGGGTCTACTCCCCAGACTATCTGCCAACCGGAGAGGAGCTATTCGAGACCGGAGCCAGTTCCAACGTCGGCGGCTACAACAGTGCAGAGGCTAACGCTCTGATCAAGGCCACCAACGTGGCTCCGACAGCCAAGGCCGAGATCACGGCGATCGACAAGTACGAGAACTATCTCGCGCAGCAGCTCCCGGTGATCTGGACGCCGAACCAACCCAACCAGCTGACCGTGTACAGCAACAAGCTGTCGGGTCTCGTGCCACAGGGAGTGTTCGACGAGCTCTATCCGCAGGACTACCGGGTCTCGTAGTCAAACTGACGGTCGATGGGGTGGGGTCCGGCATTGGCCGGGCTCCGCTCCGCGGCTCACCCAATCGACGGCAGGTTTGTTAGAGCCAGGACGAGTTGGGATGGTCGAACTCCTCATCAGTCAGCGCTCACCCGCTACACGGTGTGGTCGGCGTGACGACCCTCACGCCAGCTCCGATCCACCTACTACGACCCCGGCGATCGGCCCGATGGCGTACTGGTGTGTCCGCACCGGAGGCCTATCGAGGCAGCCTGTTGTCGATGTCTAGCGGGGGCCCGGTACCGAGCCGGGCCCCCATCCCTGCCTAGGTCTGACCACTATCGGAGAAGGGCATACAAGCGCGACCGTCGACTCCAGCAAACGATCTACTTCGTCACGGCGACTGGAACTACTGTCCAACCGGGATGAGTGTCGCGAGCTGCAACTATAGGTCTGCTGCTGAAGTGGCTCAGAGAATGGGAGATGCTAATTCCCCGCGCCCGTCGGCGGCTGTGGAGACCCCATCTCAGTCAACACAGGATCTGTTCGGCCGAATTCCTCATCGACAAGCTGACCTGTGGCCCGGCGCAGCACCTCCTTCCGGTCGACTCGTTCAACAGTTTGGGAGAGCTTCCACTCGTAGCCGTAGGGATCAACGAAGAAGAAGACTCGCTCGCCGTAAAACTCATCGACTGGTTCGAGCAGGATCTCTACCTGGTCAGCCCGGATCAGTTCCGCCACAGCATCGACGTTGTCGACTGCCACCATCAGAGCGGCCCCCAACCCTCGCTCCCCCCGCTGAATCTGACGTTGCCGCTGGTCACTCTCGTAATGGAAAACGTCCAGCGGGCCCAGCATGAGCACGCTCGTCGAAGTGGCCAGCTCGGAGTGGACAATCTTTCCATCCGCGGTCCGGGATCGAGAATGTCTCTCGGAAACCGAGCTTCTGATAGAACTCAGCGGCCTCCGCTAGGTTGGGGACGGCAAGAATTAGTGTCAGTGAACTGCTGCTCATCGCACCTCCTCGTTGGGCCGGAACCCGAGATCGGATTCGGCTGGCTTCCCGCGCGCTGCCGACGGCCCTTCGCCGGGGCGCTGGTCCGGCGGCCATCTCGGATAGGTCACCAGGAGAGCATCGGCCACCGGAACGATGGCGTCTAGTCTGCGAAGAGCGCCGTTAGTTCATCCGGCCGCTGAGACCGGTACTCCCGAGTCGAGATAGTACGGGACTTGCGAGGGCCATGGAGTGCTTCACGGGAGCTTCTATGGCG